>NZ_CAJMZG010000005.1:0-447610 GCF_905220255.1 Paraburkholderia sp. J69-1 | reverse complement strand
GTTATTCCGGGTCGATGCCAGTCAGGACAGTCGAGGTTCAATCGCGGAGGGCATCTGTGCCGGAGTCATGCAGCCATGACTCCGGCAACCTGCACCAGCGATTAGATTAGAAGGCGTGATACATGCCGATATTGGCTTGAATCTGGTTGCCACCCGATGCGGTGTTACCAAAGTCAGCAACCGAAGCCTGAGCGCCCAACGCGTGAACATAGGCACCCATCACATAGACCGAGGTGCTCTTCGACAGCGCATACGTAGCGCCCAGCGACACCTGGTTGATCGAGGCCATCGTGCGGCCCTGGGTCGATTGATCAGGCGTGGCCGCCGAACCGTAGACGTACGTGTATTCGGTCGCCAGTGAAAGCGCCGGGGTGACCTGATACTGCAGAAGACCCGCGAACACGTTGAAGTGAATCGACGGTTGACCGTTGAAACCCTCGTACTGTGCGTTCGAGTAACGCAGGCCAGCCGTGTACGGACCGAACTGGTATTGACCCGCGACTTGAGCAATGCCCGCGCTCTTGAACGCATTGCCACCGTAGTAGCCCGAGCTAGGATAGCCCAGCGCGCCGCCGAACGACGGCTGTGCCGTTGCGTTTTCCCAGCCGCTCTCGCCTTGATTCACGGCACGGAAGTAGCCGCCAGCCGCGGTCAACCCGCCTTGAACGTAATCCGCTGCCACCGACCACGATTGGCCCGAGCCCATTGCGCCGGCAACGCCACCGAACGAGTACGCGCCTTCAACCTGCAAGCCGTGGAAAACCGGCGAAATGTATTTGACGGCGTTGTTCTGGTTCGTCGTGTTGTCGTTGTTGTCGACGTCGCCCGGGGTCGAGAATGCCGCTGCCGAAATGCCGTCGCCCGTGAGGCCTTGAATCATTTCCGTCACAGCATCGATCTGGCGACCCAGACGCACCGTACCGTATTCGTCCGATGCGAGGCCTACGTAAGCCTGACGGTTGAACAGCGAACGCGTGGAGCCAATAGGACCTTGGCCGTTAATTTTGCCGGTGCCGATGTTAAAACCATTTTCGAGCTTGAAGACTGCCTTGAGGCCGCCGCCGAGATCTTCCTGTCCTTTGAGGCCCCACTTGTTCGAGCCTGCCGCACCGCCGTCCTGGCTCACCTTGCTGTGACCGCCGACGTTCGAGGTATAGCCGATACCTGCGTCGAGCATGCCGTACAAAGTGACCGACGACTGCGCCATGGCTGCCGAGGATGCTGCGAAAGCAGCCACAGCGATAACGCTGAGTTTGATGTTGTTGTTCTTCATCTGTGTTCCACTGCCTGATGTAATTATTTGATTGAAATGGTTTTTTTAATGCAGATGACGGCGCACAGAGTGCACGTCGCCTCAAGTCGCAATGGCCAGCGTCGTATTGACGAGCGCAGCCGATGCAACTTATTCACTTCGCCATCCTTACAATTTTATGCAGGCAAGCGCCACGCGTCGCTACCTGTGTCTCCCAACTGGAACAGCCGCGTCATTAGCTGAATGACGACCGCTTGTTTACCTACGTTGTTACCGCACCGTGGACTGATCATGAGCCGGATCTTCTACTCCCGGCACATTCGCCCTGCCTTCCAGTTCCAGCGGCATTTCACCGTCGATCACGTAGAAAAACATCGCTTCTGCGTGCGTGGTGACCTGCCCCCTTCCCACGTAAAGAAACGATATCAGGAACAAAATTCGGCGTCAAAATTTGTTTGATAGAAGTAAATCTCGTTTGATGCAAGGACATTTTGGCGAAATTTTCGCTATAGGAGAAAACACCAAGAGAGGGCGTCAGCAAGATCTGCGCAGTCGGACAAAGACAGTCGATCGGCTCGTACCGCGATTGAAATGGGGCGTCGACGAACAGGCAGACCGCGCGTGGCGGCGCCCGTCGTTTTTGAGGCAGTCAACCGGCCATTTTGAGGGTGCTAGACTCGATCCAGCCGCGCGTGATGCGGCCCGCTGGCCGGGACGATCCTGCGCCAGCAAGGTTGCGCACGACCGTTTTAAGCCCCTCGGCAGACTCGAAATAAAGGAACCACGCCCTGTATGAATATCCGCCCGGCAGTCGAATCTGATTTTGAAGCCATCTGGCCGATTTTCCAGCAAGTGATCAGCAACGGGGACACCTATGTGTTTGCCCCCGATACATCGCACGAGGACGCTTTTACCTACTGGTTCGGACCCGGCGTTGTCTCTTACGTAGCGCAGGAGGATGGCCAGATCGTCGGTTTCTATAAGCTGATTCCCAACACGCGCGACCTGGGCAACCACGTCGCCAACGCGTCGTTCATGGTCTCGCCTGGTCACAGCGGCAAAGGCATTGGTCAGCAATTGGGATTGCACTGCCTGCAGGAGGCCCGCAAGGCCGGTTATGAGGCGATGCAATTCAACTTTGTGGTCAGCACCAATACGGCTGCGGTCGCTCTCTGGCAGAAACTGGGTTTTTCGATTGTGGGAACACTGCCAAGCGTTTTCCGCCACCCAAAATTGGGCTATGTCGACGCCTACGTCATGCATCGCTTCCTGACTGATTAGGCATAACGCGCGACGGCCCGCAGGCCAACAGGAAAGACAAAGTAAGGAACGACTCGATAAATACCGCTATATCGATCGATTTCGCGGCGGAAGAATCCCCGATCCTTTTATCTGGATGCGCTTCCCATCATATTCCAGACGCTGAAGACCTTTGGGTAGACGGAATATCCGATCATCAGCGATAAGCCAGGTTTTCTGGGGCTGAATGAATGATTCTTCTTGTGTAGAATCGCGCGATTGATTCGTTGCATGCTCAATTAATATTGCGCCGCCGCGGCCGGATTTCCGGCTGCATGCAACATTGAATCGTCATTGTTGACATCGACAATTCGAATATCGCGCGAAAAATAGCCGTCGTGCCCATCGAAAGCCGGCATTCGCCTCAGCGATGAGCACACGAACAAAAATACCGTATTTATCATCCCGTTTCCCGTTTGTCAGGAGAGATTCCCGTGAATCGCTTGCGTTGTGCGGCGGCTGTGTCAGCCGTCATGCCCGCCGTCCCTCATACGTCCGCGACCACGCGGGCCGCGGCACGGATCGCCGTGCTGGTATTGGGCAGCGTGTTCTGCGCCGGCGCCCATGCCGCCCTCGGCGGTCAGCCGACGCTCCCGATGACCAGCGTCCGGACCTCTGAAGCCGTCGCGCTGAAGGCCACGAGCAGCACGTCTTCGACCTCGTCCACCAGCACCTCCACCACGTACACGGTACGCGAATCGACGCTCGACAACGGCGTGACCGAACGCGAATACCTGAATGTCGACGGCACGGTGTTCGCGCTGGCGTGGGACGGCCCCTTCATTCCCGATCTGCGCTCCTTCATGGGGAGCACGATCTTCTCCGAATACGTGGCCGCGCTGCAAAGCCAGACCAACCGGCAGCGCAACGGTGGCGTGAATATCAGCACCGATGATTTCGTCGTGCAGGTGCAAGGCCATCAACGGCACTTCCACGGCCGCGCCTGGCTGCCGTCACTGTTGCCGACCGACCTCAGCACGTCGGTCATCCAGTAACTGACGCATCGGTAACGTGCAGCGTTTGCGCGGCTGGTGTCCTCTTCCGCTTTCGTTTTTCTCGCCATAGTCCAGTCATGACGACAATGTCTTTCCTCGCGGTATTCGCCTGCGCTATCGCGCTCCTGGCGAGTCCTTTCCCTGCCAGCCGCGCCTCGTTCCAACGCGCGTTCGTACTGGCGCCGCGTCGCACTGTCGCCCGGATCGCAGCGTGTGGTCTGGTGCTTGCACTGGCGGCCTGCGGCGGTGGCGGTTCGTCGGACGGCTCAAGCAGTTCCTCCAGTTCGAGCGACTCGTCGAGTTCATCGAGTTCGTCAAGCTCATCGACCTCGACGGGGACGACGGCATCCGCGAGCGTGAGCAACTCAATGACGGTGACGGTGGAGAAAAGCCTCAGCAACTACCCGAACCTGCCCTTCGTCACGGTGACCGTCTGCGCGCCCGGCACCAGTACCTGCGACACGATCGATCACGTGCTGCTGGATACCGGTTCCACCGGCCTGCGCGTGCTGGCGTCGAAGCTGAGTTCGACGACGCTGGCCGGCATGAGCCGCGAGCAATTGTCGTCGGGATATTACATCGATGAATGCAGCCAGTTCGTCAGCGGCTATACCTGGGGCTCGGTGCGTCTGGCTGATGTAGAACTGGGCAGCGAGACGGCGTCGAGCGTTCCGATCGAGGTGATCGCCGATTCGGCGGCCGGCTCGGCACCGTCGTCATGCGCAAGCGCCGGTACAAACATGGGCACCGTCAGCCAGTTGGGCGCGTACGGCATTCTGGGCGTGCAAGGGCAGATCCGCGACTGCGGGCAATCGTGTGCGAGCACCGCGCTGCCGCTCTACTACGCCTGTTCGAGCGGCTCGGGTTGCTCGACGGAGAGCGCCGTACCTTTGACCCAGCAGGTGACCAATCCAGTCAGCATGCTCACCAACGACAATAACGGCATCGTCCTTTCGATGCCGAGTGTGTCGGACAGCGGCCAGGCGAGCGCGACCGGAACGCTCTATCTCGGCGTCGGCACGCAGTCGGACAATACCCTGACGTCGCTGAGCACGATTGCGCTCGACGCGAACTTCGAGTTCACCGCAACCTACGGCGGCACCGCCAACCAGTACAGCTTCATCGACTCCGGCACAAACTTCCTGTACTTCCAGGACAGCTCGCTGACGCAGTGCACGGGCACCTATAGCGGCTATTACTGTCCGTCGTCGGTGCAGACCGAATCCGTGACGTTCGCGCCCAACAGCGGCGCCAGCAGTTCCAGCGGCTCCTATACCGGCACGTTCAAGGTTGGCAATGTGAATACGCTGCTGAGCAGCAGCGGCGTCTATGCGTTTAACGATATCGGCGTGTACGGTCTCGTCGAGGACGGCCTGGATTTCGGCATGCCGTTCTTTTATGGCCGCTATGTGGTGATCACGAATGAAAGTTCGTCGGGTGCCGGCGATGCATCCGCTGCTTTCGGATCGAACGGCGCATAACGATGGATGGCGCCTGGGGTGCCAGGGTGCGGGACGTCGCGCCCCGGCAGCCTTACTGCCCGTGATTAGCCGGTTTTATGGGCGAATTTAATGGACATGCTTTAAACGACGCCATGCCCGACTATGAGAAGCCCCGCTGGTTAAAGGATTTAATACGCTTTTTGCCTTTGAAAAGTCAGTTCGTCCTGTCCGGGAATGCTCGCGACCCGCAGGCCTGCGCGGTGGCGCCGCGGGCGACAGGCTTCTCATCGAACGCGCGATGGGTATTGGCGAGGTGCAGCTCAAAGTGACAGGCGACTCACACGCTGAGTTCATTTCTACGCAGAATCGGCGTTCGCTGCACTGAACGCCTCTGCGCCTGGCACCTTGTCGGGTCCGGTGTTGCGGTCAGGCCGCCCGATCTGCATGCGGCACGACGATTGCCCCGTGAGGGCCGGGACCATCACCGGGGCCACCCTGGCCGCCTCCGGGTCCGCCAGGGCCGCCGGGTCCTCCACCAGGCGGCGGGCCCCAGAAACACCCACTCAATGAACTGGCTACTGCGACCAGGATCGCGAGCGTCACAAGCTTCCTCATAGTCTCTCCTTCGCCGGTTGACTGGACGTCGTCGACTACGACCGCGTTTCGGTTTGCCGACGCGACACGTTTAACCTTAGCATCATCAAACGCCTCGCGTGTGCGCCCTTGTTTCCGAACGAACGAGGCGGCCGTCGACTACTTACTGTCGCGGATAAGACCGCAGAATATCCCGCCAGCTGACAATGCCAATCGGAACGAATTCAGCGTTCACGATGGGGATACACGAAATCGAATTCTCGAGAAATAACTGGATCGCTTCTTCTACCCCGGCGTCCGCACCGAGTGTCAACGGCTTTCGGCTCATGATCTGATGAACGCGCCTCGTCAGTGTCCCCAGATCCCGCTTCGTCTCCACCACGCTGTCGATGAAGGGGCTCAACGCACGCAGGAGGTCTCGATCGGACACCACACCTTGCAGCTTTCTGTCCTCGACCACCAGCAGGTGATGGAACCCGGTCTGCTCAAAGATCTCCTTGACGGTTTCAAGCGTGTCGTCGAAACCCACCGTGACCAGGCGCGTGGTCATGAGGTCTGCCATTTTCATTGCCCGTCTTCTCCGCTGCTGTTTATCCGCTATAAATTGAACCAACCGCCGACGTCGGGCACCGAAACGCGGTGCTGGCGCGATCCATGCGATCGAGGTTTTGGACCTATTTTACGGCCTCGCACCCGCGCCCAACGCTACATCCGGTCGATTACTCCACGCGAAAGCAGCAACAATTGCTACACTTGCGGCGCTGCGAGGTGCAAGCACCAGCGTCTCTGCTGCTCACCACGATCCGCCTGATCGCTGCCAGTCAAGGAAAATGGCATCCACATCGCCCTTTTCCCTGCTGCCGGATCTCAACAAAGGAATGAGTTGACTACCGTAATTCTGAAACCCGACGAACCCGTGGACGTCGCACTGCGCCGCTTCCGTCGCGCAATCGAGCGCACTGGCCTGATTCAGGAACTGCGTTCCCGCACGGCCTATGAAAAGCCTACGACCGAACGCAAGCGCAAGAAGGCGGCTGCGGTCGCACGCGTGCGCAAGCTGGCCAAGCGGTCGATGCCGCCGAAAAAGCGCTACTGATCGAAGCGATGGAGCGCGGCCCTGATAAAGCGGCCGCCCATCGCGCAAGCAGGGTTGCACACGTGCCGCGCCCGATGAGGCGCGCGGGCAATCGGGGCCGCATCGCTCATTGACTCGAACGAACGCTCGGCGGAACAGTTACAAGATAATTCTTGACGCTGATACGCTCATGCGGTTAGTGTGTCGTTCGAAGGTCAAGAAGTTCGATTGCTGTTCATCAATTGCTCGCTCCTCAGCGGTATTCGTGGTCACCTCCCTCCTTGTCGCTTCACACGTTCTCTTTATTGAGCGAACTTTCGTATTTTTTTACCTCAAGGATTTTCCATGGAAACCGGTACCGTTAAGTGGTTCAACGACAGCAAGGGCTTTGGCTTCATCACCCCGGACAAGGGTGGCGACGACCTGTTCGCTCATTTCTCGGAAATCAAGACCGACGGCTTCAAGACGCTCGCTGAAAACCAGAAAGTGAGCTTCGAAACGAAGCAAGGCCCGAAGGGTCTGCAAGCGGCTAACATCAAGCCGCTGTAAAGTTTGAAGGACCCGGCTTCCGACAACGGACGCCGGGTTGCAGCGACACCCTCGCGGAGCATAAGTCTCCCAAAGTTGGCGCGATCGCCCTCGGCTGCCCTGTATCGAGCAGCTCGGCCCGACGCCATACGCCTCGTTGCACCTCATTCTCCCCTTCGGCTCTTACGCCTTTTTGTTTTCCGACTACTCCAGATTCGGCTCGCAGTGGCTTTGAATCAGCTCGCCTGTGCTCGTATCGCACGACACACGCGCATTCGGATACTAATAAAATTAAAATGCAAACCAATCAAATTCACCAATACAACGGCTACGCCGTTACACCGTCCGCGCATCGTTTGGCCGACGGGTGCTTTTCATCCAACCTGATGCTCGAACGCACCAATAGTGCGCACGCCGACGGTTGCTATCAGTTCTATTCGCTCGACTACTTCGCAACGGAAGAACAGGCGCTGCAGCACTCGACACGCTGGGCGCGCAACTGGGTCGATACGCGCGGATAACGCGATTTCCGCTTGACTTCAGACTCACTCGCCATGTGTGGTGAAAATACCAAAGTCAGATCATCGTATTTTTGAAACGGATTTTTCGCGGGCCATCATCAAGCAACGAACTTTAAATCAGGTTTGTCGCCGAATGGGGACTCGTCATGGGCAGCGCGCTGATTTGGGCTGCAATCCCTCACAACAGTGATGGGGTGGTGTTTCAGGTCCGCGTCATTCGCGGACTTCAGCGTTTTCATCTCGCACGCCGGGCGCTCGAGGAAGTTTTTGGCCTCGAGCCTCGCGCATCGGATGCGCGGCAACTCGAACTCTTCTATCAGCACGCGCCTTATATCCTGAGCCAGGCCATGCGAAAACGTCCGCTCGCGAGTGCCGATACCGCGGCGCTGCAGGCAGCCGATTTCACCGCTTTCATCGAAGCGGAACAGAGCGAAACCCAGTACCTTCCGGAAACGCCTGGGTATCTAGCTGCCGACTGAAGCGCTTTCGGTGAGGCCTGCCGTGTAGCCGATAATCATGGCCAATAAGCACGACCAATAAACGCGGCCAAAACGGCCGTCAAGCGCAGGGGGCTCAGAAAAGAGACCGCCCCGCGCGCCCGGTCGGCTATCATGCCATTCCTCTCCGAAGTAGCTTCTTATGATTTCCGTCCGTAATGTCACGCTGCGCCGCGGCGTCAAGGTCGTGCTCGACAGCGCCTCCGTCACCTTTACCCCTGGCGAAAAGATCGGCCTGGTCGGCCGCAATGGCGCCGGCAAATCGTCATTCTTCGCGCTTCTCAACGGCACGCTGCACGAAGACAGCGGCGAGTTCTCGATCCCGGCTGCCTGGAAAATGGGCCAGGTCGCGCAGGATATGCCGGAAACCGAGCAAGGCGCGACGGACTTCGTGGTCGAGGGTGACACCGTCCTGCTGGCCGCCCAGGCCGAAGTCGCCGCCGCCGAGGCCAGCGACGACGGCATGCGCATGGCGCACGCGTACATGGCCCTGCACGACGCCGGCGCGCACGACGCGTCCGCACGCGCCCAGGCGCTGATTCAGGGGCTCGGCTTTACGGCCGCGCAGCTTGACCAGCCGGTCAGCAGTTTCTCCGGCGGCTGGCGCATGCGACTGCAACTGGCGCGCGCGCTGATGTGCCCGTCCGACTTGCTGCTGCTCGACGAACCGACCAACCACCTGGACCTCGATGCACTGGTCTGGCTGGAGGCCTGGCTCAAACGCTATCAGGGTACGCTCGTGGTGATCAGCCACGACCGCGAATTCCTCGACGCGGTCACGCAGGTGACGGTGCACGTCGACAACGCCAAGCTCGTGCGCTACGGCGGCAACTACAGCAAGTTCGAAGACATGCGTGCCGAGCAGCTGGAGTTGCAGCAGGCCGCGCTCGCCAGGCAGGCGGACAAGATCGCGCATCTGCAGAAGTTCATCGACCGTTTCAAGGCCAAGGCCTCGAAGGCAAAGCAGGCGCAGAGCCGCGTCAAAGCACTCGAACGCATGGAGAAAATCGCACCGGTGCTTGCGGAAGCCGAGTTCAACTTCGAGTTCAAGGAGCCGCTCAACGTCCCGAACCCGCTGTTGTCGATGCTCGACGCGAGTTTCGGTTATCCCGCGCCGGAAGACGCAGAGCCGGGCACGCCGCCTACGGTTATCGTGCGGGGCATCAATCGCTCCGTGCTGGCCGGGCAGCGCATCGGCATTCTCGGTGCCAACGGCCAGGGCAAGTCGACGCTGGTGAAAACGGTCGCGCACGCGCTGAAGCCGATTGCCGGCGAAATCAGCGAGGGCAAGGGCCTGAACATCGGCTATTTCGCGCAGCAGGAACTCGACGTCCTGCGCCCGCAAGACACGCCGATGGAGCATATGATCCGCCTTGCCAGGGACACGCCGCCGAGCATGCGCGCGCCGGGTCAGAGCGGCACGGAACAATCGCTGCGCACCTTCCTCGGCACCTTCAATTTCAGCGGCGACACGGTGCACCAGGCCGTTCACACGATGAGCGGCGGCGAAAAGGCTCGCCTCGTGCTGTGCATGATCGTGTGGCAGCGCCCCAACCTGCTGCTGCTCGACGAGCCGACCAACCACCTCGACCTCGCTACGCGCGAAGCGCTCGCCATGGCGCTCAATGAATTCGAGGGCACGGTGATGCTGGTCAGTCACGACCGGGCGCTGCTGCGCGCGGTCTGCGACGAGTTCTGGCTGGTCACCAAGGGTGGCGTCGAACCCTTCGATGGCGATCTGGATGATTACCAGCAATTCCTGCGCGACGAAGCCCGTCGTATGCGCGAGCAGGCTGACGCGGCGTAAAGGACGGCGTCTGCGATTCAGCGCAGAATTTCGTCAGAGGCGTTCGATCGATTCGAGCGCCCTCTCGCATCTGTCCCAACGCCATCGGGCTGAGGGACAAGAAAGTCGTTATAGCTTTTGTTCCGTATCCACGACGGCGCGCGTCCGCGGCCGGTCCATGTCGCGCCTGTGACGGGGTCCTGATACTTCATCTGAAGCGGTCGGGTGTTATAGCGGCCGCGCCGGTCGACACGCAACTGGTTCGGCACGAGATTGAAGAAGTTCATCACCTGGCGGATGTGCTCGATCGCGGCTTTCTGCTCCTGTTGCCAGGCAACTGAAATTCGCTCATCGAGTCGCACGAGTTGCTGCTTCAACACGCTCACCTTGCTATTCATGCTCGCTTTCCGTAATTCATGGCCTGGTTAGTGCATTGCACACCCTGCATCACACACCCAGTCTTTTGCCGATATCCGCGCCCTGCCTCACAGGGACGCAACCCTTACATTGACGTATCAATTGATATGCGAATGTAATAATATCCATTTGAAATTTAAATATCAACTGATATCCTTGCGGCCATGAAAGCGGCGTCCTCCCCACCGCGGCTGAGCCGCGAAGCCAGTCAATTGCAGACTCGAACCCATTTGCTTGCTGCGGCGAAGCGCTTATTCGTCGAGCGAGGGTTCGGCGCAACATCGCTCAGGGACATTGCGTCCGAGGCCGGTTATACGCAGGGTGCTTTCTATTCGAATTTCGCCAGCAAAGAAGAGCTGTTCGTGGAATTGATGCGAGAGCGCTCAACGACGCAAGTCACCGACATTGCGCGGGCGCTCAGTGACCCATCGGCCTCGGCGGAAGACATATTGAACGCGCTGGAGATCTGGGCGCAGACGCTTGACGCTGAACCCGAGTGGTCGGTGCTAGGCGTGGAGTTCAAGCTTCAAGGCCAGCGCAGCCCCGTGTTTGCCGCGGCCTCGGAGGAACTGCTCAACGCTCACCGCGATGGCCTTGCCTGGTGCATCACGCAGATTTTCGCCAGAATGAAAAAGGTCCCGCCAGAATCGCCCACTGTGCTGGCCGCGTCCTTCATGGGGCTCTCGCAAGGACTCGCATTGCAGCGAACGCTGCTCGCCGAAGCGCCCATTGGACGCATGATCATGATGTTCTTGCGCAGCCTGCTGGCCGCTGCGCCGCCGGTGCGCTGAGTTTGATTTTTATGGGCTATAGCGGGCAGGCGGCGCTCCCGCGAATGCCCGTCAGAAACGCCCGATATCGATAGCAGCGGCGTGCCGCTCATCTGGATCTGCAACCGGGAGCGATGCCCTGCTCCCGATTGCGCACTCACATTGCAGCAACCAGCGTCACCTGGCCTTGATCGTCCAGCACCACCTGCGTGCGCAGATCGCGTGTAGCAGCCAGGCGCCCATTGACGTAAAGGTTGGTCTTCATGGCATAAACGCCTTGCGAAACGCCCTGCGGCAGCGTCAACTCAAACGAGTTCTCAAACTTGCCGGCGGATGCATTCTGCGTTTCGAGTGGCTTGGTGCCGTTCTTGAACGGTTCGCCCTTCGGATCGAGCAGCACAATCTGCTCTTTTACATCGTTGATCTGCTGATTGCGGCCATTAACGAGTTCCGCTTCGGTAGTGACCGTAAACGGTTTGCCGCGCACAGCGCGGTTATTAACCTGGACGTTATAGGCAACGACCTGCGGTTGCGGCGGCAACGTGCCGCGTCGCGCGATGTAATCGTGATCGACTTCAGCCGCGGTACGCACCTGCCGCGATCGCACATTCACGGCATAGCAGCCCGCACCGACCAGCACACCGCCCGCAGCCGCGCCGATCAACGCCCCCTTGGTGCCGCCAGCCAATGCGCCGATCAAGGCACCGACCGCCGCCCCCGCCGCCGCCGATGTACCGACCGAACACGGATCTGTACTCGTCGCAGCGGCGTCGCCCGGTGTTGCACCGTTTTGCGGCGGCACGGCGCAACCGGCTAGCAGGCAGGTGATGACGGCCGGGACCACCAACCGTTTGCAGGACTTCTCGAACATGTTCAATACCCCGTTCATTTGATTGTTGTGTCGTCTTCGAGCACCTGACGCTCACGATCGCGTACCACACGCGCCAGTGCATCGATGCGCGGATTGTCCGGATTCAGGCGCCGTGCAGTATCCAGATAGGTTTTGGCCGCATCGAAGCGACCTTGTGCCAACGCCGTTTGCGCATCGCGAATGAATTGCTGCGCGGCAAGGGCTTCGCCACTCGCCCCGGATGAGGGAACCGTCGAGGGATGCACAGCCTGAGCCACGGGCGCCTGCAAAATGGGCGCTTGCGCAGCAGAAGCCGGCGCGGCTTGATCCGTCGATGTAACGGCCGGAACGGTGGTCGCAATCGCAGCGGCCTGTGCGCGCAGCGACGGCAATACTTGCCGGAAACGATCTAGACGCGCGAGTTCGTTGAGCGCTTCCGTGGCTGCTTCTGTATTGCCTGCAGCAATCGCGGTGCGGGCCTGCTGCTCGGCGGTATCGGCTGCAGTACTCGCCTGTTCGACCTGATCCTTGAGCTGGTTCGCGTCCGGCGTGCCTGCACAGGCCAGCGGCAACTGGTTCAGACCACTGACCGCCGCGCTCAGGCGGCCGTCGTGCAACCGCGACATCACCGCGTTATAGGCACGCGAGCACTGCGCGTGTACGGACGCCGCCGCCGACTCTGCGTTGGTCACGAGCGTCTGAAAGGCCGTCGCCTTCGCTTCGAGATTGCCGGTGCAACTGGCTGCGGCCAGTTTGCCCTGCTGCGCCGCGCCCGCGAGATCTCCGCTCTGCAAAAGCTTTGTGCCCGCATCGATTTGCTGGTTGCAGGCGGCCTCGTGCTTGCTCGCACCTCGTCCAATCAACATCAGCACGACGACGATTGCACCCGCACCGAGTGCGATATTGCGCAGCCACTTGCGCGGCCGCTTCGCCTGGCCCTTCTGCACGGGCTGAGGCGCTTCTTTCTGCGGCGCTGCTTTCGCCCTCGCCTGACGCTCCTGCTTCACGGTTACCGCAGGCGCTTTCTCTGCATCGCGCGACGGCGTCTTTTCGGCGCGCCCGTTCGCCTTTCGCTGTTGAGGCTGTTGCGGTTGCGCGCGTTCCTGATCGGGCTCGGGCGCGACTGCCGCGGCGCCTTTTTCTCGTGCCGGTACAGGCTCCTCGACCTGAGCTGAGACGACGGCTTGAGCCACAGCGAGCTCGACCGGCACTTCACCGGTCGTGGTCCCGCAAAACGGACAGAACGCAACTGTCCCGAACAAACGTTTATCGCATTGAATACAGTTTTTCACGGCGTTTTCCTGCTAATCGCATGCCGGGCAGCAAGCCCGGCGCTGTTCTTCACGCCTTCACAGCGGCAAAGGGGGCGCACCCGGCATCAAGGGCGGCGGCATCATTTGCGGCTGCGACGCCCCCATCAACTCGGCAAAAGTGGCCAATTCGACCCACTCTGCAAGCCCCGAGCGCCAGACCTTGGTAGCCGGCAGCGCGATTTGTCCGGCTTGCACGAACTGCACGACCTGCTGGGCGTTATACGGTCCAAACTGTTGGCCATTGATGCCGAGCAGATACTGATGCGCAACGGGCGGCAACGCGCCGGGCGCGGGCGGCAGTCCCGGCGGCGTAGCCACCAGCGGTGGGGGTGCAAAAACTGGCGGCGGGGCAACCGGAGCCGGAGCCGGCGCCGCCATCGGCAAATACGGCGAAGGTGCTATCGCAGCCACGGGCGCGGCCGCCTGCTGCTGCAACAGGTCGTTGAACCCACCAGGCACGAGACGCTCCGGGCGCAACGCAAACTTCAGACGCGGTACCTGATCTTCGTTCGGTTCGCGCACTTCCCAGTCATAGGCATCCGCGTCCGAGTCGCCGATCACCGAGGCCCACGACGGCAGATCATCGAGCAGCCGTCGCTCATGGCGGTCGAGCTCCGCCTCGCTCACCCCCTTGCGACGGGCGCTATCACGCAGATCCCGCTTCGCTTCGCCGGCAATGGCGCTGGCGAAACCTTTGCGCACCTGCTCCGCGCCTGTCGAATCGGATACCAGCTTGGGCGTGTACACCGCCGTTTCGTAGTAGCAGCACAGCGCGGCAAGCGCACTTGTCTGCAATGCATCGAGATCGGCGAGCGCTTCCTGCACGCGGTTGACGATGCCCGCACGATACGTCACCGGCAGGCCGTTCTGGCGAATTGCCCGCTCGTTGCCAATGCGGCGCACGTCGCCCCGCGCCACGGCGAACTGATACTGCCCCGGCGGCGTCACGCGTTGCGTCGCGCGTGTGAGCGTACCGAGCATGATGGCGAGGAGATACTGTTTGAAGTCCTCGGCCAGACGACTGATTTCGTCGGTACTCGGTGCCATCGGATGGCTGAATTGCGTCGAGTCGATATGCGCGTGCGTCGGGCTCTTTTCGGATTCCTTTCGATAACTCGTGCGCCAGCCTTCGAGCCCGCGCAGCACCGTCATCGGTACGCCGGAGAGTTCGCTGTAACAGACCGCGCGACCCGGCAAGCCGGTCTCGACAATCGAAATCTGCGCGGGCGTGATGCCTGCATGAGTCGGTACGCTCGCATCGATTTCCGCACCGAACTTGCGGCGGAATTCATCGGCACCATTCACGCCGATAAAGCATTTGTACTGGTCCGCATTGAGCATGAAATCTCCGCCCAGATTGGCGTCGATCCAGGGCATCGCACAAGCCAGCAGCTTGCGGAAGTATTCGCCCCGCTGTCCGGGCGACATCTGATCCAAGGCATCGAGCAACGGATCGACCACTTCGCTGCCCGTGTCGGCCGCGCCCAGCACGCTGAGCTGGCGCTCGGCCATACGCTTGATCTTGAGAAGAATTTCACTGCGCTGCTCGGCGTCGGCGAGCATCGGGAACAAGACCTTGGAGCCGCCGATATCCTTGAACGCGTCGTCAGCCCATTCACGCAATTGCGGCGCGGCGGGCATCGGCACATCGCGCAATGTGGCCGGCACCACGATCAGGGTGCTGTGCTGCTTGGTCAGATCCTGCTGCAGAATCGCATTGGCGCTCTGCAAATCCCTGAGCATGCCGAGCACCTGATCGCGCCCAGACTGGAATTCGCCGACCTGACCACTCCAAACCGCACGCCCCTGCGCGTCGATACCCGTTTTGCGGCCGAGCCAGGCAGACACATCCTGCATCAGTTGTGCGGCTTCGCTGGCCGCTTTGGCGCGCAGGTGGAACTTGAGCGCGTTGGCCATTTCGATGCGCAAGTGATCCAGCACCGTGTTTGCCTGCTTGTCGCCGCCGCCCAGACCGAACAGGCCCGAACGCGTTTGCGCAAGATTGTCGAGCAGACGCTCGTATTCGCGGCTGCGCACCGCTTCCTTGATTTCGCGGTAACGCTCCGCGTTCAACTCCAGCGCAGCGATCAGGCCCGTGCCCTGCGCCTCCAGGCGGTCCTTGATCTGCTCGACCAGCGAAAGCACGTATTCGAGGCCGCCAAATTCCTTGTTGTCGAGGTAAGCGTACAGCTGATCGCTGACCGTCTTCTTGATGCGCTCGAAGATTTCACGGCGGCGCTTGCTGACACGATCCTCAGTCGTATCTGCAGTCGAGTCCTGGTCGCGCACGGCGTCGCGTTCAAGCTGCTTCATCGCCTCACGCAGATGCGTGGGCCATTCGGCCCGCTGAAAACCGCTTCGAATAGCGTTGATCTGCGCGTTGACACGCTGTTCGATGCCTGCCAGAAGCAAGCCGTTCTTGTCCTGCAACAAATCGCTCGTAATCGCGAAGTCGGTGAATTCGCCGCTCGAGCGTTGCAACTCGATGCTCTTGTCGGAGAACTCCGGAAATTCGCTGAACGGCATCGGGCGCAGCGCGACGTGTGCCGCGAGGAACTCGTCGCGCTGCTTGTCCGTCGCGCGATTGGCGCCAAGATCGCCGCTACCGACACCGAAGAATGCCTGCAGCATCGCGCCGGCCCAGCGATGGGCAAGCTCGTCGCGGCGCGCTTCCTGACGCGTGTCGAGCGTGGCATGGCCGAACGCCGAAAAGCGCTTCGAATAAGACAGGCGCATGTCCGCGAAGCGGTTGCGCGGCACCAGCGCATCGTGCAGAAAATTCTTGTGCTGTGCCTGATTCACCGCGACCGAGCGTTTGCGCCGCGCAAAATCGCCCGAGGCGAAATCCTCAAACAGCGCGTCTGCAACCATGTGATAGACATCGTTGATGTCCTTCGTATTCTGTTGCGCGAGGTTGCCCGAATCGATGAGATACACCTCGCCATACGGCTCGCGCGGCAGCTCCGGCTGATCGTAGGCATCCCAGCGGCCCACATAGCCTTTGTTGCCCATCATCGCCGACTCGAGCTCCATCAACGCGGCGTAGCCATTTGCCGCCGTGCGATCCTTGTTCTTGTCGGCATAGCCCGTCGGCAGAAACAGCATCAATTCGACGTCGGCGTGACCAACTTCCGTTTTCGCGAGCCAGCGCGAGAGCAAACCCACATCGAGGAACGCGCCGGAACCCGTTCCACCAGCAACCGATGCCACCACCACCACGCGAAACTTGCTGGTTTCCATGCGCAAACCGAGTTCCGCGAGCTGACGCTCGTGCGAAAGACCGGCTTTGAGCGTGCGCAGTTTAAGACGGATCTTGTCGCGCAGCTTCGTGTATTTGTCGAACAGATAGAGGCGCGAAACGGCGCGAATCTGACCCGCGCCTTTCGCCGGATCAATACCCAGCTCGCGGATCTTTTTTGGCGTCAGCGACAACCACTCTTTGACGTGAGGATATTTTTCCAGCGCATCATCGTCGCGGCTGTACTTGTCCATATCGAAGGTCTCGACGATCTTCTCGTCGTCGGAGAACTTGACGAGCGGAAACTGAAGATCGTCGGCCTGGGCGCGATTGAGCTCGACAATCGAGCCCGTGTCGAGATCGAACTGGATAAATTGCGCGACCGGGAAATCGGTCAGGCTGTCCACACGCGTGCGTTGTCCCGCGCCGCCCCACAACGTGTTGAGGATCCGCCGGCGCACGCGCATCAGCACTTCCATGCCTGTGCCGCCCAGACCAATGAACAGCGTCGGACGCAGTTCGATAGTCTGTTCCTGCTTGCCTGCGTCGGCGCCGATAGTTTGATTGATGGTGTCAGACATGGTGTCGCAATTCCCCGATTTGAAGCTGTCCGTAAAGCGCGTGTTGCAATGGTGTGAAGACGCGCCGGCTTACTTGCGACCCGACAGGATCATCAGCAGGATGGCGACGAGCGCGACTAGCCCCAGAGGCCCGACGATGAGCGGCGCAAGAAAGCGCGCCGGGTTCACCGCCGACAGTACGACACCGGTCGACAGGCTGGCTAGGAACACGAAGAGCCACCAGCCTGCAGCATTCGCCTTGTTCGGCGGAATACGTTTCGCGACGAGCGTATTAGCGTAGGCTCCACGCAGGAAGAAGAAGGCGATGAACAGCACCAGCAGAATGGCACCGCCGATCAGCAGATCGCGCGAGGACGTGTCGACATTCACGTTGGTCGTGGTCGAGGTGACGATCTCCGTTTGCGTCACGCTGCTGCCCGACACAGTGCCGCTGGCAGCGGGCGCGCTCTGGGTTTGCGGTGCGGGCAGTGCGAAGCCGCTCTGGTCTTTCTGTTCTTGCGCCATATTGGTCTCTACGTGCAGTTGAGTGTGTAATTTGAAATACGAGGTGTTATCGAAGCGATAACGTGTGACCGTCAGCGACCTGTGTCACCCTGGGGCGCCCCAGGCCCCGTCTGACGGTTCCGACCGGCGTGCCGTTTTCGTCGCGAATCTGCACGCTGGCAAACGGCTTGAGTACGACGTGTCGATGGGTATCGTTGACAACCAGCGGATAACGCCGGCTCCGGCCGGACAGCAGCGCGAGCGCCGCCAGCCCCCCAACGAGCGCCAGCACGCTGCAGATCGCCACGATCAGCGGCAGCAACGGATACTGGATACGCAAAACGACCGGAACCGTCGCCACGGAGCTGCGCACGCTGGAAGGCGCCGCGAAGATGTCGGAGATCGGATCGCCTGGGAAATCATGGGTGAGCTGCGCCTTGAAGTCGTCCGAAAGTGCGAGTTGCTGGTCGTCGAGTTCGAGGTTCACGCTCATCGGCATGAGAACCTGTTTTCCCATCGCCGCAAGCGCCTGCGGCGACCATGAAGACGGCACCTGCTCGACCGGCAACGTCAGATGGACCTGAACCGCCTTGCGCTCTCCGGGCAGCAGATCATCGACTGCCGCAGGACTGACATCGACCGGCACGGTGCGGCCGCCCTGCGTCAGCGTCGCAGCCACCGTAGCGTGCTTGATGACGTACGGATAAAACAGATTCTGCAATGACGCGCGCATGTCGATGGTCGGCACGACCTTGCCCGCATCCACGTCCAGCACCAGACTGCGCTGATCCGAACCAAGGCTCGGATGGACGTCCGGCGTATTCGCCACCGATTCCGGCACGATACGCACCGCGTCCATATCGAGTGGCTTCAGGCGGGCAGGCGGGCGCGTCAGGACTTGCGACAGGCGCCCCGCTTTCAGGATCCCGTCAAGCTCGCGGGCGGCTGGTTCGCCGTAGGCGAGCGCATAAACCATCATGCCCTGCGCCTGATATAGCTTGCCCTTGACCGACATACGCAGGGGGAACACCAGCGTCTTCGAAATCGATGGTTCGAGGTGCAGCAGCTTGTAAAAATCGAGGTTGCGCGCCGCCGTCGCCTGGTCGTTACCGGGACTGTTCCTGTTGTTCGTGAAGATCCAGACAATGCCCGGAGCCGAATGGAACGGGCCAGTAATGGTCTTGACGACAGCCTCTTTGAAATCGGTGTCAGCCAATGCTCCGCCTGCGGACTTTCGCGCGATGTCGAGCGTCGACAGCGCTGCGGCGAAACTCGCCGCGCCAGTGCCCGCCTTGAGCACGCGCGGCGAAACGTTATCGCCGCTGCTCTGGCTGAATGCCAGTAGAAAGGCTGGCTCATCGGCTGCTGTGACGGCATTTGCAACGGCTGTAACGAGCGGCTTGAACTGCGATGCAGGGTCCGTGTAGAAGGGCTCCATCCAGCCGGAGTTCTGCACCAGAAATGCCTGCTGGACACCGGCGGCAGATGCGCAGCCGAACGCACTCATCGCCATGGCGCCCATGGCGATGCGAAGCCAGCTTTTCATGCGAGTCTCCATCCTTCAATCTGGCGTGCCTGCGCGTGGTAGGCCCACAGCACGTTGTTGTGAATGAACAGGCGGATACGCCACGGCTCCTGAACTGACGCAAGCGCAAACGCCACGTCGTGATCGGTGTCCTCGAAGCACAACGTGTATTGAACGCGCTCCTTCGACTCGAGGGCATCGGCAATGCCGGACGCACTCATGAGCCGCAGGCCAATTACGGCTTCGCCAATCGACGACTCGAGCAACGGCACGATGAAGTCGCTCGAGGCCGTATCGTTGCTGTGCTCCGGCTCTTCCCACGGCGGCGAAGACGTTTTCGACGTAATGCGGAAATTCAGCTTGCCGGAACACAGGCGCAGCGTGGTGGCCTCCATCGGCGTCGCCTGAACGCGGTCGATACGCACCCAGACATAACGGTCGGCGGACGTGTCGAAACAGACTTGCCATAGCTCGCCACTGCGAGAAAGATAGGGGCTGCCGTAATCCAGATGCGGCACCACGTGCGCGGGCCATGGCTCGAAACTTACGCTCACGCTGTTGTCCGCAAGCTTTTGAAGACGCAACTGGCCGCTCCTGCATCCCCAGACCGCGACGCGGTTATAGGAAACCGGCAAGCCGATCTGTGAAACGTCGCATGCGCTACTCGAACTTGCATCCAGCTTGACCTCGATGTGTCCACCCTCACGCGGATCGACGCCAATGAAGCCGATCTCACCCGTAGCCGAGATAACCGGAACCCAGATGCGATTATCGAAGGCGATCGGCGCCCCCACCGCCCGCGCGCCGCCGATGTGCGCGACTTCATACGTCATTGAGGCTACGTCGAGCGTAATGCGCGCCAATCCAGCGTCCGTCGGTACGTACATCACCTGCGAGAGTTGGCCCTCAGACCTGGCCATTTCGGCACGCCAGGCGTGATGGGGCAACTCGCAGACTTCCACGAGGCCACCGCTGACGCTCTCCATGGATTGCCATCGGCGTGAGGCCGGCAACCAGGTGTACAAGGAACCTTTGACAGGATCGAACGCAATCAGTATTGCGGCCGATGTTCCAACTGAGACGGAGAAGAACTGATAGTCGCCTGGCGGCGGCATTTCCATGCTCTCGTCGGCATTGTTTTCAGGCACGCGCGACTTGGCGTCCTTCAACAGCAAACGGTGCGAGGTCCGGCGCAAGCCGCGAGCTTCCGACTGACTCGATGCGTCCACCAGGTCGTTACCCGATGGCGGTGCCCAGCCGGGAACAACGCTTTGTGCTTGCGCGCGCAACGGTTTTCCCGTTATCGGCGAATGAGAAAATTCAGGCGGAAAATGGCGCGGCGGCCCGGAATCGTCCGCCGTCGCGCCAAGCAGCGCGGCCACGTCGCCGCTCGCGAGCAGCGTAGATACAGGACGGCCAAGCGCCGTCCTCGTCAACACAAACGCATCATCGGACTGCTCCCATACCCCCGATGGCAGCAGCCATTCCCCGTCCTTCTCTTTCATTCTTTGCTCTCATTCGCTGCGTGACCGCCGAAACCTGCAAACGGTTTCAAGCTGTGCGATCTATCCGGCATAGCGAGTCGGCTTACGAGAATCACCGATCTCAATTTCAACGAATCATATCATCGGATTCGCGCAATTTATTCATGCCAATTACAAAATCGACGAACCAACCTGCACTAAAGTGCTAGCGGCCATTTCCGTCTTGTCGATGACATCTCGTTTAATGGGCTTTACGAAACCGGATATCGGCACGATTGCAAATTACTTGAGTGCGAAGAAGAATGGCTTTATTTTTCCTGTTTACGAACGCGCAAACGTTAGCGCCTACAATCAAATGAGCATTCTTACTTGCGGAGACATCGCAAAGGATCTGCGCATGGCTAATGCGGGGTGAAAATATTGAACGGCTGACAGCGTATGACTGGAGCCGTTCAAGGAAATTGCATGTCTGGTGCATGAAAAAATCTGCAACGGCCGCCCGTCGCACGATTGTGAGCAAAGGCCACCCCTCGATTTCGCCTATATTATTGTTTTAATTGAATAAATTTAGAAACGCATCACTCAGCCAACTTTCCGAACGCCCCACTCACAAATACTCCACATTGCCACCCACGCTAATCGCCTGGCCGGTAATATTGCGGCCCGCTGGCGAGGTGAGAAACAACGCGGTCGCCGCGATATCGTCGATGGTCACCATACGTCGCAGCGATATCTTCTTCAGATACTCCTCGCGCATTGTTGCGAATGGCAGACCCAGCGCATCAGCGCGCGCAGAGATTACGCGATTCATTCTCTCCCCTTCCACCACGCCGGGCAAAATCGCGTTCACTCGCATGTTGCCCGGCCCAAGTTCGACCGCCAGCGATTTCACGAGCCCCACAATCGCCCATTTTGTCGATGCATAAGGCGTTCTAAACGCATAGCCAAGCCGCCCCACCACCGAAGAAACAGCGACGATGCTCGCGCAATCCGACGACGCCTTGAGCACCGGCACCGCGCGCCTGAGAAAATAGAACTGACTGTCGAGATTAGTCGATATTGTGCGCACCCATTGTTCGGGATCATATCTTCGACACCGCCTGTAGGGCCCGCAATGCCAGCATTACTGACGAGCACATCGCAATGACTAACGTTAGCGACGCGGCCTCACCCGAACCAGCTACTGTTGAACAGTCGCGGCATCAGATGCGAGCAGCGGTTTTGAACCTAGAGAGCCTAAGAATTGCCCGATACGTGCGCCATATGCGTGGCGCAGGCAATCGAGATCTTTGTTACACATCTGTCTCGTGGCCAACCAATCAGATTCGCTCTGTTCGAGGGCTTTGGGATTGGATATGGTCTGAAGCGTTGAATGATAGAGCTCGTCCAGTTGCCGATCCATCGCTGCCAATCCAGCGTCACTGCATATTGCAGTTTCATCGTCTGCTGATGCTTTTGAGCAGTCGAAGCTCGTCTGAAATGTTCGCGGCAGGCCTGCCGGGCTCGTGGCAGGGGCCGACGCATCAGTACTTGCAGCGACCGTCGTGCTGGCTGGTGAGGAGGCGACGTCGCTACCCACGTCAGAAGCGGCAACCTCCGTCGGCACTGATGTATCAGCAGCAACGCTTGAGGAAGCTGCTATGGGAGTTTGGTCCACCGCAGATGCGCTGACTTCCGTTGCGCTCGCAACCACTTGATCGGACGCCGATGAAGGCGACGAGCTAAAAATCTTGCTTCCAACCCAGATGATCCCGGCAACGACGACAACGACGCCAATCAAGAAGGACCCACAACCGGACGACGACTCGACAGGCCGCTGCACTACCCCGGTATTACGGCTCCCGCAGCTCGGGCAACGCAAGGACAAATGCTTACCTCGCGGATACCAAGTATAGGCGCAGCTATGGCATTGATTTTGAGGACGCAAACTCATATTTCTTGGCTAATATTTTTGATTGGCAGCCTACCGCCACCCCCGTGGCTGCTGCGTTTGCGAGAAGTATAAGCCTCCATTCGGCCTCCGCTTCATCTTCTCCCCAAACTCTACCACCGCGCTCCCCCTACAAAGATGGCGCAGGCGGAGTTGGGCGCTCGTTAAACCACCTCGGAATTACGCGCTTGAGGCGCGTTGGGCCCGGTTTATTTTGCGAATCATCTACACCTCTGCCCATGATGGCGCTTTGTGCTGGCAGTAGCCCATGAACGACGCACCAAAAGAATAAACCGACTCGCTACTCCATATTAAAAACTTCCAGGCCCCGCTATTCAAGGCACACCACCGCTAGCCAGTGCTTGAGCGAGCAGCAATCGTTTTCCCGCGAGTTTGAACCGTGGCAGCACCTTCGTGCCGATTTACCTTACCGAAAATGCGCAAACTCATTCAAAACGCATTTTCACTACTTGGGCTTATGGTAACGTTTTGCTTTCTGCTCACGCGATTGCTGCAGCCATGTCCGCCTATGTAAAGCCCCGTTGGTTACGGGATTTGTTGCGATTTCTCCCTTTAAAAAGCCAGTTCGTTCTCTCGGGAAATGTCCGAGACCTGCAAGCGTGTGAAATCGCGCCAGACGTGGTAACAGCACAGCCGCTTGTCGGCATGTTGAGCTTAAACCTGCGCGTAGAGGGATATCAGCAGGTCGTTGTGTGGAACCCTGTAGCCGGCTTCACTGTCCCTGACAGCCATGTGCCGCCAACTGAGTCGGCAGACGATACCCTGCGACGCCTTGGCCTCACGGCGGTCGAAGGGGCCGCGCCTGGCGGTCTGGATGCACTGACGGCCTGTCTCGAGCGCCTCGCCACGCTACCCGGCGAACCTGTCGCGCTTGTGGTGGATTTCGCCTCGCGACTGGCGGTTCGGACGGAATCGCTGACCGCCGCCGAGCACAACCTTTTTACGCGTGCGCTCGTGCTGGCGCACACCGTCGCTCCTCGCCCCGCTGGCCAGCACCGTCGGCCATTCTTCAACACGGTTGTATGGGTCGTCGATAAAGAGGGAGACCTTCCGGACTGGATGCTCATCGAGAATCCGCGCATCCGTCACATCCCGGTTTCGAAACCCGACAGCATCGCGCGAAGCTCCCTGTCTTCCGCGCTCCTGCGCGGCGTTCCGGGTGCGCCGCAAGCTTCGCCGGAGATGCTCGCGGAAGCCAACAAGGCTTTCGTAGATGGCTGCGAAAGCCTTCTCCTCGCAGACATGAACGCCATTGCGACACTTGCACGGGTCGAAGGTGTCACCGTGGACAAAATCGCCGACGCAGTCCGGCGATACAAGGTTGGCGTAACCGAAGACCCCTGGCTGCAGATTGACCGCGAAAAGATACGCAACGCAGAGGCAACTGTCCGCCAGCGCGTCAAAGGCCAGTCGCACGCGGTCACGCACATGCTGGATCTCGTCAAGCGCGCAATGACGGGGGTGGGCTCACAGCGCAAGGGCAACCGCCCGCGCGGCGTCGCCTTCCTCGCAGGTCCCACCGGGGTCGGCAAGACCGAGCTGGCAAAAACGATTACGAGCTTGCTGTTTGGCGACGAAAGCGCATACATCCGCTTTGATATGTCGGAATTCAGCGCCGAGCACGCTGACCAGCGCCTCATTGGCGCGCCGCCGGGTTACGTTGGCTACGACGTCGGCGGCGAACTCACCAACGCCATCCGCGAACGGCCCTTCAGTGTCGTGCTGTTCGACGAAATCGAGAAAGCGCATCCACGCATTCTCGACAAGTTCCTCCAGATCCTGGACGACGGTGTGCTGACGTCGGGGCGCGGCGACCGCGTCTACTTCTCCGAAGCGCTGATCATCTTCACGTCCAACCTTGGCATCTATCGTCAGGATGAGTTCGGCGCTCGCGTGCCGAACGTGCTGCCCGGCGAGGACTTCGATGAGGTCCAGGAGAAGGTGCTCGGTGAAATTCAGCGGCACTTCAAACTCGTGCTGAACCGCCCGGAAATACTGAACCGCATCGGCGAGAACGTCATCGTCTTCGATTTCATCCGGGAAGACATTGCGCACGAGATCTTCGAGCAGATGGTACGTGCCGTCCTAGACGACATTCACACCCAGGAGGTAGCGGTCGAGTTGAAGGGTGAATCGCTGGACGCTCTGCGACGTCAATGCCTGGCTGATTTGTCCAACGGCGGGCGCGGGATCCGAAACCAGATTGAGGCTCGGCTCATCAATCCGCTGGCACGCGGCCTTTTCGACCATGATGCAAAGCCGGGCGACCGCTTTGCTATCACCGGCATTGATACTGGCGTGTTCCATCTGGAAAAGATGTAACCCATGAATATCCGGATTTCGCGCCTGCATTTCCCCGTCACGAGCCTCGGACCGGGGAAGCGCATCGGGATCTGGTTCCAGGGTTGCAGTATTCGCTGCCCGGGCTGTATCTCTGCGGACACGTGGGCAAACACGGGCGGCGAGACTACCGTCCAGGCGGTGATGGAGCAGCTTGAGAACTGGCTGCCTCATTCCGAGGGTGTCACCATTTCCGGCGGCGAGCCGTTCGAGCAACCCGACGCGCTATCCGCCCTGCTGTCGGCGCTGAGAAGTCGATGGCGCGGAGACGTACTCGTATATAGCGGGCACCCGTTCGAAGCGCTGACGGACAAGCTCACTGAAATGGACGGATTGGTCGATGCACTCATCACTGATCCGTTTGAGATACAGACACCGCACACGCGGCCACTGCGCGGAAGCGACAACCAGCGTCTTCACCTACTGACAGACGCTGGACGAGCCCGATTTGGCGTCTACGAGCGGGGGCTTGTCGAAAGCGACAAGTCACTGGACGTCATGTTTGACGAAGACGGAAGCGTCTGGTTCGCGGGGATACCGAACCGGAATGACTTTCAGCGTTTGAGAGACCTATTGATTGATCAGGGACACGAAGTCCGGATCAGCGCCGACAAGGCGAGAATCAGATAAGACAGGAAATGTCAGCAATGATGCGTTTTTGCCCGAAGTGCAAGACCGAGCGCCCCCCTCAGGAACTCTATTGCGAAGGCACCTTCGCCGATGCCAAGTGCGACTGGGACTTGTCCAGCGAGCCCTTTCGCCAAAGCGGCTCGAGACCGCAGGAAGTTTTGACCGCCGAGTCGGCTATCAGCATGAACGAAGCGGCAGCCGGGCACGCGCAGCCGCCACATAGTCAGGTCCAATGCACAAACGGCCACCCGATGAGCGACGGGGATCTGATGTGCCTGGAGTGCGGCGCAGATCCGGCAGCCCAGACGACGGGCGGTCAGGCTGAGGTATCGGAAGGCACTTCGACCCCGCATATCGTGGAACCGACACCGCCAGCCGCTGAGACGCAGATCGAAGGCTGGCGTTTGATGCGCCAGATTTCGAGTACGGACGGCGTTCGCGAGCGCTACATCGCCCAGCATTGCGATACCAACCGCCAGGCTGTCTTGACGCTCTACCGTCAGGGCGCGGAGCCGGACCCGTCTGTCTACGACGTGGTCAAACGCCTGCCCCGCGAGCACGTGCCGGAAATCATCGCGACGGGCCGCTGGGATGGACGCGCGTACGAAGTCGCCGAAGAGCTCAGTGGCGGAACACTTGCGGACGTGGGCATCGCCGTGCGCGACCTGGCGACGATTCGCCATGTGGTCGACGAACTGGGGCAAGCTCTGCATTCGTTCTCGGAGGCCGGCCTGCGCCATCGCGACCTGCGGCCCGGCACCCTGCTCGTTCGCAGCCGTGACCCGCTCGACCTTGTAATCAGCGGCTTCGGCTCCGCCCGTCTTTCCGAGTTCGACCTCGATATCGTCTCGCCGCTCGAGACCACGCGATACATGGCTCCCGAAGCCATTGCTGGAGGCGTTGCAGCCGCCTCCGACTGGTGGAGTCTCGGGATGATTCTGCTCGAGCAGTTGACTGAAGGTCGCTGCTTTGAAGGCATCAACCCTCACGCGTTCCTGATTCATGTCCTGTCCAACGGCGTCAGCCTGCCGGACGACCTCGACCCATCACTGCATCTGCTGTTACGTGGCCTGTTGGCACGCGATCGTCACCAGCGCTGGCAATGGGCGCAGGTCAAAGCATGGCTCAACGGAGAACAGGTTGATGCCCCTTCAGCGGCGACGTCGGAATCCGACACGCCTGAAGGTGCGAGCATTGCCCTCGGCACGAAGCAATACCATAAGCCGACTGTCTTCGCGCTTGCCGCCGCCGAACGGGAGAATTGGGAAGAAGCACGTGAGCATCTAAGCCGTGGCGCACTCGTCACCTGGGCCGAAGAGGCAGGCGTCAGTGCCAAAACGCTCGCCGGGCTCCGGCAGGCCGCGCGACTCGAAGAGGCGGACGAAGAATGCCGCCTCATGATTGCGCTGAAGCTGCTCAATCCCGAGATGCCGCTGATCATCCGGGGCGAAATCGTCACGCCGGGTTGGTTGTTGCAGAACCCGCTCGAAGGCTACGATCTGATTACCGGTTCGGTACCGACCTTCCTTGACCGGCTGGAGACGGAAACGTGGCTCTCCCGTCTGCGTGCACGTGCCGAGGAAGTCCGGCAACGTGCCCACAATCACAGTATCGAACTCGACGAAGACACAGCCCGTGTCAGCATGCTGTCGACGTCCCGTGCACGTCTGTCGGCACAGTGGGAGGAAAAGCGCCTGCTCTTCCCGGACTCGACTCACCCGGGACTGCTTTCGCTGGCGGAACGGCGTGTTATCAGCGAAGAAGACCTCATCGTTCTTCTGAGCGCCGCGATCAGTCAATTCCGTTCTGTCGAAGCGATTCTCGACCAGGCGTCGAATCTCGCGCAGAGTGAACAGATTCTTGCCTTCGACCGCGAAGCAGCCCGAGCCGAGTTGGCCCTGTCGCGCGTCGAGCTTTTCCGCAAAATTGACGAGCGTATCGAGGGTTTCTCGCGCACCGGCAATCAGACCATCGACGAATGGGCTGAGCAGTTCCGGCTGGAGCGACGACTGGCGCTGCACGAAGCCATCGTCCTGCTGTCGGTGCCGGCGGAGCAATGGCTTGAGCCCCAGAAGCAGCAGTATGTTTCCCAGATTCTCGACTTCTTCGAGAAGAAGGTGGCAACCGCGGTCATGCGCGGCCCGCTAGTGCGCATGACGATCGGCAAGACGACCGGTCGCGTTGACGTCCATGAGCTGCATGGCGAACGCCATTCGAGCACGGCGCTCATAGAGCACCTGGTACAGCGCAACGTGCAGGCAGTGTCCATCGACCCGGCAATCTTCGGCGCCAATGTCACGCTCGAAGGCCGGCTCAACGCGCTTTACCGTCAGACCTCCCTCTACAAACGAGACACGGGTATCGACGGCCTCTATCTCGGCTTCCCGTTTCTCGTCTACAAGGACACGCGGAGCAACACGCGACCGCGCATTGCGCCGGTGTTGCTGTGGCCTGTCAAACTGCTGCTGGAGCTGGGCACGCGCGGTCAGGTGGCACTCGCCTTCGATGGAGAGCGGGAAGAAGTCCGCCTGAACCCCGCCCTTGAAGGACTGCTGGGGCGCGATGCAATCAAAGCCTGGCGTGCGGTAGCCGATGATGTACTGGGCCGCTCCGCGCTCAAGGCTACTGATGTTATGGACGCGTTCGGCATGCTCGCCAACGCGGAGCGTCGCCAGGTCAGCGCTCTGCCTACGCCCAGTGTGGAAGTGCCTGTGGGCGAGATGCGTCTCGCCTGCTCGGGCGTGCTTTTCCACGTCACGTTCATCGGACAGGCCATTGGTGAAGATTTGCGCCAGTTGAAAGTGCTGTCGCCATCGGGGACCGCACTTGAGTCGATGCTTCGTCTGAAAGACAAATCGACCTACGAGCAATCCGAAGCGGCAGACACGGAACTCGAGCGCTTCCTGACCGTTGCAAGCGACCCATCGCAAGAATCCGCTGTTTTGCAGGCGCGGCAGGGCCCAGGTCTGCTGGTTGAAGGGCCGCCCGGAACCGGCAAATCACAGACCATTGTCAACATGGTCTCCGATGCGATCGGACGTGGAAAAAGCCTGCTGATCGTCTGCCAGAAGCATGCGGCGCTGGAGGTCGTGCATAAGCGTCTTGTCGCCGAAGGCCTTGGCGACCGGATCGTCATGGTCAACGACGTCAACAAGGATCGCGAACCGACGATCCGCGCGGTGCGCGAGCAACTCGACGCAATTTTCCGGGGCTCGAATTTCGACAACGGCTGGGTGCGTCAACGCGAGCGTATGGCGGCTCGGATCGAGACGCTGGAGGGAGAACTGGATCGCCAGCACGAGGCTATCCACCGGGTCGATGAGTCGACAGGGCTGAGCTATCGCATTCTTCTTGGCGAACTGATCAAGCTGGAGGCGGGCGAGCGGCCAGTCAGCGTGCCTCAGTTGCGCACAAAGCTCTCAGCACTCGATATCTCCGCGCTTACCACGCTCGAAGAGCAATGCGCGCCACTCGCCCGCTACTGGCTCCCCGCGAAATTCGAGGGCAGCGCGCTGGCCCAGTTGCAGTCGTTCGCGACCGATCGCGCGACAATCGACGAATTCACCGCTATCTTCGCTGCGTTCTGTGAAGCGGAGCGCCTGCGCATCGAAACGCTGGCAGCGCATCCGGCCCGCTTTGACGTCGATGACCCCGCGCCGTATCGCGCGTGGCTCGATGCGAATGCCAGTCGCCTCGTCGCCCTCGACGAGACACAACGCAAACGCCTGGCCAAATGGCTGCCACTTTTCCGTCCGGCAGACGATGCCAACGCGGATGGTCATCGTCATTACGCCGGCCTCAAAGAGCTGCATCGCGCGCTTCTGGCGGTTGACGGGACGGCCTTCGATAGCCAGCTTTCTCCGGCCCTCGCTCGTGCACCGGAAGCTGAACTGCGTGAAATCGAATCGCGCGCCACACTGGCCACGAAAGCACCGACCTTTTTCAGTCGCCTGAACCCCGCCACCTATATCCGTCGCGGCAAGCTGATGAAGTTCGCGGCTGGTTGCGGCGCTCCGGCCACAGACGAAACACTGGTCAAGCTACTAGCTGCGGCCCGCCTTGAACTCAACTGGCGACCGAAACGCCTGGCGCTGGATGCCATCAGCCGCGCCCTGCACCTGGACGCGGTCGATCCGACGTGCGGCCCCGCTCTGGCCGATGAATGTTTGACGCGCCTTCGCCAGCTGGAAGAAGTTCGGGAGCTTGCGCAACACCTCGCCATTGCCCCGCGCGGCGACGAGTTCGATTCGGCGGTGCTCACTGGCGACCGCGCACCGGTGGAGCAGTTGCTCGACGGTTTTGAAACGGCGTTCGTGCGCCACCATGCGCGCCAGCACAGTCTGCAAGCACTCCAGCTACTTGACGAGTGGATTTCTGGCGAACTCGCCGATGCTTGCCGGCGCGCCATCGCGGAGAACATCAGCTACCAGGCCCCGCTCAATCGCATCCACGATGCGCTGCCGACGCTCGCCGCCTACCAACAATTCAGGACACGCTCGAAGCACGTAACGCCTGAAGCACTCGATGTCTTTGCCGTGATGCGGACTCACGAGACGACGCTCGCCGGTGTTCCGCCTGAGGATCTCGACTGGGAAGTCCGTCGGATGATCAACCGCGAAGCGCGCCTGGGCTGGAAGCGGCGAATGGAGCAGGAAACGCCGGAACTGTTGCTTGACCAGACGGAAACCTCGGCGAAGATTGCTGCGCTCGCAGCCGCCGACGAAGAAATGCGCCGGCTCAATCGCGAAGTCCTTCGCAACGGCATTGAACGTAGCCGGCTCGGCGCGCAGAGAGACTGGGACGACGTGACGCGCCTGACTGGCCGGCGCTCACGGCGTTTGCGGGAATTCATTGAGATGGGCGCCGGTCTCGGTCTCATGGCTTTGCGCCCGGTGTGGCTGATGAATCCCGATGTTGCGAGCCGTGTCCTGCCGCTGAAGTCCAATCTGTTCGACTCGGTCGTCTACGACGAGGCGTCGCAGATGCCCGTCGAATACGCAATCCCGACGCTGTTCCGGGGCACCCTGTCCGTCGTCAGCGGCGACGAAAAGCAGATGCCTCCCACGGCGTTCTTCTCGGGGAGAACGGACAGCGATGAGGCGGAGGTCTACGAGGGCGATCAGCCCGACGAAGACGCTACGGAAGAAGAGCGCGAGCTTTTCGAAGACACGTGGAATCGCCGCGAAATCAAGGACTGCCCTGACCTTCTGCAACTGGCGCGGACGGCGTTGCCGGCCTCGACGCTGCAAATCCACTATCGCTCCGCCTATCGTGAGCTCATCGGCTACTCGAATTCCGCGTTCTATGAGAACAATCTCAGCGTGCCAGTTCGTCACCCGGATGCGACCGTTCGCGAGGTCAAGCCGATTGAGCTCATTCAGGTCAATGGCCTCTACGAGCAGCAAACGAACTCAGATGAAGCGGACCGTGTCGTCGATTACCTTGCCGAAGTCTGGCAATTGCCATATGCAGAGCGCCCGTCTATCGGCGTCGTGACGTTCAACCGCAAGCAGGCCGACCTCATCGAGGAGCGTCTTGAGCTGCGAGCCGAGAACGACGAGGCATTCCGCACCGCATACCGCGAAGAAAGCGACCGTGTGGACAGCGGCGAGGACATGTCCGTCTTCGTCAAGAACGTTGAGAACGTTCAGGGTGATGAGCGCGATGTCATTGTCTTCTCGACAACATTCGGTCGAAACGGACAAGGCGCATTCCGTCGCGCCTTTGGCGTACTCGGCCAAAAAGGCGGCGAGCGCCGTCTGAACGTGGCCGTCACCCGGGCACGCAAGAAGGTGGTCCTCGTGACATCCATGCCGATTCGCGACATCTCCGACATGCTGAACACCCAACGTAAGCCAGCTATTCCGCGCGACTACCTTCAAGGTTATATGGAATATGCACGCGCCATGTCGAATGGCGAACTGCAGACCGGGCGTGCATTGCTCGGGCGCATGACGAGCGAACGGGCGCACACCAAAATCCAGCAGAATGGCGCACCCGACGGGTTCGCAGGTGATGTACTGGCGTTTCTCCGCAGCCTTGGCCTCTCCCCTGTACCTGCTCAGGAAGGTGACGCCTTCGGACTGGACTTCGCCATTGCGAATCCGGAGACCGGGCTATACGCCATCGGCATCGAATGCGATGCGCCGCGCCACCCGCTGCTGCGCCATGCCCGGGCACGAGAAATCTGGCGCCCATCGGTTCTGAGCCGCGCGATTCCCACACTTCATCGCGTATCGTCGCAATCCTGGTATCACGACCCGGAAGGTGAACGAGCCCGCCTCAAGGCGGCAGTGGCGTCTGCACTGGCCATGGAGGTCACAGCATGAGCGGCCCCAAAGTCGTGCGAATCGTGACTCGCGAGGAAATTCTCGCGATATGCGAAGGCCATCTGCAGCGTCTTGATCAGGCAATTTCGGCGTGGACCACAGCTGGCAAGCGCGTTGGAGAACTTGCTCAATCTGAAATCGATGCGACGCACGCGCGTCGGCAAGCGCTCGCGGCACTCATTGCCACCGAAGCATTTCTAGACCTGCAAAAGCGTGTACCGGAGGAAATCACGTTCCTTCACACCGACCTTGAGCGTCGGCGAATGCTCGCGGTCGAAAAGGCTGAGCAGGCGCAGAAGCGTCGACGGCAAGGTCGGGACAGTGCAAACACGCTTCTTCACTCGCTGAAGTCAAAAAATGTGGACGTACCAGCGGAGTTGGAGTCGCAGTTGGAGCAAATCGCAAGCGGCGGAGAGTTTGCCAATACAGACGCCCTCCTCGCACGCGCATTTGCGCTGATCCCCACTGAAGGACCTCGTGAAGTCAGTGAAGCACAGCGGCAACTCGCAAGCTGCTTGCAGGGCGACCAAAAGGTGCAAAGCGTTGAGAGCTGGAAAGCCGCGCAGACGGTCGTCCCGCCTCAATTGGCTAGGGTCGACAGGCAGATCGCGGAAGCTCACGTATTCCTTACGGCCGAGGAAACGACAGCATTCACGTCGCGCCTAGGCGTCATCGAATCGGAATCCGTCGAGGGCCGACGCAATCTCCTATTGGATAGCTTGATTCTGGACCTGTCCGATGCGGTCTCGCGCTCGCGCAAACGCCTCGCTGCGCTCGAGGAAATTCAAGAACTGGCTGCGGAACTCCGCACGCACGATAGCGATGAAGCGAAGGCGATCCTCGCGAGGGTCCGGCGCAGTGACGACCTCGAGTCTATCGAAGCAGTCTCAGCGCTTCTCGGAGACTGCAAGAATGCAATCGTCGCAGAGCAACAACGTGAAGGCGCCCAGGCTCGCCGGGCGGCCATTCTTCTGGGCCTGTCGCGACTAGGCTATGAAGTCCACGAAGGCATGTCAACCGCTTGGGCCAACGAGGGGCGCGTTGTCGTCAAGAAGCCCTCACTACCGGGCTACGGAGTCGAAGTTGGCGGACAGGCGCAGGCTAGCCGGCTACAGGTCCGCGCAGTTGCGCTGACTGCAAATCGGGATTCGACGCGAGACAAAGATGTCGAGACTATCTGGTGTGGAGACTTCGGCAAACTTCAAGCGCTCCTCGCAGAGCATGGCGACAATCTACTGGTTGAACGCGCCATGGGCGTGGGACAGGTGCCGTTGAAAATCGTTGAAGATAGTGCACAAGAACAGGCTAATGTGAATCCGCGAAACACGCATGGCGGTCTCTAACCACAGAGGAAATCCTCGTCGTAGCGACTCGGATTGCTCCGGCGACCGCGAGGTTCGGGCAAGAGCCAGGCTTAAGGATTACGGGGAAGCAAGTCAGTAGTAAAGCCCGCCGCCAATTTATGCGAAATCCATCAATTGGCTTGCGGTTAGCGTAGAGACTTAGCCAATCTCTACAGAGCTGAGGCAAACTGCTAGCGGCATCTCGGCATGACAACTGAGGTGTCGAAATTGCTTGAATGAGTCAGCTGCCACGTGGGTCGGCCATGAAGCGTCACTCGCCCATCTCGTCGGTTTGCGAATCGAACGCAGAGGGTGGACGCGCCGCGGTTCAGCATGAACTACGATGATCTCACGCGCATGTACGCTGCGTACGAGACCCAGCAGGGCACGGTGCCTTACTACATTCAGAACTATCAGAACGTCAATCCCGCGCTGTATGGGCGGCGCAAGATGGAAGTGGCGACGCAGATGGGCAGCATCAACGAGACGACCGCCGGTAACGAGCGCTGGCAGAACCAGGGGTCTTTCCTGAGTTGGATTGACGATCGCCGCAACCTGCTGATTGCGCTCAACCAGGACAACAAGATCTTCGAAAGCGGGACGCTGCGCTTGGCTGGCTATGAGCGTATTCGCGCCGGCAGCTACGTGAAAATTCGCTTCGGCGCGACGCCGAAAAACCCGGCCGGCTATATCCAGTCTCTCTACTACGCGCATAGCGTGACGCATGTGATCGAGCCATTCGGCAACTACCTGACCGAAGTCGAGTACGACCGCGGCACGAATTTCGCCGACCGCGTCACGCGGGGCAATACTGGTGTGTCACCGTACTACGCAGAAAGAATCTCGTGGAGCAATTCGCAACGACTGCTCGCGTCATTTCGCTTGCGCCTTCGGGGCCGACTGTACCGGATGACTCGACGCCGATGCCGCGGGGAAACAGTCGTGACCTGAGAATGAGTACGTGGTCATAGGGACCGCAACTCCGCTTAACGCGCTTCGCCCCCTCTTGAAGGGGGCTTTCTTATAGTTCGTCGCGGATTATCAAAGAGAAACGCGAATCGGCGAGAGCCGCCGCTCACATTCATACGACATACTATGTCCATGGTCCGAGAATGACTTTCTTCCCGGTATCACGCTCTAACTTCAACGGTAGATAGATGTGAAAATATCCTAGCCTTACGAAGAAATGGCCGATATAAGCACATGAAACCGGAAAGCTAACAACAGACAGCATAATAAACAAGATATGCGGCCCACCGGAAGTCTCGAACACGCGTCCTGACACCATTGCATATGCCGTGCCGATTGAACCAACTGTTGAGAAGAGCCAAAGCGGCGGTGTCGGCAAGCGGCTCAACGAGCGTTCGAACATCGGGATTCCTGCATCTAACGTATCCGGGTACACAATCGTGTCTGGTTCCATGATATCCATCCGTTGTACAAGATTCAGTCGAGTGGTGGCGCGTCGATAATTCTGTAGTACAACGATGATCACTATGAGAGTGATGGCGAGGCATATGGAAAGAGCAATGACCCGAGGCGCAAATGGCATCGGCGCGAAGCCCAGGTAGAACAGCCAATACGAACCGATCGCCAGCCATGTCGGCACCAGCCCCGCAATTGCAGCAATGCCTTCACAGAACAACCGCCGAGCCCGCCGATTCAGGATGTATTGCACGTAAATGATAGTTGGGCAAATGAATTCCGAGGCTAGCGCGATTTTCCATGGGAGCGTTGATGATTTAAAGGCTTTAAAGGAGATCCAGTAACCTACCAACGGAAGCAGGCCGATGAATGCGCCGAGATTGGCCGCGAGTGGGTGTGCATCGATGCGCGTTTTTGTGGCTCGGTTACGCTGCACGGAGGAAATTGTCTCGTTCACTAGCTTCATGGCGTCGCGTCCAAAGGGTCAATGTGCCATGTGGACTGTGAATAGGTTTCCGGATAGTCACTAGCCAAAGTCTTTTCCAGATACGTACCTACTGAGCGAATGTCGGCAGCAAGGTGATCACCGATTGTTTTATCATCCTTGTCCTTTTGGTTGAACGGCGCCGCGACGATGGTATTTACAAACCAGATAATCGCGAGAGAGCCCAGAGCTATTACCCAGACCGGTGTCGTTGCGGCGCCAGTAGCTAGCACCGCTGTAGAAGCAATGATTGCTGCTATGATCGTCGTGGTGGCATATGTGGCGATCCACATTTGAGCCGTATCGACACCAATCGTCGCGAGCAAATCGGCAAAATCCTTACCTTTGCTGCCGTCCGGTTTTACCGTTTCATAATCATGCCACCAGGACATAGTGTCCATGATAATGGCGAGCCCCATTGCCTTGCCAGTCATCGTTTTTACATTGATCGAGGCGTTGGCCGCCGTCCATGCAGCACGTGTAGCCGACGATAGTGATCCTACTCCACCAGCTAAAGTCATTATTCTTACGTCATTCGGCCGTCCACGATAAGCCGTCAGCAGAAATCCTAGAATGTCTTTTTCCTTGCTGGTTGTCCGGAAAAACATGACGAACTCCCCAGTAGACATTTTTCGAATGATGAATTTTCGATTCCAGAACCCTTGTAGGGGAGCGTCCTTGCCGAACGCATCAAAGAAGTATCCCCCGGCAGCGCCAATTTGCGCAAATAGGAAATTTCTCGAAATCGTATGCAACGGATCCCAATCGAAGCTTTCGCCGCCCTCTGAAAAATAAGTTCGCAATTCGGAGGGAACGGTTGGTCCTTGAGTCTGTTTTATCTTAATCGCATGTACTGTTGGCAAGACGTTACGCGATACGGGTGATGTCGCTTTCGCGTCTGATAACGTGACTGGTGCTGCTGCAGTTTGAGACTCTTGCGCTATCGGTGCTGATGCACTCTGCGAAACAGTATGAATGTCACTGAGCTTCTGCAGGCTACGCGCAAATGCCTTGTCATCGTGCATGACGATCAACAACGGCGCAGGCTTATCCTTCGGATCCTCCGTGCATCCGTTCGTGCAGTCCATTTTGCTAATCGGGTATCGCCCCAACTCCTTGTCCCCTTGCTTAAGTACAAGGCTTCCTTCAAAGTTTCTACCCACCCAGATGTGGCATTGCTCACCGTCCGTGAAAGTCGTCTTGACGACATTCATCTTGCGCTTACGGTCGTAGAAGCGTCCAACCCGTCGATCAGAGTGCGTAGACGTGACGGTGTAGGTCGCGTTGTTGCCAAGTTTGACATCAAATAGCACATCCCGATGCTTCCTCAGCAGCACCGTGACATCCGTGTTAGCCGAGCAATCAACCGGATCCCCCGGCAAATCGATGCAGACGGTGTGTTGGGCGAGCGGCTTACCAGCCATTTTTATTCCTCAAATCGTTTGACCTGGTTGGACACGAACTGGCCGAAATCTATATTTTGAAGTTCCGCCTTACCTTCGCTATCGAGGGTGAGCCTATGTACCGTGCCGTCTTCACTGGTGAGCTTGATGGGTTCGCCTCCCGGCACCTTTCCGTCGGCATCAACGTAGCGAATCCGCATGTCTGCCTTTTTGCCTTCCATGTTGTACGTTTTCGTCAGGCTTGTAGGCCCGCTGAACGAATGCGACGCGCCTTTGATGTCAATGTCGCCTGGGGCATGAATTTCAATATTTCCGTCCTTGATGCGAATATATGCACCACCTGCCGTCAGCAGAATTTCCTGCTTCGCTAGGCCCTCGATGGACTCCGTGGCTGACAAGATATTCACCGTATTCTGGGCGATTAAGTCGATACTGTCGTTCTGCGCCTGCACTGAGACCTTGCCCTTGGCAGCAAACAACTTGATCCCGGCATTTTGGGCAAAGAGGCTTATCGATTGCATCGCGCCAGCAAGGAGCGACTTGCCCGATGCCACATGCGTGCTCTTGCCGCTGACGATGTTGACCTGCTGGGATGCGGTAACGTGTGCCGAATCTTGTGTGGACAGGCCTGCGCCGGCAGGACTCGCAATCAGCATGATCGGAGTCGAAAATCCGTTCGCGTTACCGGTCCCGCCACCGCCTGTGTTTCCGCCGCTGCCAGAACCGCTGCCGCTCACACTATGAAGGGTCGCGTCGGCGAACTTCTTGAGCGCATCCTGGCCATCCTGCAAACTTTCCGCCTGACTGGCAGAGCTTGCTTGCGATGCCAGTTCGATCACGCTTTCAGCGCTCGCCAATTGTTCAGTTGCAGCAGTGACACTGAGCGGCTGGGTAACACTTGCAGGATGGGTTGACACGAGCAAACCCTGACCCGCGCGAATCGCACCGTACGACTCCGATTTAAGGTCGAAGCCGCTGCCAAGAAATTCGCCACGTGTGTTGTCAGTGTGTTGAATCAGGTAACCCAGATGCAGGTGCGACTGATAGCTGCTCGAATACAACTGAACGCGGTTCTGCTGCGTCGAGTCGTCCATCACGAGCTGGTTGTAGCCCATACCGCCATACTCGCGCGAACGATAACCGGAGAGCAGGCCGTTCGAATGCCACACTGGCTGCGTCGCTCCGCCATACAACCGGGAGATAATCACCGGCCGGTCGCAGTCGCCGTCCATGAAACCCACCAGAACCTCGTCGCCCTTGCGCAGCGGCTGCACCCCTCCACGGTTGGACCCGGCATCTGGAAACGCCGTGCGCACCCAACACGAAGCGCGCTCGTCCTGGCCATTGCGACGGTTCCAGGGGAACCATACCTTTGCACGGTTCAACGTATCCGTGTAGACCTCCGCACCACCCGGCACTGAGACGATGGCATTCTGCAACTGCATCACCGGCTTCCTGTGCTCGAATGGACTGCGGAACGGCACGTTGCGCGGCACCGCTTCGACGGTCACGTGGAAGAGGCCTTTACTTCCGTCAGCATGGCGCACCGTTTCACCTGCCTTTGCCTCTTCGATGGATGTCGTTAAACCCTCAGGAAAATCCTGCACACCGTCCATACCAGGCAGGTTGTTGCGGATGAGCCAGTTCACCTCAATCAACACGAACTCCCTGTCCGATTGATTGCCTTCGTCGTGGACCGGATGTCCGTGCAGTTCAAACCGCCGCCCGGGCATAGCGCAGCGTAGCGCCCCTGCACCGTGAAAGCGCTTCATCCTCGACATTCGCTCTTCGAGCCGGATGCGGCCGCGTTGCTCCCCGCCGCTCTGGTTCGACCAGGCATACGCGCCGGGATATTCGTAGATTTCGCCGTCGGTCGGCAATCCATTCTGGGGAACGGTGTCGCCCTGAACTTCACGCGGCAGATCAGGCCGCTTGTAGTCGAACGAACGCGACGTCAGTTGTGCGCTCTCGATCTGCAACTGCTCCTTCCACTGGGTAAAACCATCCAGTTCGTCGCCGATGCTCATTCGCCCAAATTGAACCATAGGCTGCTTGAGTTGTGGCAGGCACCAGGAGTCGTCCATCACGACCATAGTGTGAGAGCGGCCATCGTCTGAGTGCTCGAAATATGGGAATATGCCGACTTCCTCCATGCTGCGATGGACGAAATTCAGGTCATATTCCCATTGCACGCGATTCGAATACGACGGCATTTATCGACGCAAATCAAACCGGAACGCCCCCTTCGCCTGCGGATGCTCGTTGAAAACGTCCATCAGGATCTGCTGGCCGTTTTGTTCCTGCCAATCGCGCATATCCCGGCGCAGGCGCAGAAAGTACAACCATGAGGAAAACCGGATCTGATAGTAGGTGAGTGGGCCGTCTGCACCAAGACGACTGAATTGATGCACGTATCCATGGAGCGGCATATATGAGCCGTCCATCTGCTGGATCCACAATGTGACCGTTTTGCCGATCAGCGCATTCAATTCAATCTGGTCGCCGCGCGTTGAGGCCGCATCAACAACGTATTCGTAATCGCAACCGAGTCGAGCCATCCCCTTAACATGAAGAGGCAGCAACCAATCGGTCCCAAGCGGCGAATCGAGCCTGATAAGGCGGTTATACTGAACGTTGCGCTGGTTCAACGCATTGTAGAGCGTGGTGGAATCCATGCAGATTTACCTTAATTGGCATAAATTCTTGGCTTCTGCCGGGCGCATTATATATTCAATTATTTACGGAATGCTTGGAATAGAGGAGTGTTTAAATTTTCTTTGAGTGAACCTTCTTCCGAAAGAAATGTAAAATTTAAATTATTAAGAAATTAATTCCGTAATAATGCCAATTGCATCCGTCTTGGAGATATTGCTTGCGTCGGAGTACAGCAAATTTATGATGCGACTTAAGCGTGGTGGGTGAAGAGACGGACACTCGTTGAAAGCTCTGCTGCAATGATCTAGACCATGCAGCCCGGGACTAAGGTCGGAGGATCGGGGTTTGCACTTGCCGATGAAATTTTTGTCGGATTCCGCTGATGTGGTTATCTCTACTCTGGAATGACGGTTGCGCTAACCGGGCGCGGCTATCGCAAGATTCTCAAGGTGCGAGTGGTCGCGCGCACGTTTGCAGCCACTGCATGGTGCGCCTTAAGAGGCCAGTGCAAGTGCGACGCGTGTTGCCGGCTGATCGTGCCCGGCGAGCGTCGCAACACGGGCAATCTCTCGCGCGCTACGATTCTCCAGCTTCATGGCGAAGATCACACCGCGCTCTTCAGCACCCAGATGTTCGTATTTTTGTCCCATGCTACATATCCTAAAGGACGTGTTGCACAAAACATCTTGTTGTCGATTGAAAGTCATTTCACACTGTCGGACTCGTTGAATTTTCGCACGACAACCTGTCTACGATAGTGGCTTTTATTTTTTGCAGAGCCGGATCGTATCAAATCAGTAGAGACTCTCAGCAATGGGCAATCGCTCCTGGCTTTACCTGACCGACAATCTCGACGTCGACGACGGCTATCAGCTTGCAGCCGCAAACAATCTGTTTCCCACGCTCTGGAAGATGCTGCTCGCGAGTGGCCAGCATGCCGAAGGAATCACCTTTCAGCGTGTGTTTGGCGATCGCGGCACGAGGAATCTGGCAAGCGATGCGCGTGCTGCCTTACAGCGCCTGGATCACTTCGCCCACTTCGCGGCGCGTAACCGTACGTTGAGACAGATTCCCATTCTGGCCACGCAATTGCGCTCGCTCGTGTGCTATCTGACTGAATGCGTCGGGCGCTACACAGGAGACGTCTGGTTTTCGGCCAATCTCGACGAACTCTCCTGGCTGGAAGAAGATTCGCCCAGCGGTTTTATCGAGCAATGCGCAAAAACCTGCGATGTCGTCTGGTACCAAGTCGCACGTTCGATTGATCGCGATAACGCGCAAGACGCAATTGAAGCGCTCGAAATCGGCGAGCCGAATAAATGGCTCGACTGGGCGCGCTGCTTCGGTCTCAGTGGCATCGAGCATCCCTATTTCAAGGTTGAATCTCCGCCAAGCCATATGGCGTGGGAGGACTATGTTCCGCCGCAACGGCGTCATTTCCTTGCGGGCGATCTCTGGCTGTTCGAATCGGGCGGTCGATGGGGCGTGTGCTTCGACGACGACGTGACGACGCGCGAAATCATTTGCCCAACCTGGACGGAGTTTTCTGCGGCGGCTTCTCGCCCGCACATGCAAACGTGGGTCCACGACGGTACGTATTTTGGCCTGCTGGACGTCATCGACAACACGCCTCGTATCACGCTGGAACCACAACTAGACGCCGTAACCGACTTCTCCGATGATGGATTCGCCAGCGTGACGCTCGACGGAAAAGACGGGCTGTTGCGCCGCGACGGCACCTGGCAGATCGAGCCTCGCTTTGATTGGCTTGACTTGCCGGAAAAGGGGCGTGTGATCGCGCGAGTCGATGACAAACTCGGCTTTCTCGACATCAATGGCGCATGGCTGATCGATCCGTGTTTCGACGATGTCGATGATTTCACTGCCGGCGAGCTCGCGCTGGCCGCCCTTGATGAACGTTGGGGGCTTATCGATGCAAAGGGCCAGTGGCGTGTCGAGCCACAATGGACATCGGCAGATTGGCAGCCGGAAATGGAGGCATTTCTCGTTGGCCTTGGCGATGATGTCGGGCTTGTGAGTCCGCACGGCGAAACGGTGATTCCAGTGCGATATGCGGCTATTGCCTTGATGAGCATGCACGCAACGGCCGATTGCTTGCGCGATCCAGCAGAAAGCCTGATTGGCGCGCAGGACGCCGCCGGGCGGTGCGGTTTATTCGACGGAACAGGCAAAGTACTCGTGCCATTCGACTATGCCGGTATCGCGCCAACCGACTGGCTTTCGAATGAAGCGCAGATGCCTCACGTCCTGCGCAACCGTTACGTGAGCGTCACGCACGAGCACGACAAAGATGCTGCGCTTCAGGGCATCTACGATTTACTCGAACGACGTGAGGTCGTGGCGGCTAACCACTACACCGTAGTAGTGGGTATGCATTGGTCCACTCAGACGGCGTGGCTCGCTTGCGCGCCTGCTCGCGGAGCACAGTATGCGATTGGCGATCATGTTGCCGGGGTGCTCTCGCTCGACGGGAAATTGCTGCACGCGCCCGTTTATGCATGGATCGGCCTTGAAGTAGACACGCCCTGGCTGGCTGCCTACATCATCCAGACGCACTGGAGTGCGGGAGAGCCGGTCAATGCGCTGCGTGCCGATAACGGCACATTCGAGTGGCTTTATGCCGATGGCCGAGTGGAGAGTCAATCATGCTGAACACACTGATTCCCATTGAAGAAATCTGGGAGCCATGATTTCCCGGCGGCGAGGTCAGATGTCAGAACTATCTCCTCGAAGCCAGCGGCCCTCACTCCAGCAAACTCACTGCCAGCATGCGTTGATCGACACGCCCATGATCGTCGATTGCCCGCACGGTGTAGCTGCCCGCCGTGCGCGGCTGCCAGTACAGCGCTGCGCCGGGGTCGCTGCGGCCCACATAGGCGTCGTTGACGAACCAGTACAGCGTGTGCGCGTCGGCGTCGGTGATGGCGCTAAACGCGATGCGCTGCTGACCGATCTGTTTCAGGCGCATCGCATACGTACTGCCGCGCACCGGTGAGGTGATCTGCGGCGGCGCGCCATCGGGTGTGCCCGCATCGCGGCACTGAGGATTTTGCGGCGGCTTGCGGCGCGGGATACCCGCTTGCGCAAACACCTGCTGCAGATCGGAAGACCAGTATTCGAACACTTCCTTATGCACATGCTTGCCCGTATAAGGCGGACAGGCAGGCAGCCCCGTCGCATCGTCGATCACCACCGGACGATGCACGTTGCTCACCCGTATCGGCGATTTGCCCGGAATGAACCAGGTCCAGCCACGTTGCTGGCACCACTGGTTGGGCAGATCGCCGCTCGCCAGACAGATCTGCACGCGTTTGATATTGGCCGGCCTGGGGCGAAACGGTTCAGCCAGTTGCGGCCGCTCCGCCTCCAGACCATCGACGATCTGGAAAAACAGCGGCGCAGCGGCATCCACGCCGACGAACGCCGGATTGCCGGTGCTATCGAAATTACCCACCCAGACCACCAGCACATAGGGGCCGAAGATGCCCGCAGTCCACGCGTCGCGAAACGCCCATGACGTGCCGGTTTTCCAGTAGACAGGCAGATGTGACGGTTGCGCCCCGGTGGTCTCGTCAGGCCGCAAATGCTGGCGCAGCATGTCCATGACCATGAAGCTCGCCTCGTCGCTGAGCATGCGCGTGCCGGCCACCTGAGGATCGCCGGCGCGCAGTCGCAAGGGCTTCAGTTCGCCGCGATTGGCCAGCATCGCGTAAAGGCCGGCCAGTTCCTGCATCGTCACTTCGCCGCCGCCGAGCACCAGTGCAAGCCCGTAGTGCTGCTCGCTCGCCATGTGGCCAATTCCCGCCTGCTGCAGGAACTGATACAGATCGGGCTGATGCAATTGCGAGGCCACCCACACGGCCGGAATGTTGCGGCTGCGGTTCAGTGCGTCGGTGGCCGTGATCGGTCCGAGAAAATGGCCGTCGAAATTCTCCGGCGTGTACGGGCCGAACGAAGTCGGCACATCGCGCAACACGGTCTGCGGATGCAGCACGCCCTGATCGAATCCCAATGCGTAAATAAACGGCTTGAGCGCCGAACCCGGCGAGCGCCGCGCCTGCGTGCCGTTGACCTGCCCCTGGATCGAGCGGTTGAAGAAGTCCGCCGAGCCGACCAGTGCCTTGATGCCCATATCGCGCATGTCGACCAGCATCGCCGACGCATTGCGAATCCCGATGCCGTTATTGCGCGCCACGTAACGTGTGATCTGCCGTTCGAGAATATGCTGCAGATCCATATCGAGCGTAGTCCGCACACGCGATTCGCGGTCGTCGCCGTCCATGCGGCGAGACGCCAGCACCTGGTCCACCGCGTGCGGCGCTTCGAACGGCAAACGCGACAACGGCCGCATATTCAGCGGCAGATCGAACAGCGGCTTGAGCGCCGCGTCCTGCGGATGCTCCTTCAGCCAGCGGGCGTAAAGACGATTGCGCGATGTCGCGAGTTGCCGGTTGATCACTTGCGCGCCGCCGTCGGCCGCCTGCGTCGGCACGCTCGGCAGACGACGGGCGGGGTCCTGCGGAATCACCGCAAGCGTCAAGGCCTCCGGCAAGCTCAAATCGCCTACCGGTTTGTTGAAGTACGCGATGCTCGCGGCCCCCGCGCCTTCGACATTGCGCCCATATGGCGCATCGTTCAAATAGGCCTCGAGAATCTGCGCTTTCGAGTAGAACAGTTCGAGCTGGATCGCACGTCCCACCTGCCCGAGTTTGCCCCAGGGCGTGCGCGTGTTGAGTTGCCAGAGCGAACGCGCCAGTTGCATGGTGACGGTCGAGCCACCCTGGCGGTTGCCGTGCCGCACGTAGGTGACCCACGCCCCGCGCGCGAGACCATACAGATTGAAGCCGGGATGCCAGCGGAACCAGCGGTCCTCATGCAGCAGCACACCATCCACCAGTTGCGGCGACATGTCCTTGAGCGGCACCCACAGGCGAAAACGGTCATCGCTTGCCAGCGTCAGGCGCAGCAAACGGCCGCGATCGTCGTAGACCGCGGTGGAACTGGGCTTCCAGCCCTGCAACGAAGGATGCGGCCACAAACGGCAACCCAGCAGCACGCCCGCGACAAGCAGCACAGCAACCAGCCAGTTCTGCCAGCGATCAATCCAGCGGCCGCAAGCACGCAACGAGGAACGAAGCAAAGACACAATGGGGAAATTCAAGGAAAACAGGAATGACTTCAGCGCGGCTGCCACACGTCGTCAGCTTTCGCTTCGGACGTGTGGCAGCACGGTTCAGGGTTGACGCACGACCGTGAGCACGGCGCCGCCTGGCGAGCGCGCCTGAATCCGGCGATCGTACATCGACTCACCGAATGCCGGCGGCACGGTGAACTTGCCGGCATTGCTGGCCTTGATGCGATAGACGAATTCCTTGACGTCCTTCGTCGCCGTGCCGTAGATCACGATGCGGTCTTCGCGGATATCGGCGTACTCGGGTTGCCACGTCGAACTCGCGAGGCCGATCGGCGAGCGCCACGGTGCGGGTTGCGAACCATCGGCGTCGGCGTTGCCGTTGTTGCCTGTATCGCCGCCTTGATCGCCTTGATCAGCTTGAGCGCTATTGCTGTCGTCCTGCGGCGCGGGCGCGGGCGGCGGCTCGATCACCGGGTCGAAGCCGCCCGGCAGCAAATCGACGATCGCCACGTTATCGACTTCATCGTCTTCGGTCGCACGGATCTTCACGTGGACTTCGATCTCCTGCCCAGGTTTGATGCTGTCGAGCGGTTTGCCATTGGCATCGGTGTAGTCGCGCACGATTTCGAGCCCGTCCTTAATCGCCTTGTCTGGTGCGCCGCGGTCGTAACCGGCCTGACTGGTCACACGCCACGCCGGCATGCCGCTGCCGTTGATGAAGCGCAGCCGGGTTGCGCCCGCGCTCCAGCTACCGGCCTGCAAGACGTTTGCCTGCAAGCTCGAAATCGCCTTGAGCGTGCCGTCTGCGCGTACTTCGTCGATGGCGAGTTTATCCAGCCCGGCGGCATTGACGCTCGCATAGGCATCGAGCGCGAGCACCGTCATGGCCGCCGATAGCGTGTTGAACTCGTTGCGCGCCAGCGGCCCGGCGATGTTCTCCATGACCTGCGGCGAAAGCGCCTTGGCCCTGTCGGGGAAGTACTTCGACAACAAATAGAGCGTGCTCGCGTCGCGCGTGAGCGGATCGGTGTAGTAGCCGTAGGCGAACTTCGACACATCCGCCTTGCCCTCGAGTTCGCGCTGCGGCCCGGCGATCAGCTTGCTGGCCTCCTTGTCCTGCTTGAGCAGTTCGTACGAGGCCGCCAGCCACGCCGCCGCCAGATCGTTCCTCCAGTCGTTCGGGAACGCTTCCTGGAGGCGCTTTTGCACCGCGGCCAGATCGTTGGTCGTCACGTTACCCTGACGCGTCAGCAGATAGACAGCATAGGCACGCTGACGCAGCAAATCTAGCGAATCCAGGCTGTCGTCGCTGGCGAGCTTGTGCAGATACTGATTGCCCGCGACCAGCATGTCGCCCGGCACCGCTACACCGCGCTCGCGCGCTTCCAGCAGGAAATGCATCGTATAGGCCGAAACAAAAGGCTCGGCATCTGGCGTGGCCGACCACAGGCCGAAACCGCCCTGGCTGTTCTGCCGCGAACGCAGCACATCGAGCGTTTGTGCCAGCGCCTGGTCGCTGGTCTGCGGCGTGCCGCCATTAATCGCATTGGCTGGCTGCAGCGCGCGGGTCAGCGCAGGCACCGTCGGCCATTTCGATGCGATCAGGCGCGGCATGGTCGCACTGACGATCTGCTCGCTGCAGTAGTTCTGCACGTTCACGAGCCAGGACGTCAAGCCTTGCGAGAGCACCAGCGGCAAGGTCGAAATACTCGCGTCGCGCGAAGCGTACGCGTCGTACATCTTGCGCAGGCCGGACACGTCCGCCTTGCTGTTTGGATCGACTCGCGCGATATCGACCTGGGCCCGATACGCAGCGGCTGGCCGCACCGAAAGATCGAGACTCTGCGCCGCAGACTTCGCGCCGTAACTCGCGCTAAAGGTCAGATTGCCCGAGCCAAGCGTCTGCGTTGCCTTGACGCGGAAAATTGCGACGCCTTCATGCATGGACGCGAGACTCAGACTCTGCGCCGCATTGCCGAGCACCTGAAGCTGCGGCCCGGTCTTGAGCGCCACGGTCACCGGCACCGGTTTGTCGCCGACACCGGTGAGATTGTTGGCGACGCCCACGCTGACTTCGGCTTCGTCGCCGGGCGCGAGCGTCGTCGGCACATTCGGCGACAGCACGAAGTCGCCGCGCACCGTGGTGGCCGACTCGACCGTGCCCACCAAGTCGGGCGATACCGACACCGCCATGACCCGCAGCTTGCCGTTGAAATAATCTGGCACGGTGTAGCTCACGTCCTTCTCGCCGTCCACATCGACAATGCCAGACCAATACACCACGGGCTTGTCGCGCTTGCGCCTGAACGGGTTGAGTTGGCTGCCGATGGCGTCGTCCGCATCGCCGCCGGGCGCCGCCATGGCCATGAGCTTTTCGAAGTCGGGCAAGATCAGATCGAGAATCTGCGACGTGCCCACTTCCAGCATGCGCTTGCGGAAGAAGAACTTGAGCGGATCGCCCAGCTTGTAGCGGCCGACCTGCAAGATGCCTTCGTCCACCGCGAACACGACGGCTTTGGTCGGGTGTCCCGCATGCAGCTTGAACGTGACCGTCTGCCCCGGCTTGACCAGCGGCGGCGCGTCAAGCGTCAGGCGATTGCGGCGCGCATCCATATTGACCGAGAACGGCACGACGCCATAACTCAGCGGGCTCATGAACACTTCGTCCGACGACGGATCACGCACGTACTGCACGTTGATATAGCCGTTGCCCTCGAAATCCGGCGGCACGGTGATGTGCTGGACCGAACTGGTGGTATCGGCATGGAACCATGCGTGTGCGTAGACCTTGTCGCGCTCGATGGTGATCAGGCCGCTGCCCGCGTACGGCGCGCGAATTGCGATTTCGACCGGTTCGCCCTGGGCGTAATCGTGCTTGCTCAGGTTGATCTGTAATTCGGCATTGCGGTCGAGTGAACGGGACACGTTGGCATCGCCCGCGACGGAATACTCGACCCGATTGACTTCGGCGTTATCTGCACTCCGAATGATCAACGCATAGTTACCCGGCTTGTCAGTCGGCAGTTTGAAGTCCAGACCGGCGGCCGGAATCGTCAGCGGGTTTTCGCTCACCGGCACTTCCTTCAGGCGCGAATCGTACTTGTAGACACCTGAATCCTGTTTGGTCAGCACCGACACATAGCGTCGCTCCACCAGTTGCGCCTTCAGGTCTTTCAGTTCGATGGCTTTCGCCTGCGGATTGATCGCGACCAGACGCACGGCGCGCGGACTGCCACGCTTGACGTAGTCGAGATCGTCAACCGATTTATAGCCCACCAGCCAGTCGTCGCTGGAAACCAGCGTCTGCGCATTGGCGGCCACATTGCGGCCGCCCTCGGCCTCGTACGCCTTGCTCAGGAAATAGAGCTGATAGGTGGCGTCCGCATATTTTTTGAGGTCGAGATCGAATTCGGCATGGCCCTTGTCGTCGGTCTTGCCGTCCTGCAGGTTGGTCGTGTAGCCCTCTTTGGCGCGCCGCACGTCGAAGAAGTGATAGTCCTGCCAACTACGGAATTGCGGCCAGACCGGTCGCAGCGTCAAGGACGCCTCGACGCGCCGGTTCGCCGCCGGCGTGCCGAACAGATTCTGCGCGTCCACTACGCCCTTGAGCTGATCGGGCTTGACCCAGCCTTCGGCCACCTGCTGCGAGAGCCTTGCCTGCACTTTCATGCGGTCCGGCAGAAACTCCTTCACCTGCACGGTCGTCGAGCCGATCGGCTCATCCGTCTTGCCGTTCTTCACGATGTAGAGATTCACCGCCCACGTGCCCGTGGGTGCGGTTTCCGACGGCGTGTACGACAGCTCGCTAAAGCCCGAGTTATCGACGGCAAGCGGCATGCGTTTGACCGTCATGCCACGCGGATCGACGATTTCCGCCTGCAGCGGCACTCCGGACGGGCTATGTGCCCAGTTCGACGCGCGCACGATCACTCCGATATGAAAAAGATCGCCGGGCCGGTAAATGCCGCGATCCGAAAACAGATACGCCGACAACTGGCCTTCGCTGACCGGATTGCGCTCGCCGCCCACATCGAAACGCGAAAAGTCGAGCTGACGATCCTGGCCGCCCACCGGCAGGAACGACAGGTCGTCGGCCTTTTTCACGACGTACAGCATCGGCCGCTTGTCGTGGTCGAGACCCTTGAAGGTGGGGAAATGCACAACGCCGTCTGCCGTGGTGTCCTGCGTGTACAGCGTCTGGCCATTGAGCGCGAGGACCGACACCGTCGCGCCGCCAACCGGCTGGCCGGTGCGGATCGACTGCACGAACACGTCCTGGCTGCCGTCAAGCGCACGCTTGACCAGCATGCCCAGATCTGTGATGACGATCATGCGGGTGTCGGTGGGCGATGCCTCGTCGCCGCTGTTATCGCTGCTGTTATCCGTGCTGTTATCGTCGCTGGAGCCGCCATCGCTGTTGCCATTGACCGAGCCTTGATCCGCGGCTTGTGCGGCCTTTTCGGCCTTCTTCTTTTCGGCGACCGGGTCATAAGCAGACAGATGCAGCAGGAACACGCCGCGCTTGCCGCTCGTCAGATACTGGCCAAGATCGATACCCTCGTAATGCGCCTGACCGGGCCCCGCCTTCGGAAACACCCGCTTCTGCTCGAAGCGCTCGACGATGTGGTCCTCACTGAAGCTATAGCCAAGGTCAGGATGCGTATAGCTGCCTTGATTGAAACTCACCAGATGCTGCAATTGATCCGGCAATACGCGGCCGATCTCCAGTTGCATACCCGGCAGATTGCGCGACACCACCGAGATACGCTTGCTGCCACTCAAGGAAAGCAGCGAGCCATCGGCCATGAAGTGCAGGAGCTTCGGATAGTCGGGCACGGTAAAGGTCTGCACCGAAGACTGGCCGAGCATATAGCCGCCAAACGATTTCAGCCCGGGAGCGATGCGCACGTAGACACGTTGTCCCGGTTCTGCGTGAAATTTGAAACTCTGCAGTGCCGCGTAGTCGTTTTCGGTGGGCACGAGTTCGAGCGGCAGCGCCTGCGAATGCTGCAAGACATTTTCGCTGACATCCTCTGCGTTCCACTCATACGGCGGGTCGTCGTCTTTCTGGTCGACGCCTTTCCTGCGTTTGGGCAACACCCACGCCTTGATCAGGCCATTGAGATCTGTGCCGCGCACCGCCCCGCTGATTTCGGTGACGAGCACCTGCTCCGGCTCATACCGGTCGTTATCGACCAGGGTCGGGCTCACGCTATTTACCGCAAGGCTATACAGACCCGGTACGCGCACAACCGACGTCAGCGGGTCTTTGATGCCCGCGCCGCCACGCGAGCTTCGTGCGCCGCTATCCACGGTCAGCTTCACCGCGCCGTCGTCACGCGGCAGATCAAGCGGCTGCGAGTGAACCCACGCATTCAGCTTGTAGGCGTCGTAAGTCACCGTGAATTTGAGCGGCGTATTGAATTTGCCGTCGCTGCCCGCCAATGCGAGCGAGATGCGCTTTTCGAATTGTGCGGTATCAACCGGGTAATTGAAACTCACCGGCATGATGGTCTTCTTTGCCGTGGCGTTCTGCGGGTCCTGATAGAACTCCGCATTACCAGCTTTGGCGACGAACGGCGCGAGATCGAAAGCCAGATGATCGTCAGCCATGAGTACGTGCGGAGCAAACGCTTGGCGCACATCGAAATCGAGTTCGATATGACCGCCTACCGGCCAGTCGGCAGCTGGCACGAAATGCAGCGTGTGATCGTCCGTCCAGCTCCACTCGCCCTTCAGAGCGGGTTTCATGGCGATGCCTTTGGTAACGGTCTTGCCCACTAGTTCGATCGGCGCGGCCGAACCGGAAAAGACCACTTCGAGCGGATGAACTGTGATCTTCGGCGTGCCATCCGCTGAAACGTAATCCGTCACCCCCGGTACCCGGGCCTGGAACGTAATGCGCTGAGGCTCAGCGGGCTTTGGGCGATGTACATACCAGTGCCACGCGCCCCAGGCCGCAATGACCAACGCAACGGCACCAAACGCACGAATCGCAAAGTATCGGGGGCGCTCGCGAACCGCCGCGCTCGCGCTAATCGCCCAGCCCGGCGCCGACCATGAGACGCTGCCAAACACCGGCCGCAATATTTTCACGATCAGATGGAACAGGCCACGCAGCACACGCAGGGGCAGTACGAAGAGCAATCGCAGGATATCCATGCTTACCTTTTTCGGGGGCAAGCGCGAATTCTTATCCCCGTTTCATTGACTTTTACTGCTATTGAATCGTCGCTCCAGATATCGAACGTGAATCATTCCACGTCGATCCAAGCGCGCTCTGTTGTATATGGCGATATGCGACCGCTTATGCGATTCATTGCATAAGTGGCCTGTTCTACCGAAGACGCGAAAGCCACGTGCATCTTTTCACATCAACGACACAGTGACATGGCAGTTAATCAAGCTTTCTTGATCGAACGACAATAATATTATGCAAAATGGGAGATTGCGGATGATTCACATCGCGCAGATATTCAATACGAATAAAAGTGCACATCATCTTGATTTGCAACAAATCGCCATTCTAACTTTTCATCGGAATTTTACGACACTTTAAATCCTGAGGTGGCGCGCAGAGTTATTGCTTTCATTACCGCACCTTGACGAAAAGTCGTGCAATATACAGCACACAAACATCGCTATTGCCGCTGGAATCACACAACAACTCAGGCTCGCCAGCTCTCGCAGGACGACACGGCATTCCATTGCTGGTGCTGCCGAAAAGCCTGAGGCGCCATTTGATGCCGGCTGCGAAAGAACCGTGTGAAGGCGCTCTGCGAAGAAAAGCCCAGCATTTCGCTGATCTCCGAAAGGCTGCGCTGGGTCTCGCTTAGCAGACGACAGGCCTGATCAAGTTTGACGCGCGCCTCCAGATCGCCGAAATTCAATCCTTCGATTCTTAAACGCCTGTGCAGCGTCCAGCGCGACGTCTCTAGCCGTTCGCACACTCTCGCCAGCAATGAGGCTGTGCCGGGCATGTCGTAATCTGGGTCGGTCACGAGCGCGGTAATGAGTTGCTCTACACTCGCGGAAAAACGATGCCCGCGCTGCGATTGCCGCAATTTCTGCTGAGCCTGCTGGAGCAGATGCGGCGCGAGCGGCGCGTTGTAATGCGAAAAAGGTTGATCGAGCAACGAAGCCGCGAAGCGCATGCAATTCGCACTCGCTTCGAATTGAATTGACGCACCGAAAAAATCGGCAAGCAGCCGCGCGTTGCGAGGCGCGCGACCGGTCAGAGACACGTGAAACAGCGTGGCGCCGCCCATATCGTATGCGCGAATCAGCGTTGCCAGCACCTGAAAATTGGCGAGCGCCTGCAGGCAATGTTGCGGCATGAACTCGGCCACATATTCGATCTGCACCCAGTCCGCGGTTTCCCTGAAAAATAGAAAATCGAATTCGCCGACGATCGGCCTGAATCGCATGAAAGCGTCGATGGCATCACGCAATGTCCGCGCGTTGAAACACAGATTGCCGAGCGCGGGAAAATGTGGATAGAGCGCACAGCGCCGCTCGACCAGCCACTCTATCGACGGTGACAGCGAACACATGAATTCGACGAATCGTGCATGTCTGACGCCATCGATACGGCCATCGATATCCGTGAGATCGCGCGCCGAAATACCGGTGCGTTGCGCAAACAGATCAGGCTCGACGCCGGCGGCGACTACCGCATCCAGTACATCGGCGGCAAGGCGATTCGATACGGTACGGGAGCGCAGTGCGGCGCCCGACAAAGGTTGCACAGACATCGATCGCATCGATCACAGTGAATAGTCCCTGAATTGCCGATCATGCTTGCGCGTGCTGGCCTGCACCATAGGGTCTTGCCATGACGCCTTACATTGCGTTACATCTTCTGCTCCACGCGGTCAAATCCTGCACCCTGCGGTCAAACCCGCCTCGGCGGCTGACGCTAGCATTCCTCCTGCTTCTCGCAACAATAAAACGAGCGTATTTCGCTCGATATATGGAGGAAACAATGCGTATCGCTTCACGACCCGTACTGCGCCTGCCTGTACCGGTCACTATCGCTTCGGCACTGATTGGCGGCCTGTATGCTTGCGGGGGCAACCATCTTGATTCGACCGTTACCCAGCGCGATCTCGGCTACACCACCTTACCGCTCATCAAATCCGAGGGCTTCCAGTTCAAGGACATGAATCGCAATGGCCAGATCGATCCCTATGAAGACTGGCGATTGCCCGCCGAAACGCGAGCGCGGGATTTGACGAACCGCCTGACGATAGCCGAAAAGGCCGGCTTGATGCTGCACGGCACGGCCCCGGTGCTCGACGACACGACCGGCGCCGGCACCGGCTCCGCCTACGATCTCGCCGACCTGAAAACGCAGATCAACGATCTGGCGATCAACACCTTCATCACGCGGATGAGCGCCGACGCACACACCATGGCGCAACAATACAACCAGATCCAGACGCTGGCCGAACAGTCGCGGCTGGCAATTCCGGTCTCGATCAGTTCGGACCCGCGCAGTCATTTCCAGTATGTACTCGGGGCCAGCGCGGGCGGCGGCGGCTTCTCCCAATGGCCTGAAACGCTAGGCTTTGCCGCCATCGGCGATGCGAAGCTGACACGCACATTCGGCGATATCGTCCGCCAGGAGTATCGCGCGGTGGGTATCACCGAAGCGCTGTCCCCGCAGGCCGATCTGGCGACAGAGCCGCGCTGGGCGCGTATCAACGGCACCTTCGGCGAGGACGCCGATCTCGCCAAAGCCCAGGTGCAGGCCTATATCGAAGGCTTTCAGGGCGGCGCGACCGGCATCAACGATCGCAGCGTGATTGCGGTGGTCAAGCATTGGGCCGGTTATGGCGCGCAAAAGGACGGCTACGACAGCCACAATTATTATGGACGCTATGCAACCTATCCCGGCAATAACTTTGCGTATCACCTGAAACCGTTCGAAGGCGCCTTCGCGGCTCAGGTCGGCTCGGTCATGCCAACTTATTCCGAACCGGATTCGGCGGTGACAATCGACGGCATCACGCTCGAACAGGTGGGCGGCGCCTTCGACAAACCGTTGCTGACCGATATGCTGCGCGGCAAATATAGCTTTCAGGGTGTGATCGTCTCGGACTGGGGCATCGCCTCGGATTGCGATTCGAACTGCCTCAATGGGGTTTCATCCGGTGCGCCTTCGTTCGTCGGATTCGGGACGCCCTGGGGCATGGAAACCGCCACGCGGCTGCAACGTTTCGTGAGAGCGACGAATGCCGGCATCGACCAGTTCGGCGGCGAAGGCGATCCGTCATTTCTCATCGAGGCCGTCAAAGAAGGCTTGCTTAGCGAAAGCCGTTTGAGCGAATCGGCTTATCGCGTGCTACTGCAGAAGTTCCAGCAAGGACTGTTCGATCATCCTTACGTGGATGCAGACGCCGCCAGCTCGATCGTGGGCAATGCTTCCTTCCAGGCGCAGGCACTCGATGCACAACGCCGCTCGGTGGTGCTGCTGCAAAACACGGGCAATTATCTGCCGATGAGCGCAGCCGGAAAAAAGGTCTGGTTATACGGAATCGATTCGACTATCGCGCAGCAATACGGCTACACGGTGGTCAGTAATCCGCAGGACGCCGATGTGGCGATTGTCCGCATAAGTACGCCTTATGAAACGCTGCATCCGACCTATCTGTTCGGCTCAATGCAACACGAAGGCAGTCTCGCGTTCAAGGACGGCAGCGCCGATTACGAAGCCATCAAACAGGCCGCGCTGGCGCCGAAGTCCATCGTCAGCGTGTATATGGATCGACCGGCGATTCTCACGAACGTGCAGGACAAGGCAACCGCCATTCTCGCTAACTTCGGCATTAGCGATACGGCATTGTTCGATGTACTAACCGGCAAGGCGAAACCCGAAGGGCATTTGCCATTCGAATTGCCTTCGTCGATGGATGAAGTCCTCGCGCAACGCGAGGATGTCCCTCACGATACGCAGCATCCTCTGTTCGCGTTCGGGTACGGGTTGTCGTACTGATCACCGTGTTACGTTCGCCCGTTCCCGCGCAGTGCACGGGAACGGGCTTTCGACAGGCGCTGGCGACGGACGGCACCGCCGTCGCCAGCGCCGCCACTCAAAACGTGTGCACCATGCCGATACGAACCAGTCCCTGCGAAGTCGTCGACGAGCGACCAATCTGATAGATCGAAGCCACAGCGCCCTGCCCGCTGGCTTTCTGGAAAGCAAGGTCTGTATAAACGCGCGTGCGCTTCGAAAGCAGATACGTCGCGCTCGCATACGAGGAATACCAGCGATCGTCGTCGAGGCGATCGAAGGTTTCCATCACCGAAAACAGCACGTCTGGCCTCGCGAGCCACGTCACGCCCGCCCGCACGACCTGGTCCGTTGCATGCTGGGACTGCAAGGTGAAGTGCGTGTTGGTGTACATCGCCATTGCAGTCAACGCGCCGAATCGATACGAAGCGCCCGCGCCAAAAATGCGGCGTTGATCAGCATAGATCGTGGACGTTTTCGTAGTGTCCACGCCCAGAAATTCCACAGCGCCAATCGTTGCGATCGACACCGGAGAGCCGTTAATGTTGGTGGTGATCAGCGCGCCGCTGAACGGACCATTTTCGTACTGCGCGAGCAGACTGTACGAGCGGCCGAGATTGCTTGACCCTGTCGCGTTCTGGCCGAATCCATACATTGCGCCAAACGTAAAGCCCGCAAAATTTGGGCTCTTGTACTGGATCGTGTTGCTCAGATGATCGCCGGCAGCGCGATCGAGATCCGCGTTCTGCACGCTATACACGCCGCACTCGAGACAGGCGATATAACGCACAAGATTCGAGCCGAAGTCATATTGCCGACCAAAACTCAATTGTCCGAGGCGTTTGTCGCGCAAACCCACATAGGTATCGGTGAAGAACGCGCTGCCCGCAATTGCGCCTGTATTCAGCGCGAAATAATTCTCCAGCCGGAAAATCGCCTGTGTGCCGCCGCCCAGATCTTCCGCTCCTTGAATGCCCCAGAAATTGTTGCGCTGAATGCCGTCCGTCGCCGCGACTTTCGAATGACCGCCAACATCCGTCACATAGGTCAATCCAGAATCGATAATGCCGAACATCTGTATCGACGATTGTGCGAATGCGGCATGACATCCGGACGATACCAGCACACCTGCCGTAGCCAGCCTGAAGAGTTGATTTTTGTCCACGATTCGATCTCCATTAATTCTTTAATTTTTATTCGCAATCCTAAGTCAAAGATTGTCGATTGATTGGACTTCTGGCTGGAGGTGCATCTGCACCTCCAGCTTTTGCAGCATTTAGAGGAAATTGCCGACCATGTTTTCTGCGCCGAGAAAACGTAGTGCATCGAGGCGCGGGATCGAGTCCATATGGGGTGCAGCGCCAAGGCGCATCGTGGCATCCCCATCCGCATCGAAACACGGCCATGCGGGCAGGCCATCGACATGCGGATGGCCGCTTCGTGCGAAACTGACCCAGTAGCGCTGCATCACATCGCGCACCACATCATCAGCCGGTGTCCACGCCCGCGTGAGTTCGTTCAGCGTTCCGAATACATAGGGATAATCGGCGCTGTGAAAGACCCCGAGCGCCGCTGCCGGGTCGCTCTCCGCATAGGCCTGACCGGCGCGGAACGGCTGCTCGTGTTCGAAGTGATAGAGCCAAACCGGATTGCCGCCCTGCGCGTGCGCGCACGCGGCCTTCCATACGCCCGCACCCGCGAGCGCATCGCCATTGATGCGCTTTGCGGAATCGCGCGCCTGCGTAGCGTCGTCGGCGGGGTAATGGTGCAACGCTTCGGCCAGCCGCGAACCAAAGCGTGCACGCAACGCCTCGCGCAATGCGCCCGCTTCCTCGTAGGCGGGAAACACCGTGCCTTCGTCACGCGTCCAGCCAGTCAGCACCGGCATGCGCATCTGGCGTTGGGCCGCGAAAGATGCTTCGGCGGATTCAGGCATCACGTGTCCGTCGACCGAAGGCCAGATCAACGGCAACGTCGCCTTCGCAAGTCCGACGATCTGACTGGCGGGCCGGGCGCGCAATTCGGCAATCGACGCGGCGCCCGCGCGCTTCATGAAGTCGACGCCCTGCTGCTCGGCCTGCGCAAGCGGCATCATTGGCATGAAGGCGACGCTTTGAATAATCGCCCGATGAAACAGATCTTTCGCCAGCGGCGACGCCATCAGATTCGCAATACTCGCGCCTCCTGCCGACTGACCAAAAACCGTCACCGCGTCTGCGTCGCCGCCGAAAGCCGCGATATTCCTGCGTACCCAAGCGAGAGCCGCGATCTGATCCATCAGTCCGTAATTGCCCGAGGCCTTATGCTCCGATTCGGCGGTCAATTCTGGATGTGAGAGAAAGCCAAAGGCATTCACGCGGTAGTTGATCGTGACGAGGATCACGCCATGCTGCGTAAGATCGCCGCGCACGAAGGTGGCATTCGTGCTCGAGCCGACCTGAAACGCACCGCCGTGAATCCAGACCATCACGGGCAATTTTTCTGCGGGCCGGTCAAGCGGCACGAACACGTTGAGATACAGGCAATCCTCGCTGGTTGGCTGCTCGCCTGCGTATTCGAGGAAGACCGAGCGCGCAGGGCGTTCGGGCTGCGCGCACATCGGCGCAAAGCGATCGCACACACGTACACCGTCCCACGGCACGACCGGTTGCGGAGAGCGCCAGCGCAACTCGCCTACGGGCGGCGCAGCAAAAGGAACGGCGCGATATTCGATCAGCGAGCGATCCTTATCGACGATTCCCGCAATCGTGCCGCCATCGACCGTAATGGGATACGCGCCGTTCGATTGCGTACACATGGAGTGAGGCATGGAGAGAGTCAATTGGCAATGTCCTCGTTTCAATAGATTTAAAAGGCGGCCAGAAGCCTGCGCTGGTCCGGTTCAGGAAGCGCATCTCACGTACTGCAATGGTTGTGTGCCGCTGGGAAAGGGGTATTTGTAACGCGGCGCGACTAAGCGCGCTGAGTCGGTCAGGTCGGCGCGGAATGCACCTGCGTGCGGCGGCTTTCTCCCAGCCTATCGAGCGGAATGTCGAAGGTTTCGCGCGCACTCCATGCAGCGGCAGCGGCAATCAGGCCCGCGACGCTTACGAGTGTCGCCACGGGCATCCAGCCGTCCGGGCCGTCCTTCAGCAACGCAGCGCTGAGCGCGGGCGCTGCGCCGCCAAGCGTGATACCAATCTGCGAGCCAATCGCCACCCCCGAAAGCCGCACGCGCGTCGCAAACATTTCACCTGAAAACGAAGGCCACACAGCGTTCGACGCGCTATAGAACACGCTGAGCACGATAAAGCCGAATACGCAGATCAGCGTCACATCGGCGCGCGAAATCGCCCATAAGGTGGGCCAGATAAAGATCGCACCGCCTACCGCGCCCGTGATGAACACCGGCCGCCGGCCGATGCGATCGGAGAGCCAACCCCACATGGGTACGAGCGCGAGGCTGACGACATTGATCGCCACGAGCAGCGTCAGCATGCGGGTGCGCGGTACGTGCATCGTGTTGACCGCATACGAGAGCACGAAGATGCTGAAAATGCTCGCCGTCACCGAATAGAGCGCGGCCAGCACGAGGCGAAACACGTCGGTGCCCTGGGTTCGGAAGAGTTCGGCCACCGGCGCACCGGCGGTTCCGCCATGGCTTGTTTCCTCGGTGAACACCGGTGTTTCCGGCAAGCCACGGCGCACCCACAAACCCACGCCGATGACCACCACGCTCAGCAGAAACGGAATGCGCCAGCCCCAGGCGTAAAGCTGCTCGTCGGGCAATGCGGCGATCGGCAGAAACACGAGCGTGGCCAGCACGAAGCCCATCGATGCGCCGCTCAAGGCGAAGCTGCTTACGAAACCACGGCGGTCGGCGGGCGCATGTTCGAGCGTGAGCGACGCGGCGCCGGCCTGCTCGCCCGACGCCGAAAGTCCCTGCAACAGTCGCAGGCACACGAGCAGGACGGGCGCGACGATGCCGGCCTGTGCGTAAGTCGGCAGCACCCCGATCAGGAAAGTCGACACGCCCATCATGAGCAGCGTCAGCATAAGGATCTGCTTGCGGCCGAAGCGGTCGCCGATATGGCCCATGAAGAACGCCCCGACGGGCCGCGCGATATAGCCGACGCCGAAGGTCGCGAACGCCGCGACGGCCGATACTTTCGGGTCGGCGACCGGAAAGAACAGCTTGCCGAAAACCAGCGCCGCCGCCGTGCCGTAGATAAAGAAGTCGTAGTATTCGAGCGCGCTGCCCAGCCAGCTTGAAAAGGCCGCGACCCCTGGTGTTCGTCCCACTGCATCCGCGTTCCGGCGCTTATCCCGATGATGGTCCACGTGCTGTCTCCATGATGTCCTGATTGGGTTCAACGAAATGTACTATCTAGTACGTTTACTTTCTATTGAGGGTTTACGCTCAGCGATTTTCCTGCGTCCTGTCCCGTTTATTAACCCAATGGACCAAACCAGTCGACCCGATCGTGCCCTTGTACAATGGGGCCCATCGCCTTCTTCGATCCATTTGTCAGAACTGATGAAGCCACGCACCAAGACATCACCCGCAACGCCTGAAGTCCACCCGGCAACACAGGCAACACAGGCAACACAGGCAGCGCAGGCTATAAAGGCCAGAGCGTCCAAACCGGAAACGCGCCCTTACGATGCGGCGCAGTCGCTTGCCGACATCCTGGAAGTGGCCACGGTGGAGTTTGCGGAGAAGGGACTGAGCGGCGCGCGCGTGGATGAGATTGCCCGGCTCACGCGCGCGAGCAAGCGGATGATTTACTACCACTTCGACAGCAAGGAAGCGCTCTATCTGGCGGTGCTCGAACGCGCCTTCCAGTCGCAGGCGCGCAGCGAAGCGCAATTGCAGCTCGACGAACTGAAGCCCGACGAAGCTTTACGCAAACTCGTGGGCTTCAGCTTCGATTATCACCAGCGCAATGCGATGTTCGTGCGCCTGATCATGAATGAAAACGCACGCAATGGAGAGGTTTTCGCGCAGAGCGACTTTATCCGCCGCATGAATCTGTCCGTGAAGGACCGCGTGCGCGGCATTTACGACGACGGAGTCAAAGCGGGGCTGTTTCGCCCCGGCATCAATCCCGTCGATTTGCGTATGTCGATCGCGGCGCTCTGTTTTTATCCTGTCTCGAACCGCCATACCTTTTCGCTGCTGTTCGAAAACGATATGGAATCGCCCGCGGCTATCGACGCACGGCGCGAATTCGTGATCGAGATGATCATGCGCTTTGTCGCGAAGTAACGCGCACGCGCTGAACCCGCGCTGAACCAATTGCATCTATTGCATCAACGCATCAGCGCGAAGATTCGTTGTACCGGCCGCCCCTTCTCGCTGCCGGTCACGGTCCTCAAGAATCAGTTCCGCCGCCCGATAACCCAGCATCATGGCGGGCCCGTTCGTATTGCCCGACGGCAGCGTGGGCATGGACGAACAATCCACCACACGCAAGCCGCTTAGTCCATGCACGCGCAGCCGCGAGTCGAGCACGGAATCGGCGGGCAAACCCATCCGGCACGTACCCGTGGCGTGAACGCCTGGACTCACAAGCCACTTGAGTGCCTCGAAGATTTCATCGTCGCTTTGATGTTGCGCGCCTGGCACCACCTCGCGAACGATATAAGGCGCAAGAGCAGGCTGCGCCGCAAACTCGCGCATGAGTCGCAGCATGTCAACAAGCAGCTTGCGATCTTCAGGGTCGCCCCACCAGTTTGCATCGACGAGAACCGGCTGCGTAACGTCGGCCGACTGGATCGCGACGCTGCCGCGACTCTTCGGCCGCAGATAATAGCCGTTGAGCGTGAGGCCCGGTTGATCTTCGAGCGCGCCGCGCCCCGGATCGGCCTTGATTTCCTCGCTGGAACGCATCGAGAACGGTCCCACACCAAACTGTACGTCGGGCCAATTCGGCGCGGAACGCATCGACACCAGCGCTGTCAATTCTGGCGACGTATAGGCCATCAGACCGGTGCGCGTCGTGTAGTACTGAAGCACGTGACGCATGAGGCGCCAGCCGTGGAATTCGCGATTGAAACCCGCATCGTTGCGCATGCGAAACGAGATGGAGAACATCGCATGATCGGCGAGATGGCAGCCCACTGCGGGTAAATCTTTAACCACCGCCACGCCCGCTTTCGCCAGCACATCGGCGGGCCCCACGCCTGAGAGTTGCAGGAGCTTGGGGCTTTGCAGCACGCCCGCGCACAGAAGGACTTCGTGCCGCGCGCGTGCGACGCGCGTTTCGCCGTTCACGCGATAACGCACGCCCGCTGCACGCGTGCCTTCAAATACGATGCGCTCCACGAGCGCACCGGTCATTACCGTGAGATTGCTTCGGCGCATCGCCGGTTTGAGAAACGCGCGATATGCCGAAGCACGGCGGCCGCGTCGATCCACCGTGGCCTGCGTATAGCCGATCCCCTGCGTGTCCGGCGTATTGATGTCGTCGAGCACGGGCAAGCCCATCTGCCTGCCCGCCTCGCGCGCCGCACGAATCACGGGAGAGCGAAACGGCAGTTCCGTCACCTGCAGCGGTCCGTTACGCCCGCGCGAACGATGCGCATGGCGATAGCGATAGCTTTCCATTTCATTGAAGCAGCGCTCGACTTCGCGCCACGACCATTCGTGCAGCCCCATGTCGCGCCAGGCGTCGTAATCCGCGGGCATCCCGCGCAGATACCACGTGCCGTTGGTCGAACTCGATCCGCCCAGACCCCGGCCATAGACCCACGTTTCATTGGCCGGGCGATCCTTTTGCGCCTTCACGGGAAACTGCCAGAAATACTGGGGATTTCCCCACATTTTCATGAAGGCGCGTGGCATGCGCACCAGCTCGGATTCATTGTCACCGCCCGCTTCGAGCAGCAGCACGCGGCTCTTGCCATCGCGCGTGAGCCGGTCGGCAAGCACGCTGCCCGACGAACCCGCTCCCACAATCACATAGTCAAACGTATCGTCCAGATTGCTCATCAAACACTCCTGCTAATCGATATTCGTGAATTCGTCGCCGCGCACGTCAGGGGCGCAACGGCAGCCATACGCCGCCTTCTCGCGACGAAGCCAGTGCCGTGTGAACGAAGCGCATGCCATCCAGGCCGTCTTCGATGGTAGGAAACGTGCTGGCTCGCACGCCATTCGCACCATTTGCGCCACGCTCGCCTGCGCGATATGCACGAATGGCCGCCGCAAAATCGGCGTATAGATTCGCGAACGCTTCCAGATAGCCTTCGGGATGTCCCATCGGCACGCGCGTAGCTTTCACGGCCGCAGGACTGAGGTTTTTATCGCCGCGCCGGATCACGCGCACGCTGTCGCCTAGCGGCGCGAACCAGAGTTCATCGGGCGTTTCCTGGCGCCAGCTCAAGCCGCCGCGCGATCCGTATATCGCCAGTTCCAGATTGTTGGCATTACCAGGCGATGTCTGGCTCGCCCACAGCATGCCGCGTGCGCCGCTGGCGTAACGCAGCAGCACGTGAGCGTTGTCGTCGACGCGGCGGCCCGGCACAGCGTTCGTGAGATCCGCCAGCAAAGCTTGCGCGTCCAGCGCACTCACGTAGCGCGCAAGGTGATATGCGTGCGTGCCGATATCGGCGATTGCACCGCCCTCGCCCGCGAGCGCCGGGTCGCTGCGCCACGCCGCCTGCTTGTTGCCCGATGTCTCGATCGCCTCGCTCAGCCAGTCCTGGGCGTAGCGCACCTGCACCGAGCGGACCTCGCCAATCTCGCCCGCCGCCACCAGCGCGCGCGCGTGGCGCACGAGCGGGTAACCGCTATATGTGTACGTCACGCCGAACAAACATGCCGATGCACGGGCGAGACGCGCGAGTTCGCTGGCTTCGTCCAGCGTCGTCGCCAGCGGTTTGTCGCAAAGCACATGCACGCCGGCCGCCAGGCAATCGCGCGCGACCCGCGCATGCAGATGATTGGGCGTGACGATGACGACGGCTTCGATGCCATCGGCGCGCTTCGCTTCGGCTGAGAGCATCGCTTGCCAGTCCGCATAGGCGCGTGCAGGCTCGATACCCAACGCGGCGCCCGAGGCCCGCGAGCGTTCTGCATCGGCGGAAAAGGCGCCGGCCACCAGTTGATATTCGCCGTCGAGCCGTGCCGCCATGCGATGAACCGCGCCGATAAACGCCCCGTCGCCGCCGCCCACCATGCCGATCCGTATACGGTCTTTCATCATTCGCTATCCTGAGTACATGAACTTACGCGAGACCGAGCAGCCGCCGGTTGGCCACTTCGTCCACGCCCGACGTCGCGAAGTCGTCGAATGCGCGCGCAGTGACTTCGATAATGTGATCGGCGATAAAGCGCGCTCCTTCGCGCGCGCCCACTGACGCATCCTTGAGCGCGCATTCCCATTCGAGCACCGCCCAGCCTTCGAAGTCGTACTGCGCGAGCTTCGAAAAAATCGCGCGAAAATCGATCTGGCCGTCGCCCAGCGAGCGGAAGCGCCCCGCGCGTTCCAGCCACGATCCATAGCCGCCATACACGCCGCTGCGTCCATCGGGACGGAATTCGGCGTCCTTGATATGCACGGCCTTGATGCGCTCGTGATAGAGATCGACAAACGCGAGGTAATCCATCTGTTGAAGATGCAGATGGCTCGGGTCATACAGAATGTTGGCGCGCGCGTGGCCGCCAAGCGCATCGAGAAAGCGCTCGAAACTCGCGCCATCGTGCAGATCTTCGCCGGGGTGGATTTCGAAACACACATCCACGCCGGCTTCGTCGAATGCGTCGAGAATCGGCAGCCAGCGGCGCGCTAGCTCCTCGAACGCCATCTCCACGAGCCCGGCCGGGCGCTGCGGCCACGGATACAGAAACGGCCACGCCAGCGCACCCGAAAACGTTGCGTGTGCACGCAGTCCTAAACGGCGACTCGCCTGCGCGGCCAGCATCAATTGTTCGACCGCCCACTGCTGGCGCGCCTGCGGATTGCCGCGCAGCGGGGGCGGACAAAATCCGTCGAACGCGGCGTCATAGGCCGGATGCACAGCAACAAGCTGCCCCTGCAGATGCGTGGACAACTCGGTCACAGCCATGCCGTGCTCATCCAGCGTGCCGCGAACTTCGTCCGCATAGGTCTGGCTGCGCGCGGCAAGCGACAGGTCGATCAGGCGTGCGTCCCAGGTCGGAATCTGCACGCCCCGATAGCCAAGACCAGCCGCCCAGCGTGCGATCGCCGCGAGCGAATTGAACGGCGCTTCGTCGCTGGCGAACTGTGCGAGAAAAATGGCGGGACCCGCTATCGTTTTCATAAAGTGCGTTTCTCCTGATGAATTCAAATCGACGCCGGGCGCTTCACGCTCACGGGCTGCACGTCTTTCGGCTCTTTCGGTTGACGGGGATGCTTGAGCGGGCCACTTTGCGGGCCGTCTTTCTTCGAATTGGGCGGCGGCGGCGGTGCGTCGATGCGTGGCGCGGGCGGCGGCGCGCGCCGGACCGTGTGACACTTTTCTTCGTAGTGGTCGTGTTTCCAGACGTTGCGGCAGACGCGCTTGACTTCCTCGGCTGCGCTCGCGCGGCCCATCGTCGCGACGATCAGCAGCAGCGCGAGCAGAATGCGTGTGGTCATGATGTTCCCCTGTTGGCGTTTAATTGAGCGGTGCAGGACGTCGCTTCAAAAGCGATGCGTGATGCCGATACGCGCCACGGTTTGCGAAGCCGTGGACGAGCGCGCCATCGTGTAATCGACCATCGCGGTAGCGCCATTACCGCTCGCGCGTTGAAACGTCACCGTGGCATAGACATCGGTGCGCCGCGAAAAACCGTAGAACAGTCCCGCCGAAATCTGATGCGCGTGATAGCTGTCCGCCGCTGCATTCGCCCAGTCGTAGTGATAGTTCAGCGACATCACCGTATTGCGCGTCACCGGGAACTGCCCGCCTGCGCTGACCACCTGCACGCCGGTGCCAAGGCTGGTATTGCGCGTGTTCGTATAGAGCGCGTCGAGCCATGCGCCGCCCACCGCAAGCCGCCCGCCAAAGCCCCAATTGCGCAGTGCGGCGCCGTTCTCGACCATATCGGTGGAACGCGAGAGCGTGTAGGCGGCGTCCAGTTGCACAGGCCCGATGCTGTAATCGACGCCATAACTCTGCGTATCGCCACGCCCGACATGACCGGCCACATTGCCGAACGCATACATCGCGCCGACGGTGAGACCGTCGATCGTCGGCGAGCGGTAGCTCACGGCGTTGTTGAACACGTACCAGCCCGCCGTGCCGTTGAAGTCGGTCGAGCCGGAGGTCAGGCCGAGCGACGTGAACGGTCCGGCCGAGGTGTTGTACGGCGGCATCGAATAGAGTTCGGGCCCCCAGCGCTGCACGGTCAGCGAAAGAAACATGAAGTCGTTAAGCTGCCCCATCGTGAGCGTGCCCCAGCGGTCGTCGCTCAGGCCCATCGAAGGGCCGAAACCATAATCCGCGCCGGTGGACGTGTTGAATGTCTTGCTGACGTCGAAGAACGCCTTGGTGCCACCGCCGAGATCCTCGCTGCCGCGCATGCCGAAGGCGCTTTTCCACATAATGTTCGGCTGCATTTCGATGAGCTTGCTGCCGCCGCTGTTCGAAATGTAGGTTAGGCCCGTGTCCATCGTGCCGTACAGCGTGACCTGCTGTGCGCTCGCGGCGTTGCCGCCCAGACACAGCCCGAGCGGGATGCCCACACGGCACAGCATGCTCCATCGGCGTGGGCGTGGGCGCGCGCGCCCGTCGCATTGGCAATTCATCGTTGTCGTCTCCTGACCGTTTCTGCGGCTTTGTTTTTTGCGTAACGTCTTTTTTGTTCGCGCTGTCTGCGGCGCGTGGAACGGATTATTTCCGGGCGCTGGCATGCCGAAAAATGAAAAATATCGCCTGCCATGTATTGATTTTCATGATGACTGGCGACATCGTTGCGAGGCGCTGGAATACGGGCTTTTTGTGCGTGCCCGGGCTCTGCGTGCCTGGGGAAATCACTAGCAGCGCAAGCAAACTATTGTTTCGGACAATCCCTCTCATCGCGCGTGCGCGCCGTCGTGGCCCAAGCGCTTTTACGTCCGCACAACCACCGCCCATGCGCCTCAAAGGTCTCGATCTGAATCTGCTCGTCGTACTCGACGCCCTGCTCACCGAGCGCAGCGTCTCGCGCGCGGCGCTGCGCATTGGCCTGAAACAGTCGGCGGTCAGCTCGGCGCTCGGGCGTCTGCGCGAGCATTTCGACGATGTGCTGCTCGAATGGCGCAACCGGCAGATGACACCCACCACGCTCGGCTACGAATTGCAGCCGGTTCTACGCACGCTGCTGCAACGCGCCGATGTGATTGCCAATGCCAATCACGCCTTCGTGCCCGAACAAGCGCAGCAGGAATTCGTCGTGCTCTGCTCGGACTATGTGGCGCAGGTGTTCATGCCGCGCGTGATTGCGCGGCTGATGCAGGAAGCGCCGGGAGTGTCGCTGTCCATGCGGCCGCTGATCAGCCTGCTGCCGCGTTCGCGCAATCTGATGGGCGACGAACTGGAGCGGCGCGGCGCGCATCTGGCGATTGCGCCCAAGGAATTCACGTCCGCCGATCAACCTTCGGTCGATCTCTTTCACGAGACCTTTACCTGTATCGTCGCGGACGATAATCCACAGGTGGACGAGCGGCTCAGCACGAAACTCTATTCGGCGCTGCCGCACGTGATCGCCACGTTTATGGATTCGGCGGCCAATACCGTCGAAGGACGTCGCCTCGATCGCGCAGGCGTCGCGCGCAAGGTCGAAGTCATCGTGCCGAATTTCCTGCTCGTGCCGGAATTCGTGGTGGGCACCGAGCGGATCGGCACGGTGCCCGCACGGCTCGCGCAGGCCTCGGCCCGCTCGATGCCGCTGCGCGTCGTGCCCACGCCGTTCGCGGCTATCGACGTATGGGAAACACTGCAGGTCAGCGCCGCACACGCGGGCGACCCCGCAGTCGAATGGCTCGCACGCGTAATCGTTGATTGCGCGCGCAACTTTTAATGGAGCATTCGCCGTGCGCTATCGCTCGATCGATCTGAATCTGCTCGTGGTGCTGGACGCGCTGCTCGACGACCCCAGCGTCACGCGCGTGGCCGACCGTCTCAACGTAGGGCAACCCGCCATCAGCGCGATGCTGGCGCGTCTGCGCGAGCATTTTGGCGATCCGCTGCTGATTCAGGCGGGCCGCAAACTGGTCCTGAGCCCCGTCGCGCTTGAATTGAAACCGGCCGTGCAGGCATGGCTCGAACGCGCGCGCGTGCTGACATCGGCGAAACCGGGATTCGATCCGTCGCGCGCCGAGCGGCGGTTTGCGATTGCCTGCTCGGAGATCGTGGCGGGGTTTCTGCTCCCGCTCGTGAGCGCGCGCCTCGCAAAAGAAGCCCCGGGCATCAGCCTCAATGTGCGCACATTCAGCGCGTTTCGCGAAGCACGCGCACCGGCCGTCGAAGCGCTGGAGCGGCAAGGACTGGATTTCGTGGTGCTGCCGGGGATGTTCACGTCGGCGGATCATCCGCGCCGGCAGTTGCTGAGCGCGCCGTATCGATGTCTGGCGTGGCGCGGCAATCGCGCTGTGTCCGGCACGCGCGCGAAGCAAAAGCCGCTCGACGAAGCCGCTTTCTACGCGCTGCCGCATATCGTGCCGACCTTGCTGGACGGCAGCGTCATGACGCCCGAATCCGACGATGCCTTGATTCTTCGTGCGCAACGCGAGCGCGCCGTGCGCACCGAACATCTGCTGGCGATTCCCTTCGCCATCGTAGGCACGCCATTGATCGCGACACTGCCGTCTTTTGTTGCCGCGCGTTTCGCGGCGCGTGAACCGGAATTGCGCGTGATCGATTGCCCGATCGCCTTGCCGCCGCTCACCGAAGTCGTGCAATGGCAGCAGACGCGTGAGAACGACCCGGCGTATGCGTGGTTTCGCGACGTGCTGCTCGATTGCGCGAGTGAAATCGCGCCGGACGTCAGCGCCTGAAATCACGATTCTCACGCTATGTACCGCACAAAACAAAACGCCATGCCGGCATAAGCGGCATGGCGTTTTCGTATCGGCGAATCGTTATTGACCAGGCGTCGTGTTCGGCAATACGCCCCAGCCTTCGCGGCGCGCGCGCGGCACAGCAGCCACCACGAGCACCGCGCACACGGCAAGACTCATTGCGCCCAGCCAGCCCAGCGACATACCGATGCTACCCGCCGCTTTCATCGCCCCAATCGCTACGGGCGCGCTAATGAACTGACCGAGAAAGAACGCGCACATCCAGATGCCGGTGCCGCGTCCGCGCAATTCGAACGGCAGACGTTGCAGCGCCATCGTCAGCAACACTGGCAAGACGAAACCACCGCCGAGTTGATGGACCGAAGCGGCGATCACGTCCATCGTCGCGTCACCGGTGCGGCCAAGTGCGATGAGACCCGCGCCCATCAGCAGAAACGGCAGACACACGATCGCATCGAGACGAATCCGCAACGCCGCGCGGCGAAACAGAAACGCGCCAATCGGAATCAGAATGCTGGCGATCGAAATCAGAATGCCGATGGTGGCGGGCGAAGTGACGCCGTGCCCAGCCAGCACCGCGCCCATCTGCACGGGAATCAGATAGAACAGCAGCGAACCGATCACCGTCAGCACGCCGTTGCTCAACAGGTTGCCCCAGGGAAAGCGCTGCGCCTGCGCGGCCTCGCGTGCGCGCGGTGCGGGTTCCCAGGTCAGCAGCAGCGTGAAGGCAAACAGCACGAGGCTCAGTGCGTACATGGCGAACGGTATGCGCCAGTTGTCGCGCCCGAGCACGCCGCCAAGCATGATGAAAGCGATACCCGATACCGACGCAATACCGGATTGCGCCGAAAGCCATTTCACGCGTTCCGGACCGGTGAAATAATCGCCCAGCAGCGTCGTGCTGCAGACCATGATGACGGCTTCGGCGAAACCCACGCCCACGCGGCTGGCGAGAATCTGCGGCAAGGTCTGGAGATAAAGCGGCGCGGTGCCAAAGAGCACGTACAGCAGCAGCGCGAAGAGATACGCGCGGCGACGGCCGATGCGGTCGGCCGCTACGCCAATCACGGGCGCAAGCAAAGCCACACACAACGAAGGCGCGGTAAGCGCCATCGGCACGAGGAAATCGACGCCGGGTGTGGTGGCGAATTGGGCGTGAAGGCTCGGCAGCAACGGGGCCATGACCACGGCGCCCATTACCGACATCGTCGATGCCACGCTCAGCACGAGGCCTTGCGCCGCGCCAGCAGTTCTGTTCGTCATACGTGTCTCCTTGAGGCCGCCTGGCGGCCCCTGACTTTTCTCATGAGTCTTTTCATGACTCTTTTCATGATCGATTCAAATCGACCGGACGGGCGGGTGTTCTTCGCACCCTTGCCCGCTCACCATCCTGTTCCCGCTTGCGCTTACGATCGCATGCGCGCGAATGCTACCAGCTTTGCATGTCGCGCCAAATCACGCCAGTGCCGCCTCCAGCGCAAGGAATTTGCGATCCTTGCCGACGAGCGTGAACGGCAGATAGCTGATACGCAGATGCTGTTCGACCTGGACGTCGTGGCCGCCCTCGGTCGTCGCCTTGAGCGTCACGCCCTCCACATCAAGACGCGCGACTTCGCCGAAACCCCAGCGCGCGTCGTCCACCTTGCCGAGATCGGCGACGGCGAACGCGCCGTCCTCGACGTTCAGCGTCATGCGCTCGACCGGCACGGTTTCGCCGTCGATCGTCAGCGCGATTTTTTCCACCATTGAAAGACCGAGTGCGCGGTAATACGGCAAACGTAATTCCAGCGAAAAACCCGCTGCGGCATCGTTTCCAGCGCGCGGACGCAAGCTGTTTTCGCAGATGATGTATTTGTCGAACATAGTGAGTTGTCTCCTTACCTGAATGCCCAAGCCGGCCAAAACGGTTTAAGCCGCGACCGCAGCTACTGCAGCGTGCAGATCGAGCAGCGTTTCGAACATGCGGTGCTGCCTGCGCACCTGTTCGATGCTGTCCACGTCGAACGCGTCCTGCACGTGACGATTGCCTTCGTATTCGCTCGACAGATAGCCGTTGTAGCCGCCCTCGATCAGCACCGGAAGGATTTCGTCATAGGGAATGCTAGGCTCGATGCACTCGGCCGTCATCTCGTAGAACTTCGCGTGAATATGATGAATGCGCGGCATGAATTCGAGCAGGCGCTTCGGGTTCGACCAGATCGTGTGGCGCACGGTTTCGGCCATGGCGAGTTCAACCGGCGTGCCGCCCATCTGGCGCACATCCTGCACGAGGTATTCGGAGAGAATGCGATCGTCGTAAGCGGCGCAGATAAAATCGGCGATCGTTGCGCGCGCACCCATCCGCACGAAGCGGTCGCGCATGACAAGCGGGTAACGCTTGACGAAGATCCCCATATCGGGCATGAAGCCGATGTGCTGCGTGCCCAGACGCTCCATCGATTCCGCGTGACGCATGATCCACGGATGATCGAAATGCAGCGGCGAGTGCACTTCCAGCAGCATTTTCACGTCGTAGCGTTCGGCGGCGCTCACGCAGCGGGCGAGAATATGCGGCGAGACGCTCACGAGCACGCGCACGAAACGGCAGCCCAGACGATGCGCATGGCGCAGATCGGCTTCGATCGATGCCACGCATTCGTCATCGCTCAAGCGGCGATCGGGATAGCGTTTCGTGTCGAGAAAGAGATCGTGACACACGGGCGTGAGGCCGTATTGCGCCATCCACTCGTGCCATTGCGCGTAGAACGCGTCGGCGGCGTGCGGTGCACGCGGAATCATCTGTTCGCTGACGATCTCGATTCCATGAGCGCCGATTTTCGCCGCTTCGGCGAGGCAGCCTTCGAGGTCGAGCTTGCGCAGGAAAAACTCTTCCTGATAGCTGTAAAGGCTGATGCCGCGCTTGATCTGTGCGGGTGATGACATGCTGTCTCCGTCATTGTGTGAGCTGGTGACGGATTATTTAGTCATCGGCACGGCATTGAAAAATGATAATTTTCGCGCGTGAACTATTGAATTTTGTGATCGGTTTTGGGGACGCGATCGCTTGCCGCGCGAGGCGACGGCCGTGCGGCTCTGCAATAAGTGCCAGCATGGAAAGCTGCGCGCCAATCCTTTCTGAACTGTTGCGGACAGAAACCTTCCGTAAGGTTCAGTGAGGACTTCTGGCGCGCCATTCGTCGACTTTCCACCCCGGTTCCCGCACCTCAGGGATGCGGCGCGCCCGGCTTTTGCCCACCTTCGGCGCGCGGCGGCTTGTTGGCGCGATCGAGATCCTCTTCGAGGCTGGCGTGGATCGTTGCGATGGCCGCTGCGGGGTCCGCCGGCTTCAACTGTTCGCGGGCCAGGGCGTCATAGGCGAAGCGGCGCACCGCAGGATTGTGCGACTTGTCCAGCACCTCGTGATAGACCGCCACGATGTCGCCCGGACGCCCAGACAGGCTATACAGCCGGCGCAATTGCTCGAGATCGTTGATGACGTCGAAATCCGGGCCATGGAACGGAGGAACCGGCCCCATATCGCCGGCGAACATGGGTGCGTGATGGTCCGGCATCGGCGGAGCCGGTTCGTCGGCGCGAACTTGCAGCGAGACGGCAGCCGAAGCGGCAATAGCGGCGATAACGATCTGTATTTTCTTCATGGCTGAATTCTCCTTGGCAAAGCACTGAAGCTCGTCGAGCGCTCGTACGATAAGCCCCGGTACTCACTCAAATCCAGCCTTGGAAAATCCCGTCGCGTTACGGCCCGTTTCACAGGAAAGAATTAGCGGATGGCCTGCACCCGCCCCTTTTTTGCCGACTTGCCGATTTGCCGGCCTTAAAACCCACGCGCAGTGAATTCATCTTCCTTTGGCACACCACGCCGGCGCATTACGTAACTCCAGAGTCCGCATGACCATGTCGCCGACAGCAGCCACGCGACGCCCAGCCACTCATCGCTCCAACCCCGCACATAGCGGATGAACGGCGAATCGATCCAGCGGTATAGCAACTGGATTTCACCGATCAGCACGCCGATCACCACCATCCAACCGAGCATGATCCAGCGTGCACGTTGCGTGAAAGCAGCCCGACTATTCCCGTAGTACAGGGCCCGGCAGATAAAAAATGCCGCCACGATCGCCAGCAGATAAAGCAGCTTCCACGCTAAAGTGAATTCGTTTGTCACCGCCCGGTCGATCCACGTTCTGCCCGCATAGAAACGGCGCGTGACGGGAGAATCGTAGTGAATCCACGTGAGCACGCCCAGGCGATTCGCGACCACGACAAAGCCGCTTTGCAGACCCCACGCAATGACCGCACCTAAAGGAAGGATCGCAAGCACGCGGCCCGGGCCGCTCTTCAGATTCATATCGTCATTCCTGTGCGCGATTCGCCGTGGAAACACGCCTTAACCAAGGCATGAAAACGAATCGTTTGAATCCAGACTGGCCGAATGCTCGAAGAACGACCAGGCAGTGACTTTTGCGGACACGCCAAGCTTCGGTGCATCCCACATCACTTCGGTTCCGGCGGGCCAGGTCTTGTTTTTCCACTTGAGCGGATTCACCAGCAGCCCGGTATTCATATCCTGGGGCATGCGGCTGTTGCGGTCGATCACCAGACAATTGGTTTTCAACAGCGCACCGCCCGGCCCAATCGGCAAGGGATCGGCCACTTTGACGTTGAAAAACTCCGCGTGCAGCGTACCTTCAGCGATCGTGGCGTTCGCAGGCAGCAGAAGACGGCCCGCAATCCTGTTGCCGTGCCCGAGCGTGCAACCGCTAAAGTGAAAAGGCGATTTCATGTCCAGATCGAAATTCTTGTCGGTGCTTCGGCTGAATTCGATTTCGCCCGTTGCATTGCAGGTCCAGCCCGCAATCGTCTGTTCGCCCGTACCCGTGAATGCAACTGAATAAGGCAAGACCGAATTCATTCCGGTCGCTGTCACGTCGAGCATGTTGACTGGATGCGGGAAACGGGCGTGCTTGAATGAATCGATTTCATAAGCCTCGATCAGATCCAGATGCGTACCGGCGGGCAACGTAAATCCGTCGATTGTCTGATCGTGCTCCAGCGTAATATGACGCTCCGATTCCGGCGCGGTGACCGAGCGCCACGCACCGAACGCTGCCATGGCCATCACCAGTGTGGGCAGCGAGGCCAGCAACAGCAATGGCGACGATACCAGCAGGCCGATGCGCAGTTTAGGCCTTAGCCCTACCCAGCGACGCAATGGCAGAATCACCGCGAGCAGCAGGCCGCCGACGATGAGTACAAAAGTCGATAGAACCGAAAGCAGGATAATCGTGAACTGCGCGTTCGACCACACCGGAACTGCAATCAATTCATTCCCCTGCGTTCTGGTTATCAATTGGGGAAGTGTATACCGGCGACCTTCAAGCGGAAGCGCTGTTTGAATTGAATGGCGCTCCCTTTGCGAAAACTATTCGCCGTGAATCAAGATTATTTATTTTGAATCGAATAGCGCCATTCTTTTTCGAGCGCGAGCCCGCTCGATCACTCAGTTTTTTGCCGCGCAGCTCAAGGCATCCTGTCACGAATCGCCAGCAACAGGTCGATATGCTTTTCGACCAGCAAGGGCACAGGCGACTCGCCGTTCATCCATCGTCCGACTGTGCGGCGGTCGTATCCGGCGTATTCCGCGAACGTCACCTGGGTCCAGCCAAGGCGTGCCAGTGCGTAAGAAAGGTCTGCAGTCTTCATGGATTTTCGCAAAATGTCTCATTGGCCCTCTATAAGGCGGGACATTTTGTCATAACAGCAGAAAACACGCGACACACTGATCGAAACCGCAGCACACCAGCCGCTCAACCCGGCAGCACTGCAAGATCCAGCACCGATCCGCCATCCTTCACCGTCGCCAGCACGATATTCGAGTTGATCGCCATGACGCCGGGCGCTCGATGCAGGCGGTGGATCACGAAATCGGAATAGTGATCGAGGTCGCGCGCGCGCACGCGCAGCACGTAATTGGACGTGCCCGTGACGATCTGCGCCGACACCACTTCGGGCCACGCCTGAATTGCCTCCGAAAAGCGCGCGTGCCAGTCGTCCTCCTCCGGCCGCATCGACACCTGCACCAGCGCCTCGAAACCCACGCCGATCGCCTTGGGCGCAATCACCGACCGATAGCCGACGATGACGCCCCGCTCCTCCAGGATCTTCACGCGCCGCAAACAGGCCGAAGGCGAGAGCTTCACCGCGTCCGCGAGATCCTGATTGCTGATGCGGCCATCCTTCTCCAAAACGCGCAAAATGCGCATGTCTGTACGATCCATAGGTGGTCAGCAGACTCATTCAATAATTGTTGAAATATTCGCAGACTCTACCACGCCACAAGCAAAAGACGCACGATAAACGAAGCATATTTTATTTCTTCCTCTATAACATGCTCGCAATAATTCGACGAAAACCACAAGGACTCGAGCATGTTTCACCACGTCAACGCCTACCCCGGCGACCCGATCCTGTCCTTGTTCCAGGACTTCCAGCGCGACCCGCAAGCGCGCAAGGTCAATCTGAGCATCGGCCTGTTCTACGACGAAAACGGCGCCATTCCGGTGCTGGAAAGCGTGCGCAACGCCGCCGCGCGCATCGCTGCGCAGCGCGCCCCCCACACCTACTTGCCGATGGAAGGCTCGGCGCCGTTTCGCGAGGCCGTGCAGCGCGTGGTGTTCGGCGAGGCCTGCGCGGCCGTGCGCGAGCGCCGCGTCGCGACCTTGCAGACGCTTGGCGGTTCGGGCGCGCTGCGTCTGGGCGCGGAGTTCATCAAGCGCTATTTCCCCGATAGCGCGATCTGGATCAGCGATCCGAGCTGGGACAATCACCGCGTCCTGTTCGCGGGCGCGCAGATCGAGGTGCACAGCTATCCGTATTACGACGCGGCCAGCAACGGCATCCGTTTCGACGCCATGCTCGCCACGCTCGAAACGCTGCCGGCGCGCAGTTTCGTGCTACTGCAACCGTGTTGCCACAACCCCACCGGCCTCGATCTCACGCGCGAACAATGGCGCGCCGTGATCGCCTGCATGCAGGCGCGCGGCCTGATTCCGTTCATCGACATGGCGTACCAAGGCTTCGGCGACGGCCTCGACGACGATGCCTGGGCGATCCGCGCCATGAGCGATGCGGGCGTGGCCTTTCTCGTCAGCAATTCGTTCTCGAAGAATTTTTCGCTCTATGGCGAGCGTTGCGGCGGGCTCTCGGTCGTCTGTTCGAGCGAGCAGGAAGCCACCCACGTGCTCACGCAGATGCAGGCGGGCGTGCGCCGCGCCTATTCGAGCCCGCCGCTGTTCGGCGCGCAACTCGTCGCCCAGGTGCTGGGCGATGCGCAGCTTTACGCGCAATGGGACGCCGAAGTGGCGGCCATGCGTGCGCGTATCAAGTCGATGCGCACGGGCCTGCGCGACCGCCTGCGCGATGCGCTGCCGGGCCGCGCCTTCGACTACCTCGTCGAACAGCGCGGCATGTTCAGTTACACCGGCCTGCGCGCGCACGAAGTGGATGCGTTGCGCGAGCGGTTCGGCGTCTATCTGCTGCGCTCGGGGCGCTTGTGCGTCGCCGGTCTGAACGCCGGCAATCTCGACTACGTGGCCGAAGCGATGGCCAGCGTGCTCGCACCGCAATAACGTGCACCGAGCGCCACCCAAAAAACACAAGGAGGAGAACCCATGTCCGATACGATCGAGACCGGCTTGCCCAATCCCGGCCAGCCGTTTTCGTGGGCCACGCGTGCCGGCGGCCTGATGTTCACCGCGCACGGCCCGATGGACGCCAGCGGCGCCATTGCCGGCGAGGACATCGTCGCGCAGACGCGTCTCACGCTCGCCAATCTGGAACAGGCCGTGAAGGCCGCGGGCGCGCAATTGAGCGACGTCGCCCAGGTGCTGATCTATATGGCCGACGCCGCCGACATGCAATCCATCGACGCCGAATACCGCCGCTTTTTCAGCGCGCCGTGGCCCAATCGCACCAGCGTCGCCGTCAAGGGCTTCGCACATCCGGCCATGCTGATCGAACTGGTGGCCTATGTCGGGCTGCCGTCTGCGGCGACACACACGCGCTAGAAATCGCACCACGCAGCGCTTGTTCTACAAAAACTAAACGACCACCCACCGGAGTTCCCAGTTGAAGACTTTCATCAAGTTAGTAGTCCCTGGCGTACTGAGCGCCGCCACGCTCGCGGCCTCGGGGAGCGCACAGGCGCAGAGTTCGGTGACGCTCTACGGCATCGTCGATCAAAGCCTGCGATACACCACGCACGCCAACGCGAACAACGACAGCAGCCTGCAGCTCACCAACGGCGCGATCACCAATAGCCGCTTCGGCTTCAAGGGCACCGAAGATCTCGGCGGCGGCCTGAAGGCGATCTTCCAGCTCGAAAACGGCTTCGAGCCACAAAACGGCAAGACCGATTCGAGCCTGCTGTTCGGCCGCTATGCGTACGTCGGGCTCGAATCGCGGCTGGGCACCATCAAGCTCGGCCGCCAGGCGACCGAAGGCTTCAACCTGTTCGGCGATCTCGATCCGCTCACGGTCGCCAATTACAGCGCCAACATGTGGCCGTACTTCCTGACCCAGGCGCGCGCGAGCAACGTGGTCAGCTACAGCGGCAACTTCGACGGCCTCGCCGTGGGCGCGAGCTACGGCTTCGGCGGCCAGGCCGGCGACATGAGCGCGGATTCGTACTGGGGCGTGCGCACCGCCTACACGCGCGGCGCGCTGATGGTGGGCGCGGCCTACCAGAACGTGCGCGACGCCAACGCGCGCTCGCAGCAGATGTGGGGCGCGGCGGCCCGTTATGCAATCGGCCCGGCCACGGTGTTCCTCGGCTATATCGGCGGCAACGATGCCACCGGCGTGGTCGACAGCGAGTTCCTCAACGACAGCAGCCGCACCGTGCAATACGGCTCGTTCTCCGAAAATCCGCGCAAGGACACCATCGGCTTCACGGGCGTGGCGTGGCAGGTCTCGCCGGCGGTGAGCGTCACCGGTGCGTTCTACTACGACACGATCCGCGACGTGAATGGCATCGCCGGCAACAGCGGCAAGCGCTACACCGGCGTGCTGGAATCGGAATATGCGCTGTCGAAATCGACCCAGGTGTACGCGAGCGTCGATTACAACAAGGTCTCGGGCGGCGCCGTCACCGAGTTGCCGGGCAGCAATAACCAGTTGGGCGCAGCGGTCGGCCTGCGTCACATGTTCTAATCATCCATCGCGCAGGGCATGCGTAAAATGCGGCGCGGCGCTGCATGACAGCCGCCGTGCCGCTCACGATTTCGTTTGTTTCAGACACGCAGGGAGCGTCTTTAGATGACCACGCAAGACCCGTTTCAGAAGATCGTCCAGCGCGAGCACGGCTTGCGCCGCACGCTGCGCGCTTCCCAGCTTTCGATGATCGCCATCGGCGGCGCAATCGGCACCGGCCTCTTTCTCGGCAGCGGCTTCGCCATCAGTTTCGCGGGGCCGAGCGTGCTGCTCAGCTACGCGATCGGCGCACTCATCTCGCTGTTGCTGATGGGCTGCCTCGCCGAGATGACGGTGGCCCATCCCACCTCGGGTTCGTTCGGCGCCTATGCCGAGCACTACGTCAGCCCGTGGATGGGCTTTCTCGTGCGCTACAGCTACTGGGCCTGCATCGTGCTGGCGGTCGGCACCGAAGTCACGGCCATCGCGCTCTACATGAAATACTGGTTGCCGGCGATGCCAGGCTGGGTCTGGATTCTCGCGTTCTCCAGCGTGCTCGTGCTCGTCAACGCGCGCAGCGTGAACCTGTTCGGCTCGGTGGAATACGTGTTTTCGGTGGTGAAGGTGTGCGCCATCATCGGCTTTATCGTGCTGGGCGTGTATGTGGTGTTTTTCAATCCGCAACTGGTGGCGGGCACGCATGACGGCCAGGTCACCGGGCCGGCGAGCTTCGCGCACTACACGGCCGATGGCGGCTTCTTCCCGAAAGGCCTGTGGGGCACGTGGGTTGCGGTGATCGTGGCGATCTTCAGCTACCTGAGTATCGAAATGATCGCGGTGGCCGCCGGCGAAGCCGAAGATCCGCAGCGCGCCGTCACCCAGGCGTTCCGTCTGACCGTGGGCCGTCTCGTGCTGTTCTATATCGTGACGCTCGCGCTGATGCTCGCGATCGTGCCGTGGACCGCAGCGGGCAAAGACCAGAGCCCCTTCGTCAAGGTGATGGAAGCCGTGCACGTGCCGGGCGCCGCGGGCGTGATCAACTTCGTGGTGCTGATCGCGGCGCTTTCGGCGATGAACAGCCAGCTCTATATCACCACGCGCATGATGTTCAGCCTCGCACGCGCCGGCCACGCGCCGCGCCGCCTCGGCGAACTCAGCGCGCGCGGCGTGCCGGTGGCGGCGCTGCTGCTGTCCTGCGCGGGCATCGCCATCGCGACGGTGCTGAGCGTGCTGTATCCCGACGCGTCGTTCACGATCATGATGGCGATTTCGATGTTCGGCGCGCTCTTCACCTGGGCGATGATCTTCGTCACGCATCTGTTCTTCCGCCGTCACTGGAAGCGTTCGGGCCGCGCGCTGCCGTCGTTCCGCATGCGCGGCTTTCCGGTGCTCACGCTGCTGGGCGCAGCGCTGACGATCGGCGCGGCGCTCACCACGCTATTCACGCCAGAATTCCGTATGACGATGATTTTCGGCGTGCCCTTTCTTGCCTTGCTGAGCCTCGTGTATTTCGTGTTTTATCGGGGCGCGGCGCAGGTGGGCAACGTTGGCGAAGCGGCGACCGAATAGTGCGCGAATAGATGGCGGACATGGACATCGTCCGCTATTGCGCATGAACTGCACGCGCCGTGACCGGCGCGTGCATGAAGGGAAGCGCAGAACTACAGAAAGGAACGCCGGGCGACGTTCCGTTTACTGGCTAAAAAGAGCCATCACGTCGTCATACAGCGCGCGCGGCACCCGCACGCCATCGCGTTCGCTGCGCTCGCGCGCTTCGAAACGGCGCTGCGAAGGCAGTCTTGCACCTTGATCGACGATCGCTTCGAACAGACGTTCGGCGCGCGCCTGGCCAGCGGCATGGTCGCTGCCCAGAAAGCGCTGCGGGTCGATGGCGATCACCAGTTCGCCGTGACAGGGGCTCGCGCCCGCGCCATCGTCGAAGGCCTGCGACTCCATGCTGGTGAGATCGCCGATCAGCGCGCCCGCGAGCAATTCCACCATCGCCGCCAGCGCAGAGCCCTTGTGGCCGCCGAAGGTCTGCATCGCGCCGTCCAGCGCGGCGCGCGCATCCGTGGTGGGCTGGCCGTCGCGGTCGATGGCCCAGTGCGGCGGAATCGGCTTGCCTTCGCGCGCATGCAATTCGATATCGCCGCGCGCAATCGCGCTGGTGGCGAAATCGAATACGAACGGATGACCTTGCGCGCGCGGCCACGCGAACGCGATCGGGTTGGTGCCGAACACACCGCGCGTGCCGCCTGCAGGCGCGACCCAGCTATGACTGGGATTCATCGCGAGACCCACGAGACCTTGCGCCGCAATCGTTTCCACCTCGGGCCAGAGCGCCGAAAAATGGAAGCAGCGATTGATCGCCATCGCCGCGATGCCTTGCGTGCGCGCTTTTTCGGCGAGCCTGGGCAGCCCCGTTTCGAACGCCAGCAGCGAAAAACCGTAGTGCGCATCCACGGCCAGCACGCCTGGCGAGACATCGCGCACAGTCGGCTCGGCACGCGGATCGACCTTGCCGGAGCGCACCGAACGCACGCAACCGAGCAATCGATACAGACCGTGCGAATGGCATTCGTCGCGCTGCCCCTGCTTGATGACGCGCGCGATCGCTTCCGCGTGCGCCGCCGACACGCCATGCAGCACGAGCGCCTTGCGCGCCAGGTCGAAGAGTTCGCTCAGCGAGAGCGCGACGTCCTCAGCAGGTTCAGCCATGCCGCCTGGCCTCGCTCTCTAGCGCGCCGTCCACGCGTCGCGCCAGATGCTGCGGATTGTCGTCACGCAGCGCGCCCGGCAACAGTGCGTCCGGCCAGTCCTGATACGACACCGGGCGCAGGAAACGCTCGATGGCGCGACTGCCCACCGATGTCGTGCGCGCATCCGACGTCGCCGGGAACGGGCCGCCATGCACCATCGCATGCCCGACTTCCACGCCCGTGCCAAAGCCATTCGCCAGAATGCGCCCGGCCTTGCGTTCGAGCGTGGGAATCAGCGTGGCGCAGGCATCGCGATCGGCGGCGTGCGCCGTGTCCAGATGCACGGCAATGGTCAACTGACCTTCGATCGACTTGAGGACTTCGTGCAGTTCGTTCAGATCCGCGCAACGCACGATCAGCGATGCCGGACCGAAGACCTCTTCGTGCAGCGCCGCGTTCGCAAGGAAGTTTTGCGCGGACGTTGCGAACAGCGCGGCCTGAGCGTCATACGGTCCGCCCGTCGCGCCGCTCGCCAGTTTTTCGACCTGCGGTGCGGCGTCCAGACGCTGCACGCCACGGCAATAGTTTGCGTGGATGCCGGGCGTGAGCATGGTCTGCGCGGCGGTGTCGACCAGCGCTGCGCTCGCGGCCTGTTCGAACGCGCGCAGCGCGTCGCCTTGCACCGCCAGCAGCAGACCCGGATTCGTGCAGAACTGCCCCGCGCCCAGCGTGAGCGACGCGGCGAATTGCTTGCCGATCTGCTCGCCGCGCGCCGCCAGCGCCTGCGGCAGCAACACGACGGGATTGATCGCGCTCATTTCGGCATAGACCGGAACCGGTTCGGCGCGCGCGTTGGCGATCTTCATCAGCGCCACGCCCGCCGCGCGCGAGCCCGTGAAGCCCACTGCCTTGATCCGCCGATCCGCAACCAGTGCCTGCCCGATTGCAATGCCGCCATCGAACAGCAGCGAAAACACGCCTTCGGGCAAACCGCATTGCGCCACGGCACGCTGGATCGCGCGCCCGACGAGTTCCGACGTGCCCGGATGCGCGCCATGCGCTTTCACCACCACGGGACATCCTGCCGCAAGCGCCGACGCCGTATCGCCGCCGGCCACCGAAAAAGCCAGCGGGAAATTCGATGCGCCGAACACCGCCACCGGCCCAAGCGCAATATTGCGCAGACGCAGGTCCACGCGCGGCATCGGCTTGCGCTCCGGTTGCGCGGGATCGATACGTGCATCGACGTAATCGCCCTGGCGCAGCAGATTGGTAAACAGCTTGAGCTGGCCGATCGTGCGGGCGCGCTCGCCTTCGAGGCGCGCGCGCGGCAGGCCGGTTTCGGCCATGCAGCGTTCGATCAGCGCATCGCCAATCGATTCGATCTGTTGTCCTATCGTTTCCAGAAAGGCAGCGCGCGCTTCGAGCGAAGTCTCGCGATAGCGATCGAATGCTGCCTCTGCCAGAGCGCAGGCGCGCTCCAGATCATTGGCATTCGCGCTGCCGAATTGCGGTTCGAGCGCTTCGCCCGTGCGTGCGTTTACGCCTTGAAAAAAGCCGTCGATTCCACTCACGCTTGCTGCGCCGATCAACGACTGGCCGGTAATAGTCATAGTGCTTCCTGCAAAAGAATTGAATGCGATGTCGCGATGCGCGGCGTTACTGGTCGTCATCGTCGAGGCGCAGCTTGCTGGCCGGTACGCCCGTATTGGCGCCCCAGTAGTAAATAACGAGGCTCGCGATCGCCACGGCGATGGTGTCGAACGGATGCGCCAGCGTGCCGACACCGCCAAAACTGCCCTGCCACGACAGCACGATCATCACGGCGTAAAACGCAATCAGCCACAGCGACGAACGCACCTGTTCCGCGAGACTCAGATCGCGCGTCGGCACGAAACGCCCTGCTGCAAGATAGATCACGAACATGACGATCTGCAGACCCAGCAGCCACGACACCGTGCTCCAGCCCGACCAGTAGACGATCAGCGCGGCGATCACGAACGACACCGGACCGACGATGCCAAAACGCCCCACGCGAAACGGACGCGCCATATCGGGCGCATTGCGGCGCAACGCGGCGACGGAGATCGGCGCGACGGCATAGCTGAGCACGAGCGCCGCCGACACCACGTTGATCAGCGCTTCCCACGAAGGAAACGGCAGCGTCCAGAATACGGCCAGCGCGAATGTGAGCCACAGACCCGGGCGCGGAATCCCCGAAGCCGCATCGACACGCGTAAACACGCGGAAAAACGTACCCGTCTTTGCCCACGCATACACCACGCGCGGCGTGGCGTTCATGTAGATGTTGCCGCAACCGCTCGGCGAAATCGCCGCGTCGGCCACCACCATATAAGCGAGCCAGCCCACGCCGAGCGCCAGCGCGATGTCGCGATACGGCAGCGAAAACGCCTTGCTAACACCGTCCCAGCCGCTCTTGAGGATATCGGTCGGAATGCTGCCGATAAACGCCAGTTGCAGCAGCACGTAAATCAGCGTGGAAAGCAGCACGGAAAGAATCAGCGCAATGGGAATCGTGCGTTGCGGATTGCGCACTTCGCTCGCCACGGAAATGATCGGCGTGAGACCCAGATACGCGAAGATGATGCCGCCCGCCGACACCGCCATTTCAATGCCCGAAAGACCGAACGGCGCAAAGCCTTGCACGTGCAGATTCGCGGGTTTGAAAAACGTGAACAGCACGCCGATCACCGAAAGCGGCACGATGAATTTAAAAATGCTGATGAGGTTATTCGCACGCGCAAAGGTTTTTACGCTCGAATAATTGAGCCGGAAAAACAGGGCGAGCAAGGCGAGTTGAACGCACCATCCCACCATCGTCGGATTGCCCGAACCCGGTTGGCTCAGCATCGGAAACCAGGCAGCCGCGTATTGGCGCGCGGCAACCACTTCAATCGCAATCAGGCTGGAAAACGCAATCAGCGTGACAAAGCCCATCAGATAGCCGAGCAAGGGACCATGCGAATACACGGGATATCGCACCACGCCGCCCGCACGCGGCAAGGCCGCGCCCAGTTCGCAATAGACGACGCCGAGCAGCAGCACCGCGAAGCCACCAATCAGCCAGGAGACGATGCCAGCCGGTCCGGCGATGGCCGAAACATGGCTCGCGGCGAACAGCCAGCCCGATCCGAAAATCGCGCCCAGGCCGATAAACGTGAGGTCCGTCAGTGACAGTTGTTTCTTGAAGCGGCCTTCTCCGGCCTGTTCATATGCGGCAGCCGATGTGCCGTCGCCAACCGGCAGCGGACGGGATAAATTGCCTTGACTGGACATAGTCGAGTCTCCTGATTTGGGAATTAGCGCTTGAGCGTTTGCCTGCTGCATCGACATGCAGAAGCAGAACGTGAACGAGGTATGCGCTTTGACGTGCTATGAATGACGCGCAATTGCGCACGTGTGAACACGCAGGGCGGCGAGCGCGCTGCCTGACGTCAGATCACAGAAAGATGGGGACTTGCCGCCACGGCGCGCGAGTGTAACGCGCGGCGGAATGCAGATATCTAAGGGCGGAAAACACGCTGCCCGATGGGATAACGTTACGGCTCACAGTGCCAGGCTCCTTCGTTGAATACATCGCGCCAGATCAGCAACGATGCGAAGAAGTATCGCTATCCATATTCTCTTCGGCTTGAGGGCTTTCGCACCTCAGCGTGACGAATTCGGCACAATCGCCGTTATCGACTCATGCAAACAAATCACGCGCGCAAGCGCTATCGGTGAGAACACTTAGAAAAGTGCGCGCGGATTTTGCAGGGCCGCACAATCGTTTTTGAATGCGTTATTGATCGGATGGCGCCGCTTGCGGATGCAGCAACGCGCGATATTGACTCGGCGTAATACCCACCGTCGCCTTGAATTGGCGCGTGAATGCGCTGTGATCGTTGTAGCCGCAACGTGTAGCGATATCGGTAATGCTCGAATCGCTTGCAAGCAGTTCCGATGCTGCATCGAGCCGCGTTTTCAGCAGCATCTGGCGCGGCGTGAGATGAAAAACCTTATGGAAATAGCGCTCGACCTGCGCCACCGACATATCGATGAGCGCCGCGAGATTCGAAAGCTTCAGCGGCTGCGCGTAATTGTCCTGAATGTATTTCGCTGCGATAGCCACACGCTGATACGCCGGATGCGTGCCTTCCGCCGCGCGCAGATCGCGCGAGATACCGGCCACGCCCAGCACACGCCCCTGCGCGTCCTGCAGCGGCACCTTGGAAGTCAGGCACCAGCCAGGCTGCCGGCCCGGATAGAGATGCAGTTCGAGCTGATCGATCAGGCGGCTGTTGTCGCGCACGACCGCTTCGTCCTGTTCGGTGTAAATACGGCCGAAACGCGAAGGAAACGCCTCGGCAGCGGTTTTTCCCAGCAGCGCACGACGATCCTTATAACCGCAGCGCGCCGCCAGTGTTGCATTGACGATCACATAGCGCGCTTCGTGATCCTTCACGAAGAAGACCACGTCGGGCATCGCGTCGAACAGCGGTTCGAGCAGCGAGAAATGCGCCACCATCTGGGCGAGCGTCTGCGGCGGCGTCGAGTGTCCGCTGGCAGCGGGCGTGAGCAGGTCGTGCATGGCAATGCGTGGCGAGTCGGGATCGGCTCGATTATGCCTTCGTCGCCGCCGCTTGCACACCTGCAAAGAAATACGGGCGACGCTTTCGCATCGCCCGTTCAGCCGTTTCAAGCTTGCGCCTGCACGTTTGTTTGCACGCTGGTTTGCACCGCCATCAGCGTGCCGATACGTGCGGGCGAGAACGGCGGGCGCAGGCCATTGCGCGACCAGCCCAGGCAAAACGCCGCCGCTTCGCCGCAGATCTTGCCCTGGCACGGCCCCATGCCGCAGCGCGTGTGCAATTTGGCATCGCGCCACGTGCGATGTTGCGCGGCATCGGCGAAACGAACGTCTTCGCAACGGCATAGCACCGTGTCCGGCGTGGCAAGGCCGCGCAATTGCGGATCGAGCGCGAAGGCCCCGTGCATACGCGCAGCGAAGTTGCGGTAACGCTGACGCTCGGCAAAATGCGCACGCGCCTGCGCGACGTTGCCAAGCGCCGCGTACGCTGCAATGAGCCCTTCGACAGCGGACAATTCCATGCCGCCCACGCCCGTGCATTCGCCTGCTGCGTAGATATCGGCTTGCGAAGTGGCCTGCAACTCGTCGACTGCAATCGAGAGTACGCCTTGCTTTTCGTCGATATCGCAGCCGAGCGCCGTACCCAACGTGGTATTCGGCACCAGCCCGAAGGCACACGCGAGCCGGTCGCAATCGATCTGCGTCTGCTTGTGCCCTTGCTGCACCGTCACCCGGGTGAGTTTACCGTCGCCCTCCGCCGCGCTCACGTGTGCGCCGCACAGATACGGCGTCGCGCGCAGATCGAACCGCATGCGCGCGGCCTGCACGAGCTTCGCAGGCGTATGCACGAGCGACGCCGCGAATCCGCGCACCGCATGCGCCGGCGCCTGCTCGACGATGGCCGCCACCTGTGCGCCCTGTTCGCGCGCGGTCACGGCAGCCGCCCACAACAGCGGGCCCGTACCGGCAATCACGATGCGCTCGCCGCGCACGGGCATGCCGCCCTTGATCAGCGCCTGCAAACCGCCCGCCCCCGTTACGCCGGGCAAGGTCCAGCCGGGGTACGGCAGAAAGCGTTCGCGCGCGCCGCTCGCGACAATCAGCTTGCGGTAGCCGATCGCATAGCCACGCGAAGCATCTTCCACGAGCAGTTCATGGGGGCGCAGCGCCTGCACGACGCGCGTGCCGCCCAGACGCGTAACATTCGCCGCTTGCGCAATCGCTTCGATTGCCTCGCGTGCGCGCCCTTTGGGCGCATACTGCGGGCCCTGCCGCCAGATCTGGCCGCCGGGCAACGCATTGTCGTCGACGATGCCGACTTTCGCGCCCGCCTGTGCCGCTACGCTCGCGGCGTGCAAACCCGCAGGCCCCGAACCAATAATCAGGATATCGAAATTCATGATTCGGACCTTGCTGTCCTGATGTTCATTCCTTCGGCGCAAAGCGTCTGACATGCCAGCCGATGGCGCACGCCGTCGATCGTCACGCGGCATTCCTGACACACGCCCATGCCGCACAGCGGGCCGCGCGGCGCGCCGCTCACCGACTCGCGCGTGACAATATCCGCCGTGCCGCTCGCCTGCGCGATCGCCGCGATGACCGAACTGCCGTGCGCGACCCGCACGCTGCGTCCATCGATGTCGAGGGTCAACAGATCAGCCATGGCTCACTCCCCTCACATCCATCGTTTCGAAGCGCGCGGGCTGGTACGGCGCCGGGTCGATCGGCAACCCATCGCCTGAGTTCAGCATTTGCGCAGCGATGAGCTTGCCGGTCGCCAATGCGGTCGTCACGCCCAGACCTTCGTGCCCCGTTGCGAGCCAGGTCGAGCGGTGGCACGTATCGTTCGCAAATTGCGCGCCCGGGCCGATCAACGGCAGGCCGTCGCTGGTGGCAGGCCGAAAGCCCGTCCACGCGCGAATGGCGTTGAGCGTTGGCAAGGCGGGCAGATACTCGGCGGCGCGGCGCAGCATGCGCGCAAGAATCTCCGGTTCGATGGCGGGATCGACACTGTCGAACTGCCGCGACGAGCCGATCAGAATCTGTCCGGTCGGACGCGGCTGCACGTTGAACGCAACCGACGTGCCGCTCGCGTTATGCGCGCTCTTGATATAGCCGAGTTCGAGTATCTGATGGCGGATCGTGCCGGGATAGCGATCGGTAATCAGCAGATGACCTTTCTTGGCCTGCATCGGCAAACCCGGCAGCAACTCCACCGACTGAAGCCCGTTGGCCAGCAACACGGCACCTGCCGCGAGCGTCTCGCCGTTCGCGAGCGCCACGCCTTCGCGGGTCACGCGCGCAACCTGCGTATCGAGCCTGCAGGTCACGCGGCCCTTGACTGGTTGCGCGAGCAACCATGCTGCGGCGGCAGGCGCGTAGACCACCGCGTCGTCGGGGAGCATCATGCCTCCGCGCAAGCCCTCGCGCAGTTCGGGCTCGGCTTCGCGTACCTGCTGGGCATCCAGCAGCGAACACGCCACGCCGGCCTGCGCAAGCGCCTGCTGGCGCGTTTGCGCGAGTTCGTATTCTTCGTCGTCGACGGCGACCCAGAGCGTGCCGCAACGCACGAACGCCTCACGCTCGCTCAGGCGCGGCGCCAGTTCGAGCCACAGATCGCGCGACCACGCCGACAAGGCAAACTCGGCCGGCGAATCGTCCATCAGAACGAGGTGGCCCATGCCCGCCGCCGTCACGCCGCCGCCCACGCCTGCGCGATCGAGCACCAGCACGTCCGCGCCCTGCTGCGCCAGTTCGTGCGCGCAGGCGGCGCCGACGATGCCCGCGCCCACCACGATCACATCCGGGCTCGAATACAACGGCTTGCTCACGCGCGGATGCCCCATGCGAAAGGATCGTCGGCGGCGAAAATCAGCTTCGCTTCGGCGCTCACGTGAGCCGTGCCGCGAATGCTCGGGCGCACGTAGTTGCGCGCTGTATTGCCTGCATCGCTCGCATCGACATACGGCGCGTAGCTCGCTTCGAACACGCTGCCGATGATGCTTTCCTGCCGCCACGTCGCGCCCGCAGCGAGATGCGCGTCCGCCGCCAGGCAAGCGATCTTCGCGCTCGTGCCGGTGCCGCACGGCGAGCGGTCATAGGCCTTGCCGGGGCACAGCACGAAGTTGCGGCTGTCGAGGCCCGGCGTGGTGGAATCGGCGAACAGTTCGATGTGGTCGATATGCGCGCCGCCTTCGCCGGTGATGCCATTGGCTTCGAGCGCGGCGCGAATCGACCACGACACGTCGGTCAGCGTTTCGACGTTGGCGAATTCGAGCTTTTGACCGTGATCGGCGACGAGGAAAAACCAGTTGCCGCCCCATGCGATATCGCCGTGCAAGCGACCGAGGCCGGGAACATCGAGCGGCACTTCCGTGCGATAGCGATACGCGGGCACGTTATGCACGGTGACGCTGCCATCGGCGTGCAATTCGGCTTCGACCACGCCAACCGGCGTTTCGATCCGATGCACGCCCGCCTGAATGCGGCCCATATGCGCAAGCGAAACGATCAACCCGATCGTGCCGTGTCCGCACATCCCCAGAAAGCCGACGTTATTGAAGAAAATCACGCCTGCCGAACAGCTGGGATCATGCGGCTCGCACAGCAACGCGCCGACCATCACATCCGAGCCGCGCGGTTCGTTGACCACACCGGCGCGCACATGATCGAAATCGCGGCGGAAGATTTCAAGCCGCTCGGCGAGCGGGCCGCGGCCCAGATCGGGGCCGCCTTCAACGACGAGCCGCGTGGGCTCGCCGCCGGTATGGGAGTCGATAACGGTAATGGAGTTCATGTCGACAATCCTAGGCATCGGCCGTCAAGCCGTCTTGTTCGAACGGGCCCACCGCGATGACGATTTCAGCATAGCGCACGAACGGCGCAGCAACGGGCGAAGTGCCCGCTACACGCCCTGCAGTGTGCGAGTGGGGAATCGAAAAGTATGGGGAATTCACGGCGGGCGCCGATGGAAACATCTGAAGAAGGAAGCGCGTGCGCGGCGGTGCGTCTATGCACCGCCGCGATTCAAACCAATTACTTCGTGCCCACCGTCTGCAGCGGCTTCCACGAACCGTTCACGACCTTGTACACCGTCACGCCGCCATACTTCAGATCGCCATATTGATCGTAGGCGAGTTCGCTGGTCGTGACGCCCTTCATGTTCGTCGCTTTCAACGCGGTGAGAAAGACGTGCGGATCGGTGGAATCGGCTTTCTTCATCGCGTTGAATACGGCCATCGTGCCGTCGTAGGCATAAGGCGCGTAGAGTTCGACCGGCTGGTTGAAGCGCTTCGCGTAACGCTCGCCAAACGCCTTGCCGCCCGGCATCTGCGCAAGCGGGCTGCCTTCCGATGCCGCAAGCGTGCCTTCCGAAGCCTCGCCCGCGACCTTGATGAGGTTATCGGACTGCAGCATGTCGGGGCCGATCAGCACCGATTTGATCGCCAGCGAACGCATCTGTTTGAGCATCGGCGCGGCCTGGGTATCGGCGCCGCCGTAGAAGACCGCATCGGGATTCACGGACTTGATCTTGGTGAGAATCGCGCGGAAATCCACGGCCTTGTCGCTCGTGTATTCCTCGTCGACGATGGTGGCGCCCGCGGCCTTCGCCGCCTTGGCGAACTCTTCCGCGACACCTTGTCCATAAGCCGTACGATCGTCGACGATCGCAATACGCTTGAATTTAAGGCCCTTCACGGCGAAATCGCCGAGCACGCTGCCAAGCTGCGTATCCGAAGTCAGCAAACGGAAGGTGGTGGGCAAACCCAGACGCGTATAAGTGGGCGACGTCGCCATGGCGATTTCAGGCGTGCCGGCTTTGGCGTAAATCGGCGCGGCCGGAATGCTGGTGCCCGAGTTGTAGTGGCCGATCACGGCCACCACGCCGTCGTCCACGAGCTTTTGCGCGACCGTCGTGCCGGTGCGGGGATCGGCCTGATCGTCCTGCGCGTCCAGCACAAAATGCACGGGCTTGCCGCCGATAACCGGATTCGTGCCATTCATATCTTCGATCGCCAGCTGCACGCCGCTGCGGAAATCCGCACCGTAATGCGCCTGGCCGCCAGTGAGGGGCGCTGCAAAACCGATCTTGATGTCGACCGGTGCCGCGGCATAGGAGCAGGTTGCGCCGGCCAGAAGGCCCGTGACTAACGCAGTGGAGATGACCGTCCGTTGGAATTGCATTGTTCTCTTGCTCCTCGATAGTGGATAACCCCGGTACCCGCAACCTTGCTGGTGTGGTGGGCACTTGCCTCTCGTTTTCCGGCTTGACCGGTGGTTGGCTGAAGCAATATAAGATTCCAAAAATCGAGGAGTCTTGAGGAAAATCGACAGTGAAAATGCAGAAATCGGCATAGTGCCTGGCACGCGCAACGCTGTGCTTTCCTCTCGCGAAACTCACTGCTTGTTCACTGCCTGTTCAGCGTTTTTTTAATAGCGTCGATAAACAAAAAAAGCGCCCTGTCGAAAGGGCGCTTTCTCATACTTCATTGCGGCGTTGCTGCATTGCCTGGGCAATGCAGGCGTTCAAGCCTCAGGCATTCACTTCCTTCGACCAGCCCGCGTACCAGCTACGGAACAACTCATACTGCGTTTGCGCATAACGGCGTTGCGCTTCGCTCAGCACATCGGTTTCATTGAAGTGCAGCGTATATTCCTTATCGCCATTCAGGACCATCAGATACTTGTAGTACAGCACCAGATCGGTTCCTTCGTCGAACGACGACAGCACGGCCAGCGCCGCTTCCAGCTCACGCGCCTGACGACGCGCCGTGACATCGCCCTTCGCGGCCTTGCGGCACAGGTCGACCAGTTGCAGCACTTCGCGCGGCAGCGCATTGCCGATGCCGGTGATCGCGCCCGTGGCGCCGCAGTTGACGAAGCCATGGAACACCTGGGTGTCGACGCCCGCCATCAGCGTGACGCTGTCGTCCTGGCTGGTGATGTGCTCGGCGGCGTAACGCATATCCGCCGCACCGCCAAACTCCTTGAAGCCGATCAGGTTCGGGTACTTGGCGCGCAGTTCGAAGAACAGATCGGCGCGCGTGGCGAAGCCATAGTACGGGCTGTTGTAGATCACGGCGGGCAGCGCCGGAGCCGCTTCGAGAATCGCGGCGAAGTGCGCCTTCTGCGCCGCAGCCGACGCACCGCGCGACAGCACGCGCGGAATCACCATCAGGCCGCTGGCGCCCACTTTCGCGGCGTGCGCAGCATGAGAAACCGCTTCCTTCGAGTTGACGGCGCCCGTGCCGACGATAGTCGGAATGCCGGCCGCCACCAGACGCGCGACGCCTTCCTGACGTTGCGCTTCGGTCAGCAGCGGCCAGTCGCCCATCGAACCGCAGTAAACCACCGCCGACATGCCGATATCGATCAGCTCGCGCCCCTTGGCGACGAGTGCGTCGAAATCCGGCGTGCGCTCTGCCGTGCACGGGGTCATGAGGGCCGGAATCGTACCCGTGAAGATGTTGTTGCTCATGATGTTCCTTTGGGTCCTGAATGAGTGTGAAGCCGCTTATCGGGTTTGCTTGTTGGGTTCGCTTTGGGCTATATCCGTGCAGAACACGCCATCGCTGCGAGCGCGCCGTGCGTCGTGCGCCGTGCATCGGTCAGGCCGGTTGCATCGATCGTGTTCATGCCGATAATCGTAGGCAACCGGCGCCTGGCCGTCTTGTTCCCGTAGCCCGGCTGCGATGACGATTTCCGCATAGCGCTCCGGCCGCGCCATTTCGGTGCAGGCTGGCTCGCCCTTCGCGGCGGGCAGGACGCAGGCGCGCCACCTGTTAAAATGACCGGTCGTCAGCCTTGAATTCCCTCAGCCAAAACACATGAAAAGCAGTTCGAAGGGCGGCCTCGTTTATTCCACGGAAAGCGGGCGGATGTGTCCCGAATGCAGGCGTCCCGTTGCGGAATGCATCTGCAAAACGATCGCCGGAACGAAACCAGCAGGTGACGGCGTCGCGCGGGTATCGCGCGAAACCAAAGGCCGGGGCGGCAAGAGCGTGACCATCGTGAAAGGACTCACGCTCGATCCAATGGCATTGGCCGTTTTAGGCAAACAGTTGCGTACGGCCTGCGGCTCGGGCGGCACCGTCAAGGACGGCACGATCGAAGTCCAGGGCGACCATTGCGAGCGCATCGTCGAAGAACTCAAGAAGGCCGGTCATAGCGCGAAGCGGGCCGGAGGATAACGGACTGGATTGACGGCGAGTACCCTGCTCCGTCAAAGACTCACTGGCGGCCAGGGCCGGATATCGCGCATCCGCATCGGCCACGGCCAGCACGCTCTGGTCATGCCGGATCGGCACATTCACTATTTATCCGCATGAAAAGCGGCGCGTGGCGTACCCCAGTACAGCGGTACCGCGACGCCATCATGCTGAAGAGAAACACATGAAGAAAGGCAAACCCAAACTCACTCGTCTCGATGCCGAACGGCTTTTCGAGGGACTTCCCGCGAGCGTCACGAAAACGTCGAGCCGACCGGAAAACCCATTTGAAGTGAATCCGTTCAAGGAGTCGAATCCGTTCAAGGAAACGAAGCTTGAAGCAAAACGCGCCGACGACGAATCCACGCTCTGGAAAGACAACCTCGTCACGCTGCCGAAAGCGATTGAATTGCCCGCGAGTTACCCGTCGGTATCGGCGATGCGCGAAGCCATGGTGCGGGCGTGGCGCGTGAGATGGGTTCGGGAAGAAAACCATTCGGTGGTGGCCGAATTCCCGGAAGGATGGGCAGCGGTGCGTCCGCCGAGCGGTCCGATCCAGCTACGCGACTCCGCCGGCGTGATCCGCGCGCTGTATGGCTGGGCCGAAGACGCCGAACTCCGCGTGCTGCCCCGCTACCTCGTCGAGGCGCAGGCGAACAGCACGACGGGGCTGGGCAGCCTGATCGTCCGCGATCGCGAAAGCAACCGGATTCTCGAACGTTCGTCGACCTGGTCCGCTAAAACGGGTACCAATCATCCGGACTGGAACAAACTGTCGATGTGGCTCGACACGAATTATCCGCATCATCTGGACCCGCTGCGGTACTGGAAGGATTGCGAAGACAATAGCCAGTAAGGTCTTCGTTGACGCGGGGTTTTATGCGTCCTTCAACCAGGGCATTTCCACCGGCGACACCACGAGTTGCTGCCCTTCCCGCTCCAGTTCGAAAATGAATCCCACCAGGATCATGGAATCGGCGTAAGGAATGGGAAATACGTGCGGATTGTCGGCCGTCAACAGACGGCGCGTGGGCGTGGCTGCGGAGCTCGCCGCGTTTGCGCGCACGCTTTCCAGCTCGTCGGCCATCGCCGGGCCACTGAGTTTCGTGACGCGGCTGCGCAACTCGGTAAACGGCTCGATGCGCGCGGCGTCTTCGTTGTACTCAGGCACTTCATAGATAAACCAGCTCATGGGTCTCTCCCTGCGAAAAAGGCGGCCATTCTAGCAGTGGGTTTTCTCGCAGTCTCGCGCATCTCAACGGCAAGCTTAGTCCGCCGTTAAAGGCGCCACTGATGCGCCGCTCAATAAAAACACCGCGAGGCGCGATTTTGCGCCTCGCGGTGTTTTCCATCTGTTAGCTTTTTTCCAGCCGCACGGCCAACTCTGCGCGAATCGAAGATTCGCTCGGCGTGGATGCAGAGACGCTAGACCGTTAGTCGCATTATCGATATGCACGCAGTGGGTATTCTATCGCCCGCGTCACGCATCAGAAGTTGTGCAGCACGCCTACGCGCGCATTCCCCTGCCAGCTCACCTGCGACGGGGCAAAGTCGTAAGCCGTCACGGGGTCCACGCCCGACGACGCCTTCAGATAATCGACCGACGCATAAATCTGCGTACGCTTGGACAGGCTGTAATACGCACCCAGGCTCACCTGATGCCATTTATGGCCCTCGAACCGCGTGTGCTGATACGCGAGCGCCGTCAGCAGCGCAGGCGTCGCCTGCCACGTCACGCCGCCCTCGTAGACCTGCATCACCGTCGCATCGCCCTGATACTTGAGGCGCGTATTCGTCATGTTCGCGATCAGCGAAACGTCGCCGATCGCATAGCTCGCGCCAACCCCGAGTGTCCCCAGCGAATCGAGTTCGAACGATTCCTGCACCGGCGTCACGACATCGCCCTCACGCGTGACGACGGTGCGGCCCATAAAACTGCGCAAGCCCATCGCCGCATACGGATCGAAAGTCGTGCCCGCGAGATAGGTGTACGTCACGGCCGCCGTGAAGGGCCCATGGTCGTAAAACACGCCGCTGCTCCACGCACTGCCCTTGTGGAATTCGCCCGCGGTATTGCTGAACGCGTACATCGCAATGGCCGACAAACCATGAAAATCCGGCGAGCGGTATTTCACCGAGTTGTCGAGCCGGTCGCCGAGCGTGCGGTCGAGATCGCCCTGGTGAAAGCCGTAGCCCGATGCGATCGCGGCCACGTTGTAGTCCCACGCGAAATCGGTGGTCGCGTCGTACTGGCGCCCGAACGTGAGCGTGCCATAGGGTGAACTCAGGCCCACATACGCTTGACGTCCGAACATTAGGCCGCCCTGCCCGAGCGAACCGTTGTCGAGGCTAAAGCCGTTTTCGAGCTTGAAGACGGCCTTCATGCCGCCGCCCAGATCTTCCGATCCGTCGAGGCCCCAGCGGCTGCCGCGATAAACCCCGCTTTCCATGCGCACGTTATGCGCGCCGCCTTCGTTGTTGACGACGGTCATCCCTTCATCGAGGATGCCGTACAAGGTCACCGTGCTTTGCGCATGGGCGAGCCCCGCCATCGACGCCGCGACCGCGGCGAGCGCTATTTTGCCTTTCATTGCGAACCCCTTTGCTGTTGTAAAAAGTGTGTGCGCCTCAGGCGAGGCCGCCGAGAAACCCGAGCAGCGCGTCCTCGATCGCGCCGTGGTGATAGCCGCCCTCCTGCACGATCACCGTGGGCAGCGACTGCGCCCGCATGAGTCGCGCGATCCGCGTATAGGCAGCGCTGGTGATGTCGAAGGGAGAAAGGGGATCGTCGCCGTGCGCGTCCCAGCCTGCCGCGATCACCAGAGCCTGCGCGCCGAATGTGCTCGCACGCTCGAATAGCGCGGCCACGGCGGCGACGAACGTGTCGTCGTCGGCGCCGGCGGGCAACGGGATGTTGAAATTCGCGCCCAGGCCCGCGCCTGCGCCGCCTTCATCGGCCGCACCGCTATAGAACGGGAACGTGTCGCGCGGATCGGCATGCGTCGATGCGGTAAGCACATCGGCGCGCGTATAGAAAATCGCCTGCGTGCCATCGCCGTGATGCATGTCGAAGTCGACGATCGCTACGCGCTCGAAACGCTCGCGCAAGCGCGTCGCGGCAATCGCCGCGTTATTGAAGAAGCAATAGCCCGATGCGCGATCGCGTTGCGCGTGATGGCCGGGCGGACGGCATACCGCGAGCGCAAGCGCTTCGCCGGCCAGCACCGCATCCGCCGCCGACACCGCGGCTTGCGCCGACCAGTACGCGCCCTCGAACGTGCCCTCGCCGATCGGGCAACTCAGATCGCCCATATAAACGCCAGCCTGCGCGAGTACCGGCAGTCCCGCGCGATCGCCCACGCTTTCGCGCGACGGCGGGAACACGTTGGGAATCACTTCGCCGTGTGCGCCATCGACACGCCAGCGCATCCAGGCGTCGCGCACGAACTCGACGTAGCCACTGTCGTGCACAGCAAGTATCGGCGCGAGTCCGGCGTCTTTCGGCTCGCTCGTCACGCACCCCGCGCGCTCCAGCGCACGTTGCAAACACGCGACGCGTTCGGGATTTTCGTGTGCCGCCGTAAAGCGCCCGCGATAAAACGAACGCGTGGGCCGATGCCGCATCTGCCGGTCTGAATAGAAGGCTTTCATTAATTTTGGATGCCTAAATATGGTGCGCAAAAAAATTACGGCAAGGGATCGAACTGCGTGATGAAGCGTGTCGCCAGATAACCGTCGAAGGTTTCGCTGCCACCTTCGCTGCCGTAGCCGCTATCGTGCAGCCCGCCAAACGGCGTTTCCGGCAACGCCAGGCCGAAGTGATTCACGCTGACCATGCCCGCTTTCAGCCTTCGCGCCGCATGATGCGCCTGCGCCGCCGAACGCGTAAATACATACGAAGCCAGCCCGAAAGGCAACGCATTCGCCGCATCGATCGCGCCGTCGAAACTGTCGAACGGCACCACCGCGGCGAGCGGCCCGAAGGGTTCTTCGCGCATTACGCGCGTCGCGCCGAGTTCGCCGCACAGCACCGTGGGCGCGTAAAAGTACCCGCGTTCCCGCAAACGCGAGCCGCCCGTCGCGAGCGTGGCGCCGTGAGCGATGGCGTCGTCGACCAGGTCTTGCATCGCCTGCACGCGGCGGGCGTGACACAGCGGCCCCATCTGCACGCCGGGTTCGTCGCCCGCGCCCACACGCGTGGCGCGCATCGCCTCCGTGAAAGCTCCGACAAACCGCTCGTAGGCCGGCCGCTCGATGTAAAAGCGCGTGGGCGAAATGCAGACCTGCCCCGCATTGCGCAGTTTCTGCACGGCGAGCGCGCGTGCGCAGGCGTCGATATCGGCATCGGCGAAGACAAGCACGGGAGCATGACCGCCCAGTTCCATCGTCGTGCGCTTCATGTAGCGGCCGGCCAGCGCGGCCAGTTGTTTGCCGACTTCGACCGAACCGGTGAACGAGACCTTACGCACGATATCGTCGGCAATCAGCCGCTCGGACAACGCCGACGGCTTGCCCCACAGGAGATTCAGACAGCCATCGGGCAAGCCCGCTTCCTGCAGCGCGCGGCCCAGCGCCACGACGGCCGAAGGGGACGCCTCCGGCCCCTTGAGCACGAGCGTACAACCCGCGCCAAGCGCCGCACACACCTTGCGCACGGCCTGGCTGAAGGGAAAATTCCACGGCGTAAAAGCCACACACACGCCCACCGGTTCGCGCACGACGCGCTGCTGCACACGCACGTCGCGCGAGGGAATCTCGCGCCCGTAAATGCGGCGGCATTCTTCCGCATGCCAGACAATGTGATCGGCTGCGAAGCGCACTTCTGCCAGCGCTTCCTCGAATGGCTTGCCCTGATCGCTCACGATGCCGGTGGCGATCGCCGCTGCCGTTTCCAGCACGCGCTCGGCAAAGCGCCGCAGCACGCGCGCACGCTCGTAGGCCGATGTCACGCTCCAGTGCACGAAGGCGCGTTGTGCGGCCGCGAGCGCGGCGCTTATATCGGCATCGTCGGCGTGCGGTAGCCAGCCGATCTCGCGCTCCGTCGCGGGATCGAACACCGCTTCGCCTGCGCGCGCGTGTGTCTGCCAGCGGCCGTCGATCAACAGCCCGAGCGTGGCGTAGGGTGTCGTGCAGGCGACGCGTTCAGAAGTCGACATGGCCGCGCTCGCGTGCATAGACCAGCGCGTCGTCGAGCGCGCGTTCGATCCGCTCGACCAGATCGTCGATCTGCGTTTCGTCGATGATCATCGCGGGGCACAGGCTCAGCGTATCGCCGAGCGCGCGCGTAATCACGCCATGCTCGCGCGCACGCTGGCCCGCAAACGCGGCCACGCCCGCCTCCGGTGCGAAGTTCTCGCGCGTAGTTTTGTCGCGCACGAATTCCAGGCCCGCGACGAGGCCGCTCACACGCGCTTCGCCGATCAGCGGATGCGCGCCAAGCCGCGCGATGCCCTGCGCGAAGCGCGGCGCCACGCGTCGCACGTGACCGACGATATCGCGTTCCTCGTAGATCTTCAGCGCCTCCAGCGCCACGGCGGCGGCAACCGGATGCCCGCCGTAAGTGAAGCCGTGCGAAAACGAGCCGAGCTTCGCGCTCTGCGCAACGAGTACGCGTTCGATCTTCTCGTTGATGAGCAGCGCCGAAATCGGCATATAGGCGGCCGAAAGTTGCTTGGCCACGCTGATCATGTCCGGTTCGATGCCGAAGGTCTGCGAGCCGAACCAGTTGCCGGTGCGGCCGAAACCGCAGATCACTTCATCGGCGACGAAGAGAATGTCGTACTTGCGCAGCACGGCCTGTACTTTTTCGAAGTAGGTTTTCGGCGGCACGATCACGCCGCCCGAGACCATCACCGGCTCCGCGAAAAAGGCCGCTACGGTGTCCGGGCCTTCGCGCAGGATCAGCGCTTCGAGTTCGTCGGCGCAGCGGCTGGCGAAGGCTTCTTCGCTTTCGCCGGGCAAGCCGTTGCGATAGTAATGCGGGCACATCGTATGCAGCACGCCCTGAATCGGCAGATCGAAATCGCGATGATTGAGCGGCAGCCCCGTGAGACTCGCCGACGCCACCGTAACGCCGTGATACGCACGCAGGCGCGAAATGATCTTCTTCTTTTGCTGGCGGCCGATTGCGTTGTTGTAATACCAGATCAGCTTCACGGCGGTGTCGTTGGCTTCGGAACCGGAGTTGGCGAAAAAGGCTTTCGCCATGGGCACAGGCGCGAGCGCGAGCAGCTTTTCGGCAAGTTCGATGGCAGGCGCCGTCGATTTGTGCGCAAACGCATGATAGAACGGCATCGCGCGCATCTGGCGTACGGCGGCTTCGACAAGACGTTCCTCGCTAAAGCCCAGGCCCGCGCAGAACAGCCCGGCGAGCCCTTCGATATAGCGCTTGCCGTGTTCGTCGATCACATGGATGCCATCGCCGCCAGTGATAACGTGCGCGCCGACCGCTTCATGCAGGCTCAGATTCGTATAGGGATGCAGCAGGTGCGCGGCGTCGCTGCGTTGCAGTGCGCTCGGCGCAATGACTTCGTGAGGGGCGTTCATGGGCAAATCCTTTTTTGTTCGCTAATACAGGGAGAGGGGTTCGATGCGGGGCGCTCGCGCGCTCGACCTCACACCACCACATGCAGATCCGACGACTTCCAGCCCACGGCACAGCGCGCACCGGGCGCAAGCTCGCGCGCTTCCGGGCCGCGCACACGCACACGCAGGGCGATGTCGTCGCAACGGCCGCTCAGCAGCACGCTGTCGCCGTAATTGACCATCGTGTCGATCAGTAACTGGCGCTGCACGTCGCATTGATTACGCGTGACGGCTTCGCCGCAATGGATCATTTCGGGGCGCAGCAGCACGTCCACTTTCGCGCCCGGCGTTGCCTCGAAGCGCTTGCGACCGGTGAAGTCGCCGCCTGGCAGCGCGAAGCGTCCCTCGCCGAGCGCGCGGCCTTCGAACAGATTGCTGTCGCCGACGAACGAAGCGACAAAACGCGTCGCCGGTTCGAAATACACCTCGTCGGGCGTGCCGATCTGCTCGATGCGGCCCGCGTTGAACACCGCGATGCGATCGGACATCGTCATCGCTTCGGTCTGGTCGTGGGTCACGTAGATCATCGTCACGCCCAGATCGCGATGAATGCGCTTGAGCTCGATCTGCATATGCTCGCGCATCGCCTTGTCGAGCGCGCCGAGCGGTTCGTCGAGCAGCACCACATCCGGCTCGAACACGAGTGCGCGCGCCAGCGCCACGCGCTGCTGCTGGCCGCCCGAGAGCGCCGCCGGGTGACGCGCCGCGTAGCCGCCCAGCCCGACCATCTCCAGCGCCGTCTTCACGCGACGTTGCTTTTCGGCCCGGGCAACGCCGCGCATGCGCAGCGGGAACGCCACGTTATCGGCCACGCTCAGGTGCGGAAACAGCGCATAGTTCTGAAACACCATGCCGATATTGCGCGCGTAGGCGGGCACATTGTCGATCGCGCGACCGGCAATGCGGATCGCGCCGGAACTGGCGTGTTCGAAGCCGGCGATCATCATCAGCGTCGTGGTCTTGCCCGAGCCCGACGGGCCGAGAAAGGACACGAACTCGCCGGGCTGGATGTCGAGCGATACGCGATCGACGGCGCGATGCTGGCCGTCGTAGGTCTTGCTGACCTGGTCGAGCGTGAGGGAGCGGGCTTGCATGGGAACCTCAACGAATAATGGGCAAACGGCTGATCAGGAACGTACGGCGCCAGGCGCGACCGGTGCGACAGTCAGGCGCCGGCGCACGAGACGCACCGCGAGCGGCGCGAAAATCGCGGCGCAGACGAGCGCGAGCAGAAACGACGACGCAGCGGAAATCACCGGATCGGCTTCCATACGGAAACTGTTGAACATCTGGCGCGGCAGCGTGCCGGTGTCCGGGCCTGCGAGAAACACGGCGATCACGGCTTCGTCGAAGGACTGGATGAACGAGAACAGCGCAGCGACCATGACGGCCGGACGCAGCACGGGCAGCGTCACGAGAAAGAACGTGCGCAGCGGCCGCGCGCCCAGATTCATCGCTGCGCGTTCGAGATTGCGGTCGAAGGATTTGATGGCGGCGGTCAGGATCAGCGTCGCGACGGGCAGCGCGAGACAGGCATGCGCAACGATCAGGGCCGCAAAACTCTGGCTCATGCGCAGGCGGCCGAAATACGTGTAATAGCCGAGCGCCATGACGATCTGCGGCACGATCATCGGCATCATGAGCAGCAGGTTGAATGCGCCGCGCCCGAAGAATGTGTGACGCACGAGCGCAAACGAAGCGGGAATCGCCAGCGCCAGGGCGATCAGCGTCGCGCACGAAGCGATAAACACGCTATGCCACAGCGAGCCCATCCAGTCGGGCGAAGCGAAGAAGCGCGCGTAGCTGGCCGCCGACCAGCCGGGCGGCGGGAATTCGAGCGAAGCCGCCGAACTGAACGACATCGGCACGACAATCGCGAGCGGCGCGATAAGCACGAGCGCGATGAAGCAGGCGAGAATCTGCACGGGCTTTTTCATGACGTCATTTCCAGAGCCGGTCGAGGCCGACGAAACGGTGATACAGCGCGAACACAGCCAGGGTGAGAACGAGCAGAACGATCGACATCGCCGACGCCATGCCGAAATCCAGCACCTGTTCGATCTGGTCGCCCACCACACCCGAAATCATCTGGTCGTGCGGACTGCCGAGCAGCGTGGGCATCACGTAAAAGCCCAGCGAGGTGATGAACACCAGCGTGCAGCCGTTGACGATGCCCGGCGCGCTCAGCGGCAGCCAGACTTCGCGAAACGCGCGCCACGGCTGTGCGCCCAGACTTTCGGCGGCACGCATGAGGCGCGCGTCGATGCGCTTCATGACCGCGTAGAGCGCCATCGCCATGAACGGCACGAGCGCATGGGTCATGGCGAGTGTCGAACTGAACGAGGTGAACAGCATGTGCGGCGCGGGCCGCCAGCCGAGCGTTTCGAGCAGCGCCGAAAGCGGCCCGCTCACGCCCAGAATCACCATCCATGCGTACGTCTTGACGAGAAAGCTGGTCCAGAAACTGAGCGCCAACACGGTGAGCATCAGGCGCGAGACGAACGCCGATCCGGTCGCGGCCACATAGGCCAGCGGATACGCGCAGACGAGCGCACACAGCGCCACGAACGCCGAGCTGAGAAAGGTGTGCACGAGCACGCTGCGAAAATGCGCGGAGCCCAGCAGATCGACGAAATTGCCGAAGCCGAAGGTCGGCTCGCTCACGCTCATAAAGATCACGTAGCCGAGCGGTACGACGAAAAACACAGCGAGGAACACCAGCGCGGGCACGTACAGCAGCCACGGATTGGGCCGGCGGTCCACGTGCTCGCGCTGCGCGGGCGCGCCGGTGGCCTGCGCCGCTTCGTCGACGATCGGCATGCTCGAAAGGGTCGATTCAGCCAAGGTTGAACTCCAGAAATAAGATTGCGCACGCAACCATCAATTGCCGCGTGCGCAAGGAACGGCAACACGCCACACGCGTAGCGTCAAAGCGTCATCCAGCGGTCGAAACGCGACGCAATCTGGTCGAGTTGCGGCAGCAGCTTCACGCCGTCGAGCACAACAGCCTGCTGCAAATGCTCGGGCAGCGTCGGGGCGTTCTGCTTCGTCGCGGCGTCCATGTAATCGAATGCCTTGGGATTGAGCGGGCCGGAGCCGTCGACCGCATTGAACCGCGCAAGCCCCGCAGGATTGCTGGCGATATGCTGCACGAGACGCCACGCGTTCTTCGCGCGCGGCGTGCCCTTCGCCACCACCCAGCAGCCCTTGTCGATCACGGCCTGATTCCAGACGATTTCGATCGGCGTCTTCGAAGTGTCCTTGACGGTCTTCGCGTAGTCGTTCCAGATTGCGATGGCCTTCACTTCGCCGTCACGCAGCAACTGCTGCGATTGCGGGCCTTCGGTCCACCACACGCGAATCGCGGGCTTGAGACGGTCGAGCGCGCGGAAGGCACGGTCGAGATCGTAGGGAAACAGATGCTCGGGCGGCACGCCGTCGGCGAGCAGCGCGTAGGCCAGCACGCGCGTGGGGTAGCGTTGCAGACTGCGCGCGCCCGGATACTGCTTGAGATTCCAGAAGTCGCTCCAGTTGCGAATCCCACTGCTGCCGAACGCGTCCTTCTGATACGCAATCTGGTTCGCGAACGCGTGCGTGGCGAGGCCGTTTTCGTAGATCGCGCCCGACCACAGCGCGTGCTCGTCCAGATGCCCATGCGCCGGTTCGATCAGTTGCGCCGCGTTGGCGCGCGCTGTGTCGGTGACGCCCAGCGTCGTCACATCGAATTGATACGTGCCGTTGCGCACCTGCGCGGCGAGCTTGGCAAAGGAAATCGGCGAGACCGTGCGGATCTGCACGCCGGTGTCCTTCGTGAACGGATCGAACAGGTACTGGCGCGCAGCCGCTTCCCAGTTGCCGCCCCACGTGTTCACGTAGAGCATGTTGTCGTCGGCGGCGGCCGCGCGGCGCACCCACGGCGCGGCCACGAGCGCCGTGCCCGCGGCGGCGGCGCGCAGAAAGCCGCGCCGCGAAACGGTTGAAGCGGTGGAAATCGTCGGATCGATTCGATCGGTTGGGTCGATCGCGTAATCGTCGTCGCTCTTCATGCTGGGACCTCCTGGCTGGAACCCGGGTTGAAATGTGGAGCGTGATGCGTTCAGCCGAATACGGCCTGATAGAGACGCAGCCAGTTGCCGGCCGTGAGCTTGTGCACTTCCTCCGCGTTGAACCCAACGCGGCGCAAGCCCTCGTGCACCTTGTTCAGTTCGCCCGCGCTCTTAAGCCAGTCGGGCTTCGGTGTCTTACCTGGATTCGCCGCCGATCCCGCACCGTATTGCACCGAGCGCGTCCAGCGGCCCTTGCGCATCCAGTCGAGATCCGGCTGGCCCGTGTTGTGGCTGTAGTCGGTGCCGATCCCTACGCTGTCGATCGAGGTGAGTTCGACCGTGCGCGCCACCATCTGGCACCACGCATCCACCGTCGTGCAGGCATCCTGCGGCGTGATGTTGCGATAGGCCACGCAGCCGATCACGCCGCCGTTTTCCACCAGCGCACGCAGCACCGCATCGCTCTTGTTGCGCTTGTGATCGAAGACGGCACGCGCGTTGGCGTGCGTGACGGCCACCGGTTTTTCCGACCATTCGATGGCGTCGAGCGTCGTGCGATCGCCCACATGGGAGCAATCGATCACCATGCCCACACGGTTCATCTCGCGCACCACTTCGCGGCCGAAGCGCGCCAGCCCGCTGTCCTGCGCTTCGTAACAACTGCCGCCCAGCTCGTTCTGGTTGTTATAGGTAAGCTGCACGACGCGCACACCCATATCCGCGAACAGTTCGATATACGCGAGACGGTCTTCGAACAGATTGCTGTTCTGATAGCCGAGCACAACGGCGAGCTTGCCCTCTTCATCGGCGCGACGGATATCGGCGCTCTTGCGTGCGATCACGACGAGGTCCGCGCATTCGCGCTCGAAATCGCGCCAGCGTCCAATCGCGTCCATCGATTCGAGCGTGCCTTCCCAGAAGCCGAGCGTGGGCGTGACGCAGGTATAGCCGCTGGCGCGCAGATCTTCAAACACTTCGCGCGTGAAATGGCCGCATTGCAGGGCATCGATCAGCATGAAATTTCCTTGTTTTCCTGAGTGGACGGGGCCCCGGTGTAGAGCATGGAGAGATCGGTTTCGTCTTCGTCGGTACGGCCGATCACGCGGCCCTGCTCATCGACGATGATCGGACCTGCATGACGGCGCGACTCGTACGAGTCCGGTGCGAGCGCGTCGTTGGCGCGATGAAAGAGCGCCCACCAATACGCGCGCTCGACGCTCAGGCCTTTGCGCACGATGCGCGCGAGCGTGCTTTCGGCTGGCGTCGACGCCGCGCGAAACGTTACGTGCCGTGCGTTGTCTTTCACCTCCAGCGTGGCCTCGAGACCATACGGCTGGGCAAGCGCCATCGCTACGCGCAATTCGTCGGCTTCGCTGGCGTCTTCGACGACGAAGCGGGCCTCGCGCCCTGCCCGCACAGCGTCGACAGCGAGATCGACGAGGGTGAGCGCGACCGGCCACGCATGCTGGCCTGCGCAACGCACCCGTGTCGCGCCCTCATCCGTCACATCGATCGAGACACCCGCCGCCTGATTGTTCGAAAGCTGTCCTAAATGTTTTGTCAAATGAATAAAACCGTCTTCGCAAAGTGCCGTGGAATACAATGCGCAGTCGCGCAGCGCGGGCACGAGGCCTTCGTCCACGCGCGTCACCTGCATGAGACGTTCGAGCACCATGCGGCTCTCGCGCAGGCTGACGGTGATGAGATCGGTTTGCATCGGTTCGCTACTAACAGGGTCGCTCACAGTGTCGCTCACAGGGCAGGTTCGGCGGGATAGAACCAGTGCGGATCGGCGTCACCGGACTGGAGGTCTTCGGGCGTCGGCGCACCGTGAAACAGCACTCCGCGCAGATTGCGGTTGAGGAAGTCGCGCGTCTTGTCGATTCCGTGCACGCCCACGTTCAGCAAACGCGTGATATGCGCGGGCACGAAGCCTTCGCTCATGATGTCGGCGTGAGGCGAATGGAAATGCGTGCCGTGCAGCGCCTGCACACGCGTGACGATGGCGCGATGCCACGGCCGCTGCGCGAGAAACGAAGCCGTGCTGGCCGACGCATCGAAGCGGGCGAGTTCCGCGTCCAGGCGCACGACCTGACGCGGCAAATCGAGCGCCAGATTGATCGCATCGCCTACTTCCTCGCGCGGGCCGCGACGGGGTTCTTCCGCCGTCACCGACTTGTACCAGACGTAGCGCGCCGCTTCGTCGTCGAGATCCATTGCGAAAGCCCAGGCATAGTCGTGACGCAGGATCTCGCGCAGACGGCCCGCGCGCATGGCCGGCTCAAGCTTCAGCTCCTCGTCGATAACGAGCGTTTGCGCCAGTGCGTCCGCTTCGTCCGGCACGAGTTCGATCAGCAGTGAATGCAGCGTTTCCAGCCCTTCCTGATGCACACGGCCCGCCAGCGACGCGCACAGCGCGGCAAACGGCGCAGCGCCGATCGGCGCGTTGGCACGTGCGCGATCGAGCAACGACTGCACATCGGCGCGTATCGTGACGAGCGCATCCGCCACCACATCGCTCGACGCGACCTGTTCGTACGCGGCGCGATCTTCGCGGCGGAATACAATCGCCTTGTCGATCAGGCGCAGCAGCGTTTCGATCTGCGCGGCGTCCGGCTTGAGCACGCGTGCACGCGCCAGCGCTTCTTCGCGGACCCACAACCAGCGGTCGATCAGCCGCGGATGATTATTCACGAACAACATGAGGCCGAGCGCCGAGCCATTGCCTACGCCAAGAAAACGGCGCAACGGCGCAGCGAGTTCGACGGCGCTCGACGAAGCCGCACGCGCGAGATGGCCGAGCAGATCCTGCGCGAACACGCGCATCATGTAGGCACACAACATCTGCGCGGACAGCGACGCACGCAGCGGATGATCGGCTTCCAGCGAGAGAAACGAACGCGTGCCGAAGGTGCCGTTGCCGTCCAGCCCGGTGTTGCGCATGAGGTAACAGGTCTGCGCGAGTTCGGCGACGTCGGGCTGACGTCCCGCCGCCAGCGCCTGCAGCGCGTGATCGAAAAAGCGCCCGCTGCGATTCGAACGGCACCAGATCAGCGTGCCGGGCGTGGCGCGCCCTTCGTAGAGCTTCGGCATTTCCTGCTGCGTTTCGGCGAGCGCCGCGTCGCTCATATCGCCTTCGACAAGCGCTCCCATCATGTCCCACGAACGGCCGATGATGCGGCCGGTGCGGCCCTGCGCCGAAGGCTCCTTCGAAAACACCGGGAAGGTGAAGCGCCAGCTACCGATGTCGATGCGATAGCGCGCCACGCCGTTGCCGCGCGCGTCGATGTCGAAGCGCGTGCAGACGATCGACCAGCGTTCGCGCAACGCGCGTGTCATCAGCGAGCGCGATGCGCTCACGCGCGACGGCTGGATGGCGGCGAGCCGCTCCGGCAACATCAGTTCAGCGGGCGCGCGCATCTGCCTGACGAGGTCTTGCAGCCCGGTCGGCGCGGGCGGATCGAGCACGAGGCTCATTGAGCGTCTCCTTTCAAACGTGCATTGATGTTCTGCGCAGCCGCCTTGACGAGCGCGGCGCAATCGTCCATTTCGAAACCGGCGGTCGGGCCGGAAAGCGCGACCGTCGCCACACAATCGCCGCGCTCGTCGAACACGGGCGCCGCTACCGCCGACACGCTGCGCGGGCCGGTCATGCCATTGATGGCGTAGCCATCGGCGCGGATCTTTGCCATCATGGCGTCGTCGGGCAGCGCCGTGCCGGCTTCGCGCCAGCGTTCGCGCTGCGCGGGCGACGCGTAGGTCGCGAGGATGCGGCCCATCGCCGTCAACTCCAGATTCAGATGCGAACCCACGCGCAGATCGGCACGCAACACGCCGCGCGATTCCACGCGTCGCACGATCACGGCCTCGGGACCGTCGAGCACCGCGAGCGACGCCGTTTCGTTGCTGTCGGAAACGAGGTCCTGAAGCACATCGGCCACGCGCGCGCCCAGGTTGGCCTGCTCCATCGCCGCGTTCGCGTAGCGCACCATGCGCAGCGTGAGACGATAGCCACCCGCTTCGGTCTGCTCGACGAGGCCGCCTTCCGCGAGCGTGACGAGCCGCTGCAGGGTCGCGCCGCGTGCTTCGCCCACCACACGCGCAATCTCGGACAAGGTCATGGGACGCGCAGCGGCGGCAACCGCATCGAGCACGTCCAGGGACTTCAGCACTGACGACAACGCACGCACTGCCATACCTGCTTCCTCCTTTTTGTCTTCTATTAGAAGACGCTGTCTTCTATAAAATACATGCTATAGATCAAAAAAAAGTGTGTCAAAGGTTTCGATTTGCGGGTTTACCAGCGCGTAAGGGAACTGGGCACAATGCGTAAGACGATTGCAGCGGCGCGAGTCGCGATGGCCGCAGTACCCGTTCACTGACCGGAACTCAAACGAGGAATGCGTTCATGCAAATGGCTCAACCAACTCCCGGGAACACGCGCAACCATCGCCTCGACGGAATCTGGCTCGGCCATCTTGGCGCGGAAGGCGATTCGCTTCGGATTCAACTTTTCATTTCAACCGACCCGCTCGGGCAACTGGCGGTTTCACTCGACAGCATCGATCAGCGCGCAGCCGGCCTCGCATGTGCCAACGTGTCGTTCGACAATGACGCCTTCAGCTTCGATGTGCCCGCCGCGGGCGGCAAATGGACGGGCACGCTGTCCGCGGACAACAACAGGTTGACGGGGCGCTGGTTCCAGTTCAAAAACTTCCCGCTCGAATTCGAGCGCCAGGAACAGGCCACGCCAATACCGCCGCCGCCAACGCGCCGCGTTTTGCCCGCCTTGCCTCCCATCCCGGCCAGCGAAGTGAGCGCACAACTCGCTCACGACTTCGGCGATATCGTGACGACTGGCTGGCTCGCGCCCGAAAGTCGCGGTGGCATCGCGGTCGGTATTTCGCAGAACGGCGTGCGCTCGATTGCCACGTTTGGCGCCGCGAAGATCGATTCGATTTTCGAAATCGGCTCTATTTCCAAGACGTTCACGGGATTGCTGCTCGCGCAGATGGCCGCGCAAGGCGAAGTCGAACTGGACGAACCCGTTCGTCGATTGCTGCCGCTTCAGGCAGCGACTACGCCAGCATCGCAGGAGATCTCACTGGTCGATCTTTCGACGCATCATTCGGGCTTGCCCCGCCTGCCGACGAATATGCACCCGGCCAATCCCGAAGATCCTTATGCGGATTACGACGCGCAGAAGTTACTCGCCTTTATCGATTCTCACGGTTTGACGAAGCCGGACAAACCGGCCTTCAATTACAGCAACCTCGGCGCAGGTCTGCTGGGCTACGCACTCGCGCACCGCGCAAGCCAGCCGTTTTTCGCATTGCTCGACGAACGCATTCTCAGCCCTTTAGGCCTGACCGATACCGCTATCGCGCTGGGCGAAGAACAGCAGACGCGCTTCATGCAAGGCCATCGGGCGAACGGGATGGCGACGATGCCCTGGCATCTGGGCGCAATCGCGGGTGCGGGCGGCCTGCGAGCGTCGGTCACGGATCTGCTGAGTTATCTAGAAGCCTTTTGCAATCCTGAAGGACAGCGAAGTAAATCGCAAAGCGATCGGCCCTCATTGAGCACAGCGCTGGAAAATGCACAGAAGCCGCGCGAGGAGATCCGCGAGGTGGGGCGGATCTGTCTCGGCTGGCTTTATCGGCGTGATGAACATACCCATTGGCATACCGGCGGCACGGGCGGCTTCACGAGCTACGCCGCGTTCAACCGGCAAAGCGGGCGAGCGATTGTCGTCCTGGCGAACGCGGGAGGCAGGATCGACGGATCGCCCGCAGAAGCGATAGGCCATTATGTCGCCGATCGTCTCGACGGTAAGCCGGCGCTCTGGCCGGGCTCCACGTTACCCGCGCAACACGCGGGCTGACAAAGTCAGGCGTGGTATTCGCGGCGTTTGCATCCGCGCGCCGCGCGCTCACCAGACAATCCGCGCATTCGGCAACGCCGCCTTAAGATCGTCGACATTGCTCACTCTCGTGCCGTAAAGAACCAGTTCCCTCAGCCCGGTCAGGCCTTTGAGCACGTCGACATTCTTGACCGGCGTATTCGCCAGATAGAGTTCCTGCAAACCCTTGAGCCCTTGCAGCGCGTCGATATCCTGAACGTCGGTGCGAAAGAGATTGAGCGTTTTCAGGTTCTTCAGATTGCCCAATGGCTCGACGTTATCGACGCTGGTGTCCGAGAGGTTGAGTCTTTGCAGGCGGGTCAAACCCTTCAGCGCGCCAATATCCGTGACCTGCGTGCGCGAGAGCACCAGCGTGTCGAGCTTGAGCAAGCCCTGCATTGCGTCGATATTCGCGACTTTCGAGCCATCGAGCACGAGCGTTGTCAGGTTGGGCATATTCGTCAACACATCGATATCGCGCACGGGCGTGTTCGCCAGATAAAGCGCCTGAAGATCATGCAGATTCTTCAGGGGATCGAGGCGCTCGACCTGCGTTTCGTTGAGATCGAGCGTTTTCAGCGCGGTCAATTGTTCGAGCGGCTTGACGCTCTTGACGTTTCTCGCGCCACCCAGTTTGAGCGTTTCCAGATGCGGCAGCTTCGCCAATACATCCAGATCGCGCACTTGCGTATCGCGCAGATCGAGTTGCCGCAGATCGCCCAGATCCTTCAGTGCATCGAGATTCGAAACCCCGGTCTCCCAGAGATTGAGCGATTGCAAACCGGTCAGATCCTTTAGCGCAGCGATATTCTGAATCTGCGTACGGTGCAGCACGAGCGTTTTCAGCGAACGCATGCCTTGCAGCGCATCAATGTGCCAGACCTGAGTGCCGGTGAGATCGAGCGATTCCACATCGTCCAGATCTTTCAGCGAATCGATGTTGTCGACCGCACTATCCGCCAGGCTCAATTCGAGTGTTTGATGGAGCGTATCGAGGTGCGTAATCGCGGCGGCCAGCTGGGACGTCGTCATGCCAGGCTTGGCCCGCAATGCCAGGCATCCTGGCTCGGGCGCGCCCGTGGCGCCGCCGTCGCTGCAGACGCCCGTGAAGAACCCCAGCTTGTCCAGCGCACGGTCGTCGAGCCTTTCCCTGAACGGCTTGAATACCATCAGCAGAATGACGACCAGCAGGCCGATGCCGGCGCATAGAAACCTGAATCCGCGGCGGCGCGAAATGGGCGTGCGCTCGCCTTCAGCGGCTGGCTGGGTGTTATCGGGCGGGGTTGCGGCCACGGGCGGCTCCGTTTGTACTGGGTTGCCCCTTTATACACGAAGCGCGAGGCGGCGCTCATCTGGTCACGCGAAACCGGATGCTCAACCTATACTGGATTCGACCAGGCAAGTTGCCGATCTGGCCGATGTGCGCTTTCTCCGCCGTGATTCTGCTGTTATTGCGCTTTGAATCCGCTGTGATCTTCCGCCCTGCCTGGGATAACGAATCATGCTGACCATTGACGATATCCGCGCCGTTCCGCTTTTCTCCACGCTGGGCGACGCCGCACTCGAACATCTGGCGAATACATCGGCCGATCTGCATTTGTGTGCCGGCGAATTCGCCGTCCACGAAGGCGCGGAACGCGCGCTCTATGCCGTTCTGAGCGGCAAGATGGAAGTCGTGAAGATGTTCGACGGCGTCGAGCGCACGCTCGGATGGCGTTTGCCCGGCACCATTTTCGGCGAGGTGCCGCTGGCCCTGAGTTCGCCTTTCCCGGGCGCCTATCGGGCTGCGCAAGCGTCGCGCGTCATGCGGTTGGATGCGCAGCACTATTACGCGCTGGCCGCCGGGTCGCCGGAAGTCGCGGAGAAAATGGGCGCGCTCGCCCGGGAACGCATCGGCGGGCTGCAAGGCCTTTCCGCCGAGCCGCCCAAACCGCGCGTGACGCTCGTGGGCGCGCGGTGGGACCCGGACTGCACGGGCTTGCGCCAGTTCCTCGAACGCAATCAGATCAGTTGCGACTGGCTGGCGCCCGATGCGCCGGAACTGCAGGGACGCTGGCCCGGCCCTTGCCCGTCGGAACACGAATGCCCGGCACTGCGTCTGGCCGATGGAACCCTGCTCAATCGACCGGCCATCCGCGAACTCGCCGAACGGTTGGGCCTGCAGACCCAGGCCCGGCTCGCCGAATACGACGCGACCATCATCGGCGGCGGCCCGGCTGGCCTCGCGGCGGCCGTGTATGGCGCGTCCGAAGGCTTGCGAACCATCGTGGTCGAACGCGAAGCGCCGGGCGGACAGGCCGGCACCTCGTCGCGCATCGAAAACTACCTCGGATTTCCGAACGGCGTCTCGGGCGATGAGCTTGCGAATCGCGCGTTGCTCCAGGCGAAACGCCTCGGCGCGGAGATTCTGGTGACGCGCGCCGTGGCGCGCATCGACGTCGATGCAGCCGCCGATTCGCGCCATGTGCATTTGGACGGCGGCGACGTCATCCGTACCCGCACCTTGATTCTCGCAACGGGCGTGACGTGGCGACGTCTTGCCATCGACGGCTTCGCCCGCTTCATCGGCAAAGGCATCTATTACGGCGCCTCGCGCGGCGAAGCCGGCGCCACGCATGGACTCGATGTGTATCTGATCGGCGGCGGCAATTCGGCCGGGCAGGCCGCGCTGTATTTTTCGAATCACGCACGCCGGGTCACGCTGATCGTTCGCGGCGACGCGCTGGAAAAAGGCATGTCGCGCTATCTGGTCGAGCAACTCGCCAGGAAGTCGAATGTGGCGGTGCGCTTGCAGGCGGAAGTGGTGGGCGCGGTTGGCGAGATGCATCTGAGCGCCATCGATATCGTCGATAAAGCGAGCGGGAGTGTCAGCCGGCACGATTGCGGCGGCCTGTTTGTTTTTATCGGCGCCGATGCCGAAACCTCGTGGCTGCCCGATGCGATTGCACGTAACGAGCGCGGCTATGTTCTGACCGGCGATGACGTCGTCAAGGCCGGACGCTGGTTGCACAGGCGCGATCCCTTCCTGCTCGAAACGAGTGTGCCGGGCCTGTTCGCGTGCGGCGATGTGCGATTGAGTCCGATCAAACGCGTCGCCTCGGCAGTCGGCGAAGGGAGTATGGCGATTGCGTTCGTGCACAAGTATCTGCAGGAGCCGCAGCCTTAGGCCCGGCTTGCTGCTGACGCGGCAAAACACAATCGCCAGCCTTCACAATAGTTAGTTTCCCAAAGCGTATTAACGTTGTGCCGATACGCCGATCGTCACGCGTCGGTCCGGCTTGAGGCATGCAATCATCGCGCCGCTCTCGCCCGCTGGGCAATGCGTGACCGGCTGGCTCGCGCCCACGCCCTCGGTATGGATCACGTGTGCGTCGATGCCATGCGCAACCAGATAATCGCGCACCGTATTCGCACGCGCGAGCGACAGACGCTGGTTGATCGCATCGGAGCCGATACGATCCGTGTGCCCCACCACCGTCACTTCGCTCACCGCCTCATGATGTTCGATGCGCGCGACGGCGCCATCGAGCGCCTGGCGTCCTTCGGGTTGAAGCGCCGCGATATCCGATTTGCCGAACGCGAACAACGCATCGGTTTGCAGCGAGAATTCATCGACGGTCGCGCCCTTCTGCTGCGCTGTCGCGGGCGCAACCGGCCCGGTAGCCGCGGCCTGCATCAATGCCGCGCATGACGGATCGCGCCAGAACGTGCCGCTCACCTGCATATGGCGATCGAACTGCACCTGATACTGGCACGACACGATCTCGCCGCCGCGCCGGAAATCGAACAGATAATTCCAGACGTGATTGCCGACGAACCATTCGTTGAAATGCGGCGGTCCGATCAGATCGCGCACCTGATCCTTGTTCAGCCCGACACCGATATTGCGCAGATTCTCCACGTTGACAAAGGTGCCGCCCGCGGGCGACGCGGACTGCTGATCGGGAAAGCGCGGCGGATTGTACGGCGACGCGCAGCCTTGCAGAACAACGCTCGTCATCACAGCGACGAACGAAACGGCAATCGACGTTTTTTTCATGGTCAGTTTCATGGCCCTATACCACTCATGATGGAAAACCGGCTTGCCGTAGCGAGTCGCAACGACTCGCGCGCCGCGCGCCACGACAAGGCCGGTTGAAAGTCAGACGGATCGCCTTACCACTGATAGCCGGCACCGACCACCGCGCCGTAATAGCTGCGCGTATTGGTCGTCACCGCGGCCTTGTAGATCCAGTGGTTGTTCTCCGAGATCGTCGAAATGCCGATCGCCTGCCCCGACTGCCCGTGGTAGTAACTGCCCGCAATCGCGACCATGCTCTTGCCCGGACCCGATGGCTGCGGCAGTCCCGCGACCGCCATCGCCGCGGCCGTGCCTGCGTCGGCGTCGTGACGCAGTTGCTGGATCTGGCCGTCGGTGTAGTTGTTGGCCTGCGAGACCGCGCTGTTGAGCTGCTGCACGTTGACCGCATCGGTGGGCGCGGTGCCGGCGGCCACGTTCGTCACCTGGCGCGGCGTATCGGCGCTGCCCATCGACACGACATTCGAGCGGCCATCGTCCGTACTGCCCGCGCCGATCGCGACCGAGTTGGTCCCCGTCGACGTCGCGCCCGAGCCGATCACCGTCGAGCTGACGCCCGATGCAGTCGAAGACGTGCCGACCGCCGTGCTGTTCGCCCCCGACGCCACCGCGCCCGAACCGCCCGCCGACGAATTCGAACCGGTCGCCGCCGCCGTGTTCGCCGTGCTGCTGGTGTTCGACGGGAACGTGCCGCTGTTCGAGGTCTGATTGGATGTCTGATTCCCGGCCTGATTGCTGATGAGTGTCTGCAATTCCTCGTTGACGGCCTGCAACTGGCTCACGTTGACCGCATCCGTTGCCGCCACGCCCGCTGCAACGCCCGTGATCTGGCGGTTGCCCACGTTCACTTCACCCACCGACGAGCCCGGCGAACTCAGGCCATAGCCGATGTAGCTGCTGAGCGCGCCGACCGTCGTGACCGAGCCCGCGCCAATCGCCACGCTGTTCGCATAGGTCGACTGCGCGCCTGCGCCGATCGCCACCGCGTTGAGCGCCGTGCTTTGCGCGCCCGAACCGAGCGCGATGCCGGCCGCACTGGTCGCCAGCGCGTTCGCGCCTTGCGCAATCGACTGCGCGCCGCCGGCGGTCGCGCCGCTGCCCAGCGCCAGCGCATCGGCCTGCGCCGACTCCGACTTCTCGCCGATGGCGATGCCGCCAGGCGCGGTCGAATCGACGATCGCACCGTTGCCGATCCCCACGCCGCTGTCGCCATTGACCACGGTGGTCGGGCCGACCGCCACCGACTGATCGCCCACGGCGAGCGAATCCGCCGCCGTGGAGTTGGCGTGGAAGTACATCGTGGTGGTGGTCGCGAACGCCTGCAGCGCGCCGCTCAACTGGCGCACCGTGACGGCGTCCTGCGCCTGCGTGCCGTCCGCCACGTTGGTGATCTGGCGATAGGTACTGGTCGCCGCATCGCCCACCGAGACCGCGCCGAGCAAGGTGCGATCCGAGGTGTTGTACGGAATCGCGGCGCTGCCCGCCGTGATCGAACCGATGCCCGAGAGCACGGCGCGATCGGAGACGGAACCCGCGCCGAGCGCGACGCCGTCTGCAACCGATACCGTCGTCTGCGCACCGAGGCTCGTCGCGTTGTCAGCGCTGGCCTGCGCGCCATTGCCTGCCGCGAGGCTGCTTGCACCCGTCGACACGGCGAGCGGTCCAATCGCCACGCTATCGGTGCCGGTGGCCTGGCTGTCCGCGAGCGTCGAGTTTGCGTGGAAGTACTTGATGCCGCCGCCGTTGACCACGCTGCCGATTTCGTTTTCGATGTTGGTCAGGCTGGTATCGACGCCGTCGAATGCATCGCCGACATTGTTGTACGTCGAGCCCTGAATCGTGTAACTAGGCGCCGAAACGCCGCTGCCCGCGGTGTAGGTCGAGCCGCCGCCAAGCGCCGCCGCAACCGTCGAACCCGTTGCGTTCGATGCGCTCGCCACCGAGTACAACTGCGAGCCGTTGATCGCATCGGTCGAGGTGGCTGAAACCACGCCCGCCGCCACGTTTTGAATCTGACGCTCCGAGCCCGCCGCGCCGACCGATACAACCGAAGTCGGCGCAGTAGCCGCTGCCGTGCCGCCCGTGAGATCGAACGTGCCCGTATGCGGTGCAGCCGTCGTCGAGTTCGAACCCAGCGCGACATCCGATGCATTCGTAGCCACCGCGTTCGTACCAAGCGCGATGCCATTGGTCGCCGCGCTCTGCACCACCGCGCCATTGCCGATCGCCACGCCGCCCGCCGCATTGGCCTGCGACGCATTGCCGAGCGCGACCGCACCGATACCGTTCGCGACCGCGCTATTGCCGATGGCCACCGCGCCCTGCCCGGTCGCGGTGTTATTCGCGCCAACCGCCACCGCGCCGTCGCCCGTTGCGGTGTTCGGATCGCCGATCGCCACGGCGCCATTGCCGCTGGCCGTCTGACCTTCGCCCAGCGCGATCGCGCCCGTGCCGCTCGTCACCTGCGAATCGTGTCCACCGGCGATCGAGCCGGTTCCGGCGGCGGCGACCACGATGGCGTTATCGCCGAATGCCACCGTCATCGATGCGAGTGCCTGCGCCGACGGGCCCATCGCGGTCGCGCCTGCCGCAGCCGCAACCGCGCCGTAGCCGAACGCCGACGCCAGCGTGCCGCTCGCCGTGGCGGTGCCGCCCAGCGCCGTGCTGCCGGTGCCCGTAGCGATCGAATTGATACCGAGCGACGTCGCATTGAGCGCGGTGGCCTGAGCACCCGCGCCGAGCGCGGTCGTGGAGACGCCTGTGGCCTGCGCTGCATTGCCCATCGCGATGCCGTATTGCGCCGACGCCACGGCGCCGTTACCCATGGCGATCGCGCTATCCGCGCTCGCCGTCGAGCTGACGCCGTAAGCCTGCGCGTTCGCCCCGCTGGCTACATCGTTGGCGCCGAGCGCCACGGCGTTGTTGCCGCTCGCCTGCGTGCCGGAACCCGGCACACCTGACGTACCGCCCCAGCCGATCGCGACCGCGCCGGTGCCGGACGCACCGCTGTTGACGCCGATAGCGACCGCCGAGGCACCGCTAACCGACGCGCCGGAGCCGATGGCCGTGCCGGCATCCGCGGTCGATGTCGAAACCGCCTGGTTGCCGATCACGATCGAGTAGGAGCCTGCCGCGGAAGACTGCGAGCTCAAGGCCGTCGCGTGGTCTCCGGTTGCGATCGCGTCCCAACCCAATGCAGTCGAATTCGCCGACGATGCGGTGGAACTCGCGCCCACTGCAGTCGAACGAATCCCGGTTGTAATCGATCCGCCGCCGATTGCCGTGCTGGCGCCACCGGAGGCGGTCGCATGTTCACCGACCGCCGTATCGTTGATACCAGCGGAAGTGAAATAGCCCAGCGCGGTACCACCCTGACCGGTTGCATTGGCGTCGCAGCCGACGGCGGTTCCATCGACGGCAGCCGTACTCGTCGCGCAGCCAGAGCCCGTGACGCCGCTCACGACGGCAGAACCGCTTGACTGCGCCATCGCCGCTACCGGCAGGCTCGCGAGAACAAGACTGAGAACAGAAACAATCGGACGCAGCTTCAGCGAGTCAGCGTTCCCTTTGCGATTTAAATGCAATTTATTCTTGAATTTGCCAGCCATGAGGGCCCACTCCGGGTTGTCGGCTTCTGATTGATTTAGAAAAAACTGATTCGGATTACTATTCAATGAAATCCGCAATGAACGCTCTGCCGCGCATCGATTGATTCGTGCGCGCTGTTCGTTCGTATTGGTCAACCTACCGAGAGCGTGCGGTGTGGAAATTCTTATGACGTCGGCGCTTGAGGCGCGTGAAATCGTCGTCGGCGTAATTTGCGTCTGGAATGATTAAACCGGGCGACGAGCTTGTTTCCAATTCCTACGAGATCTTTCATCGACGAATAATATTGGCTTCGCCACGAAAGGAAAACTGAACTTTTGTCACTTTTTGGAAGGATTCAGCGTGACTGGATTCACTTGCGATGCGTATTGAATACGCAAGAAGGGAAAGCGAAACTGCCTTGTTTACGCGGCCTGAAATGCGCTATTCGCCTGCAGATAGCGTATTCCTCCCAACTGTGCAACGACGTACTGTCGTCAGGAAATCACAAATATCTGGAAAGTTTTTGAAATCGCTCCGTTGATTCTGAAAAGCGCTGAAAACCAACGTCGAAGTGGCTGTGGAAAAGGCTTATCCGAAACTGAAAGCATCACCATGCAATGCGGCAAATACATCAATCCGCATTTTCTTCATGCAATATCACATCGAAGTTCACAATTGTTCACAAACGATTCTTCTCCCCGCCAATAAGATCCTGTCCCGTGTGTTTGGCGTCGCGTAAAGGAGATGACTCAGTGCACATTCTGGTTGTCGAGGACGATCCCGTTCAGGCGGAAGGCGTGGCAGGCGTCCTGTCGCGGCTCGGCTATCACGTGCACTTCGCGCGGGATGGCGAAAGCGCGATCCGGGCATTGCGCGTCCAGCCTATCGACGCGGTCGTGCTCGACTGGCATCTGCCGAAAATGTCGGGAATCGACGTGTTGCACTGGATCAGGGACGGCGTAGGCGGGACGTATGGTGTGCTGCTGCTGACGAGCCGCGTGGAGGAATGCGATGTCGTCAGCGCGCTCGACGCGGGCGCGGACGACTATCTCACCAAGCCGTTCCGGCCGGACGAACTGGCGGCGCGCATGAAGGCGCTAACGCGCCGGGCCGCGCGCAACAGTACGCCGCAAAGCCTGCTCAAGGCCGGTGAATATGTGCTGGACCGGCAAGGCCGAACCGTGTCGCTACATGGCAAACCGATCGACTTCACGCCGAAGGAATATGACGTGGCGGCCGCGCTGTTCAATAACCTCGGCAAGATCATGTCGCGCGACATGCTGGCGAAGACCGCCTGGGGCCGTGAAATGGATTCGCGTTCGCTGGATACGCATGTCTATCGCATTCGCCAGAAGTTGAAATTACGCCCGGAAAACCGTCTGCGTCTGTCCTCGGTTTACACCGTTGGATACCGGCTCGACGAAATGGTCGCGGCCGAACCGGGTTTCGCTGCGGGCAAGGTTATCGTGGGCGAATGTCTCTAGCCGCGCGCTTCATCGCGGCGCATAGGTAGTCAGTTTCTTTGAAGCACGTTCTCCTGGCGTAGCGAACCCCGTCGCTGCGTCATTTACGGCCGGCACATCGAGCGCCGGCCGCTTTTTCTTTCTTCGTAGCGCACCGGCAATCAATCAGGCATCCGAAACAGATTGCGCGACCGGTTCCAGACGATATCCCGCCGTATAGACCGAAGTCAGCCGCAATCCGTTCTCCGGATGCAGTTTCAGTTTGCGCCGGATGCGGTAGATATGGGTGTCGAGCGATCGCGATTCGGCGCCGAGTTCGCGCCCCCACGCAGTCAGTGCAAGCAACTCGCGTGACAGGATTTTCCCGAGGTTATTGAACAGCGTCGCAACGAGCTGAAATTCCTTGGTGGTCAACACGATATCGGCATCACGAAGCGTAATCGTTCTGGCCTGTGCATCCAGCACGTATTCGCCGGCCCTGATGGCCTTGTCGCCCGCATTGCGCACCAGGCGGCGCACCAGCGCATGAACGCGCGCGACCAGTTCATCGGAACGGAAAGGCTTGGCGATGTAATCGTCGGCGCCAGCTTCCAGCGCGTGCACCACATCGAGTTCCTGAACCCGGCTGGTCAGAAACAGAACGCCATATTTCTCGCCAATACCTTCGCGTATCCATTTCAGGACCTCGATGCCGCTCATGCCTGGCAAATGCCAGTCGAGCACGACGGCATCGACCGTCTCGGCCTGCAAAAAGCGGATCGCCGCTTCGCCGTCGTTCACGACACTCACGCTGAAGCTATGCCGCGACAATACGCCCGCTACGGCCTGAGCCTGAACGGGGTCGTCTTCGACAATCAGAATATGCATGCTTTTAATTCCAGACATCCGGTTCCGGTCATAGAAAATCTATCCGAGCCTCGGCAGGCGAACCGTAAATACCGTCCCCCGCCCCACGGCCGAACGCACAAAAACCCGCCCGCCCAATGCATCGACCACCGATTTGACGAACGCAAGCCCCAGGCCATGACCGGACCAGGACCGCGAGCTTTCGAGCTGGCCGAATTCAAGAAATAAGCGCCGCATATCGGGTTCTGCAATGCCCGGTCCCTGATCGACCACCGAGACCTTGAAATGATTGCGCGTCACCGATAAGCGCACGCGAATCGCCGATGAAGGCGGGCTGTACTTGATGGCATTGCCGATCAGATTGCCGAACGCGCGCCGCAAAAGCTGGGGATCGGCAATCGTATTGACGCCGGGTTCCGCGATCAGATTCACATCGATCGATTTGGCGCTGGCCTGCGGCCAGAAGTCGTCGACGGCATCGCCCAAGGCCAACGCCGGGTCCACCCGGCTCAAATTCGGCGCCACCGATTCGGCGCGCGCGAGAAACAGAAAATCGTCGGACAGACTCAGCGCCGTGGTCGCATAGTGCTCGACGAGTTCGACAAACTGCCGCTGCGTCAGACGCGGCGGGTCTTGCCGCATCTGCTCGACGAGCGCGAGCAAGGCGGCTTGCGGCGAACGCATGTCGTGTGACATAAAACGCAACGCCATATCCCGCTGCCGTTCCGCGCGGCGGATCGAAGACAGATCGGTGACATAGAAAATCAGCGCGCTGCCGCGTTCCGCACCCGGGCGTATCATCGCGCATTTGAGCAGCAACGACCGCCCGTCGCGCGCACTCGTAATCTCGATGCCTTGCGAAAGCAGACTTGTGGCGCTCACCGGCAGGGTTCGGCCCGCGTATTGCATTTCGAGCAGCGATAGCGCCTGCTCGACGAAATCGACGGCACGATGCGATGACGTGATCTCGAACAGCACATCGGCGGCCTGACGGCCCGTCGGCGAGGATGTCGCGCCGTTGCCGTCCGGGCGCATGGACAATGCAATCACCTGCGCGTTAGCCAGCAGCACGGTGCCCGCATAATCGGCCACGAGCGTGGCCTCGGGCAGCGTGTCGACCCAGTCCGCCACCAGCTCGCGATAACGATGCACGCGTTCGACCAGCGACGTCACGACCTCCAGGCGATGCTGGATCGGATCGACGAAGCGCCGGATACGCGTCGATCCCGACGGCGCCGTGGATTCGCGCAGCGATCTCGCGGTCTCGCGCGACAGATAGCTCAGCAGCGCCTCCTGACGCCGCCACGCCCATAACGGCCACGCGATCAGGCAAGTCACGAACCCCACTGCCGGGGCGAGAAACATGTGCCCCAGCCGCATCGCCAGCAAGGCGACAAGCGCATTCATGCAGGCCAGCGCGACGGAAACGCACAAGCTCCAGCGCGGCCCCAGCAGATAAAGCGCGATGCAGACGAGCGGCACGACGCCGAGATCGAATAGCAATTGCTGCCAGAATTGGCTGGGCCTGACCAGCGTGGAAGTCGCCAGCGCATTGGTTGCCTCCGCAACGAACTCGATGCCGCTCAGGGATGCGCCATCGACCAGCGGTGTGGGAAGCCGTTCGGCGTAACCGCTGGCCGTCACGCCGATCAGGACGATCCGCCCGCGCAGAAAACTGGCGGGAATGCGCCCTTGCAGCACGTCGAGATACGACACGCTATCGAACGACGGCTCCGCGCCCAATGGCACATAGCGCACGCATCCTCGGCCCCCGGCGCGCTCACTCGCCTTATCGTCCCGACTGCATATCGGCATGGTTTCATCCGCAGCACGCAGCACGAGCGCGGCAATGTGCCCCTCGGCCTGCTGCACGCCAGACCAGAGCTGCACGCTGCGATAAATCCCGTCGCTATCCTGACGCGCACCGGTAAAAGCGCGCGCATAGCTTGCACGCACGAGGAGTTTGTCGCCGTCGGTGTGAGGCGCGGGCAGCGGAATCACCACCTTGCCGTTGCGCCGCACGGCATCCACGAGCGGCAGCAACTCGGCCGTGGACGCGCTGCCTATGGCGCGTCCCCACGGCACGAGGCCCACGGCCGCAACGCCGTCATCGGTCAGCCGGTCGAGCAGACGCGCGTGCACGCTGGGCGCAAGCGGCAAGCGGCCGAGCGCGGACACGGTCTGATCGTCGATGGCGACGACCAGAATGCGTCGCGGCGCAACCTGATGCAGGGAACGCGAGGCAATATCGAGGAATGCGAGGTCGGCGCGATGGAGTGCGTGCGTACACGAAAGCGCAAAACACGCCACGATCAGCGCGAGGACGAGTCCGGGCCATTCGCGGGATAGATCCGGTTGGGCCCGCGCGGCCAAGCCTGAGTCATCGCGAAAGCGGTTACGGGAACCGAAGAAGAACCGGCCTTTCATGTCAGGGTGTGAGCAACGAAAAACCGCTGAAGTCGCGCGATGCGCTGACGGGGTTCCGCGAAACGCCTGATGGGCGAATGCAGCAAAATTCTGACACCGGTAAATCTCGACTCTTTGACTGCGGATTGCCTCGCGCAAATGCACGACAGTGGCGGGAGCCTGAATTATCCAAATAGTTAAGCGTGCGTCAGCATTTGTCACAAAATGAAACAAATTGTCTATTCTTCATACGTTTGCGCGCACAACCAAACACATTTCCAGAAATTTCCTTTAAGTCAGCGTTATTAAATTTCCCTGAAAACGATTTTAATCTGCAAAAAGATTCGGGAAATACGCAATAATAAAAACGCCCAATTGACAATTCGTTGCGCACGCAACTCAGGCAAAACGCTTTTGTCAACAGGCCCGATGTGTTAGCCTCCGCGGTCAATACCCGTTACGCATCACCACACTCCCCACAGCAAAAGAAAGAGTTGACGTAGTCCACGCCAGCCATCCGTCTATGCGAGTCCAGGTCAAACAACGGTTGAGTTCGTTCTGGCGCCCCATTCGGGCCGCCGTTGAAACGGCGCCTTCCGGCAGCGCGCAAGAGCCGCCCGAAACACGCCCACGCCCGCCGCGATCCCTGTTGAGCGACGCCGAGCTTGGACTCGCACGCGGCGAGTTTTTCTTCGTCGCCCAGCCGATACTGCGCCTGCACGAGAAGCGGCTTTCGGGGTTCGAATACCTGATGCGATGGCGACATCCCGATGACGGCATTCTCGCCCCGGCGCGTTTTATCAGCCTGGTGGAAGATTCGATTCTGGCCCGCCGCTTTACCGACATGCTGATCGAGCGCGCCGCCGACACGCTGCAGCGCTGGCAACGCTCCGGCCACGGCGATCTCTCGCTGGCCATCAATCTTGGCGCAACGGAGCTGGCGAGCGCCGATCTGCCGCAACGCATCCAGTCGATTTTCGCGGCACGCGAGGTCATGCCGGGGCGGCTCGATATCGAATTGACGGGCGCGGTTCAACCGGATTGCCTGGACGGCCTGGCGGAAGCCATTCGCGCGGTTCAGGCTATCGGCACGCGGGTCGCGCTCGACGATCTGGGCGGCGGCTATAACTCATTGACCCTGCTTCAACAACTGCCCGCCGATATCGTCAAGTTCGACCGTTCGTATCTTGCGAACGTACCCGCCGATAACGAAGCCACGCGCGTGATCGAAATGCTCGTCAAATTCGCGCACGGCCACGGAAAGCAGATCGTGCTCGCCGGTGTCGAAACGCAGGAGCAGTTTGCCTGGGCCCAATCGCTGCGCGACGTCGACGTGCAGGGGTTTTATATCGACAAACCGCAGGACGAAACCCGCGTGAACGAATTGATTGCGCGTTACGGGCGTCCTTCTGCGAGCGCCCAGGCAATGCGCGGCAGCCCGTAATCACGCGCCGCCGCGTGCGAATGCCGACGCCTGTCTACCAGCGAATCAACGCGGCGCCCCAGGTGAAGCCGGACCCCATGGTCGGCGTGAGCACCAGATCGTTTTCCTTGATGCGCCCATCGGCAACGGCTTCGCTGAGCGCCAGCGGAATCGACGCCGCCGACGTGTTGCCGTGATGATCGACGGTGAGCACGACTTTCTCCATCGGCAAATGCAGCTTGTCGCTCAAGGTCTGCACGATGCGCTGGTTTGCCTGATGCGGCACGACCCAATCGAGATCGCTCTGGCTCAAACCATTCGCGGCGAGCGCTTCCTGCGAGGCCTCGGCGAGATTCACCACGGCATGCAGAAACACCTCGCGGCCGGCCAGATGCATCGTGCCGGCGGTCTGGGTGGACGACACGCCGCCGTCCGTGTGGATCTTGTCCTGATGCCGCCCGTCCGAATGCAGGTGCGTGGAAAGAATGCCGCGCGGCGTGCCTTCGGCATGACGCTCGGCGCGCAGAATCACCGCGCCCGCGCCGTCGCCGAACAGCACGCAGCTATTGCGATCGTGCCAGTCGACCACCCGCGACATGGTTTCCGCACCGATCACGAGCGCCGTGCGCGCCTGCCCCAGACGGATCATGTTGTCGGCCACCGAAAGCGCGAATACGAAGCCCGAACACACCGCCTGCACATCGAACGCCGCGCCGCCCCCCATACCGATGGCGGCCTGCACGCGCACCGCCGTGGATGGCATGGTGCGATCGGGCGTGCAGGTCGCGAGGACGATCAGGTCGATATCGGCGCCACGCATGCCGGCATGCCTGAGCGCCGCGTTCGCTGCGCCAATCGCCAGATCGGAGGTCAGCTCGCCGCGCGCTGCGATGCGCCGCTCCTTGATGCCCGTGCGTTGCGTGATCCACTCGTCTGTCGTGTCGACCATGCGCGCGATCTCGAGATTCGTCATGCGCCGCTCGGGCAGCGCCGAACCGCAGCCCACCACGCGCGACATCCAGATGCCAGCGCGGTTGATTTCCGCCATCCTCAGTACTCCGATTAAAGTCGATGATGATCGATGCTGCGCCGGGCGACCAGCCAGGACGCGCCGGCGCCGGCGCAGACGCGCTTACCAGCTTCCGGCAGCGGCTTCGTCCGATTCGGCTTCGTCGGCTGCGGCCGGCTGGACGCGCGAAACCAGATGATCGGCGAGCGAAGCAAAGGTCGGATAGTCGAACAGCACGGTATCGTCGATCTTGATCTTCAGGCGCTCTTCGAGGAAGAACGCCAGTTCGACCGAATGCATCGAATCGAATCCGGCATCGGCGAAAGTCTGGTCGAGGTCGGTCGGCACCTGAAGCTGGTTCGCCTCGGTCCACTCCTGAATCCAGGCGAGGATCGACTGCGCGGTCACCCTGGACGCGTTGGCGGTTGCGGCGTGAAGTTGGTCGCTCATGAGTTCGGTTCCTTGAGATCAGATGGAGAAAGATGTTGCGTGCGCAACGTCGTCATAGCGCAGCAAAGCAGCGAGCCGTCGTACTGCCGGTTCGCGCACGATCGAGTTGTGGTCGTCGTCGAATACGCTCACGGTGATGCCGCCGCGCGTGAGCGCGCGCAAATGCTGCGCCGCGTGGGTGGCCGATGCGCCGCTCTCGTTGCGCGCGGCAAGCGCGTATTCGATGCGCGCCTCCACCTGGCGCGGACGATGACGCGCCAGCGCCGCCGCACTCGCCGCATGCAATCGTGCGAGATGGGCAAAAGTGGCCGGATGCGCGCGGCGTCGCGCCTCGGCGAGATGAAAGTCGTGGTCGAGCATGGCGTCGAAGCGCTCATCGGCCAGCCATTGATCGATGAGCTGGGCGTCGTCCAGCGTCTCGAAGTCGCTTGCCAACTGGCGCAGCCGCGTTGCGAAAACACCTTCGAATAGCGGGCTATCGACGATCAGCAGCGGCGGCGCGACATTGCCCTGCGCCTCCCATTGCGCCGCCATTTCGTGCGCGACAATGCCGCCGAACGACCAGCCGCCGAGCAGATCGGGCTGCTTGCCGTGACTGGCGAGCAACGCTGCCCGATAGCGCGCCGCGAGTTGTCCGATCGAGAGATACGCAGGTTGGCGATCCTGGTCCGCAAAAGGATGCCGGAACGCAATAATCGTTGGGTCGCCCGGCCACGCGGCGGCCAGTTCCTCGTAGCAAAGCACATCGCCGCCAACCGGATGCACGAGCGCAACAAGCGGACCACGGCCCTCGCGCAAGGTCACGACGAGTGCGCGATCATCGATTGTTTCAGGCACTTTCTTCACTTCGTTCGCGCTTGCATCGCGTGATGCGCCGTACCACGCCGCCAATGAATCCAGCGACGCGCCGCGCGCGAGCATCGACATGGGCGGCATCTTGCCGAAGCGCTGATGCAGACGCACACGCAATTCCGTCAACGCAAGCGAATCGAGTCCCTGACTGACGAGTGAATCCGCATCGGTCAGGTTCACGCCATCCGCGGCTACCGATGCGGCAATCGTGCGCAGTGTAGCGAGCAAGGCTTCGGTGTTCGCTTCGGCAATTACAGCCTGCGGCTCTTGCGTCATATCGCTATTCGCCGCGATTGGATTCGAGTGCTGCACGACGCGGCGCGCAACATCCGGGAACGGCAATTCGAATCGCACTTCGTCGAAGCAATAACCTGGCGCTTCGGCAGGTTGTGGCGCCTTGCCGTAAAGCTTGCTCCACGCGATCGTCTGACCCGCGCCGTACAAATGCGCGCAGGCATGGGCAAAGCCGGTGTTTTCGCTTTCTTCGTCGCCTTCCGGGCCGTCTGCCAGCGATGAAATCGCACACTGCCAGTCGCCGCCCGAACTCGCGCGGGCGAGCCTCGCGAGCGCCGCGCCAGGGCCGACTTCGATAAAGAGCGTCTTGCCGTCACACGCCGCGCGCAAGGCCTCGTGAAAGCGCACGGGTTGCTCGACCAGATCGAGCCAATGTTCGACAGTGGCAATCGATCCGGTCGCCAGCGCGCCCGTCAGCGTGGAGACGATCGGGATGGCGCACGGCTTGAACGTCAAGGATTCGAGCGCCTGCTGGAAGGCTTCGCGCATCGAACGCAGCATCGGCGAATGGCCGGGCGTTCCATAGGTCTTGAGCAACGAGACGCGCTTGCCTGCCGCCACCATCGCGTCCTGCACCTTCGCCACCGCTGCCTGCGTGCCGCTCACGACGGTCTGCTCCGGCGCGTTGATGCCTGCCACGAACAGGTCCGTGCCGAACGCGAACTGTGCGCGCAGTTCATCGGCGCTGGCCGCGACGGCGAGCATCGCGCCAGCAGGCGTCGCGCTATCGAACAAGCGCCCACGTGCTTCGACCGCCTTGATGCCATGCGCAAGCGACATCACGCCGCCGATCACGGCCGCCACATGCTCGCCGAGCGAATGCCCGATCAGCAGATCGGGCTGCACGCCCAGATCCATCCACGTGCGCGCGAGCGCATAGCAAACGCTGAAGTGCGCGAGCTGGCCCGGATGATGGCGTACCGAAGCGGCATCGCGGCCAAGGATCGCATCGAGCACGGCGCGCGCCGTCTCGGCGTCGAGGTGGCGCAGGCACGCGTCCACATGCTTGCGGAAAAACCCATTGCCGTTGTAGAGATCGCCGCCCACACCGGGCTGCCACGCGCCCTGCCCGGGCACGAGAAACGCCAGGCGCGGCTTGCGCGCCTGCTCGCCTGCGTGCCATTGGCCGGTGGGATTCGCCGCGAGAAAAGCGTCGAGACCCGCGATGAAATCGTCTTTTGTCGTGCCGACCAGCGCCACGCGATGATCGAAATGATCGCGCCTCACACTCGCCGTATGGCAAGCGTCGCGCAACGGCGTGGACGTATTCGCAAGCCAGGCGCGCCATGCCGATGCGAGTCGCTGGCGTGCCTGCGGCGAGCGCGCCGACAGTGTCAGCACGCGCTCGCGCGCGACATTTGCCGCGCTATCCGCTGTATTCACCGGATCAGGCGCCGCCAGAATCATATGCACATTGGTGCCCGTGATGCCGAATCCGCTCACCCCAACCAGCGTCGCGCCTTCGGCGAGCGCCGTACGTTTGCGCGCGACCTCCAGTTGCGCGCCTTCCCAGTGAAAGCGCGGATTCGGCGTCGTGAAGTTCACCTGCGCAGGCACATGGCGATGACGCAAAATCAGCATCGCCTTGATGAAACCGGCCATGCCTGCGGCACCCTCCAGATGACCCACCTGGGATTTCACGGAACCCACGAGGATCGGCTTGTCGCGCTCGACATCGCGCGCATAGACATTTCGGAGTGCGGATAATTCGATGGGGTCGCCAAGCGATGTGCCTGTGCCATGCGCCTCCACATACGCAATCGTTTGCGCGGCCACGCCCGCGCGGGCCAGCGCACGACGGATCACCGCTTCCTGGGCCGCGCCGTTGGGCGCGGTGAGGCCGTTGCTCGCACCATCGCTATTGAGCGCGGAACCGACCAGCACCGCGTCGATGCGCTCGCCATGCGCCAGCGCATCCTCCAGCCGCTTCATGACGATCGCACCACCGCCCTCGCCGCGAATATAGCCATCGGCCTGCGCGTCGAACGGGCGACATTGTCCCGACGGCGACATGGCCTGAAGCCGCGCGACGCCGATGGTTTCCTCGGGCCCGAGAATCAGGTTCACGCCGCCCGCGATCGCCACATCGCAGTCGCCCGCCAGCAGACTTTGCGACGCCAGATGAATGGCCACGAGCGACGAGGAGCAGGTCGTATCGACATAGATCGCCGGCCCGCTCAAGCCCAGCACATGCGCCACGCGCCCCGGCGCCATCGCCCGCAGATTGCCGAGCTTCGAATAAGTCGTGATACCGGCGGGATCGCCCGACCAGACGGTGCGGCGGCCATAATCGGCCTCGCCGGTCGTCATGAAAACGCCGACGTTCTTGCCGCGCAACTGGCCCGGCGCAAGCCCCGCGTTCTCGAGCGCAGACCACGCGAGTTCCAGCATCCAGCGCTGTTGCGGGTCCATTTCCACCGCTTCGGCCGCCGAGGTGCGGAAAAACGTGTGATCGAAGAAAAAGGGATCGTCGACATAACCGGCGACGCGCGAATAAGTCGTGCCCGGCTCGTCCGGGTCCGGCGAATAGAATGCGTCGATATCGAAGCGCTCGCGCGGCGTTTCGCGAATCGCGCTGCGCCCGGAATTGAGAAAGTCCCAATAACTGGCTGCGCACGAGGCGCCGCCCGGAAAGCGGCACGCCATGCCGATAATGGCGACCCGTCTGGAGGGTACGCTGGACTGGTCCATTGCGGTCTCGCTGCTGGAAGAGTTCTGCATGTCTAGTGGTGACGCGCCGCGTCGAGATCGTCGCTGCTGCTTGCCTGCACCAGCACGGCCATGTTGCCCGGCAGATGCTGGTTGGCGCGAATCTTCGCGTGTGCTTCGGGCAGACGGTTCCACGGAAACACTTCCGAAAGACAAGGATCGATCTTGCCGCTCATCACCAGCCGGTTCGCCTGCGCGGCTTCCTTGAGGCTCGCGAAATGGCTGCCCTGAATGCGTTTCTGGCGCATCCACACATAGCGCGCATCGCAGGTCAGGTCGTAGCCGCTCGTCGCCGCGCAGAACACCACCATGCCGCCGCGCTTCACCACATAACAGGACGGCGCAAAGGTATTGCGCCCCGGATGTTCGAAGACCATATCGACATCGCGCTTCTCGCCGAGCGCTTCCCAGATCGCCTTGCCGAACTTTTTGACGCTGTCGATGTAGGCCGTATAAGCGGCCGTTTCATCGACCGGCGGCGGTGCGCCCCAGCACGAAAAATGCGAGCGATTGATCACGCCGACTGCGCCCAGGCTTTTGACGAAGTCGGCTTTCGAATCGTCGGAGACCACCGCAACGGGGCGCGCGCCCGCGAGCGCCGCAAGCTGGATCGCCATCGTGCCGAGCCCGCCGGCCGCTCCCCACACGAGCACCGACTGGCCCGGCGACAAGGCGTGCGGCTTGTGGCCGAACAGCATGCGAAACGCCGTCGCGAGCGTGAGCGTGTAGCAGGCGCTCGCCGCCCATGTCAGATGCTTCGGGCGCGGCATCAATTGCGTGGCCTGCACGCGCGCAAATTGCGCGAACGAACCATGCGTGGTTTCGTAACCCCAGATGCGCTGCGAAGGCGACAGCATGGGATCGCCGCCGTTGCACTCCTCGTCTTCGCCATCGACCTGCGAGCAATGTGCGACCACCTCGTCGCCCACCTTCCACTTGCGCACATTCGCGCCCACGGCCCACACGATGCCGGCGGCATCCGAACCGGTGATGTGATACGGATCGTCATGCAGATCGAGCACCGAAAACGGCTGGCCCAACGCCGCCCACACACCGTTGTAATTGACGCCCGCAGCCATCACGAGGATCAGCACCTCGTTGGCGCCGATCGACGGCACCGGCACGACTTCCTTCGTGAACGCGCCTTGCGGTTCGCCGTGGTTCTCGCGGCGAATCGTCCACGCATGCATTTTTCTGGGCACGACGCCCAGCGGCACCGGACGGCCGATCTCGAACAACTCGGGCTGCCCGCTATGGGTTTGCACGACGACATCAAATACTTCGGTATCCATATCGATATCCATAATTGATCTGCTTCGAGAGGCATAGCGCTCGCGCTACGAACCTGGTGAGAATGTCGCGTGAATCAGGCCGCGATCATGCCGCCGTCCACCGACAAGGCGGTGCCGGTCATGAAAGACGCGGCGCTGCTGGCGAGAAACAGCACGCCCTGTGCAATTTCCTCTTCCGTACCCAGACGGCCCACGGGATGAAACGCCTTGATCTGGTCGGTCATCTGCGTTTCATCGAGAAACTTTTCGACCATCGCCGTCGCGACGAACGCCGGGCAGATCGCGTTGACACGAATATTCTGCTTCGCATATTCGAGCGCGGCCGCTTTGGTCAGGCCGATGATGCCCGCCTTCGAGGCGTGATAAGCGCAGCCGCCGAATGCGGAAGCCACAAGACCGTAAGTGGAAGACATATTGACGATCGCGCCGCCGCCCGCTTTCAGCATCTCGGGAATTTCATATTTCATCGCAAGGAATATCCCCTTGAGGTTGATATCCATGACGAAATCCCAGCTTGCCTCATCGGTTTGCGCAACCGGCTTGCCGAATTGCTCGACGCCTGCATTATTGAAAGCGATATCCAGCTTGCCGAAAGCGCGCACGGTCTGCTCGACTGCATTGGCGCACTCTTCGGCTTTCGACACGTCGGTTTTGACGAAGATGGCTTCGCCGCCTGCGCGGCCAATTTCTTCGACCACGGCCAAGCCTTCCTCTTTGCGACGCGACGCAATCGCAACCTTTGCACCTTCTCTGGCAAACAGCAACGCCGTGGTCCGACCGATACCCGAACTACCACCCGTTACGAGGGCGACCTTTTGTTGAAGCTTCAGCAATGCGTTCTCCCGGTTACGTTGATGTGACAGACCATCCATACGGCATCGGCGGCAATGATCAGCAGCGCGATTCGGAAACGATTCTAGGCGGCAAGAAACGCGAGCCGGTCGAACTTCACAAAAGTTCAGAATTGCCAAACACCCGCGCGAATATGATGCAGAGCGTCTTTCCTTTCCGCGTTCATTCGAATTGAATTTATATGCATGCACAACGAATATCGAAACATGAACTGGGTATGTCCACGATCCGCGCGATTGGAGATGAAGGCTTCAACAGCCTTAGCGCCGCACTGGACAAACTCGATCCAGATTTCAAAAAATTACTTGTGGAAGGCGCTTATGCGGATATCATCGCGCGCCCCGGACTGTCACTCAAATATCGCGAACTGATTACCGTCGCAGTCCTGACTTCGATGGGCAATGCCGAATCCGCGCTCAAATATCACGCGGGCGGCATGTTGAATACCGGCTGGACGCCGGAAGCGCTGCTTGAAACCGCCATGCATACGCTCGCGTGGTCAGGCGCACCGGTGGCGATGGCCGGCGTGCGGCTTGTGTTGATGCTGCTGCACGAGCGCGGGCTCGCCGTTGGACACGATACGTATCGCCATCTGCGCGACGCATCGTCGATTGCGCGTTTGCTGGTATCCGGCCACGCACCATCGCAGGCGCTGACACAGAAAGAACGCCAGCTGGCAACGCTTGCGATCGTGATGGCGCAGGGCAATCAACCGGCGACAGTGCGGCACCTTTTGAAAGACTGCCTGCAGCTTGGCTGGAGCCGTGAGGAATTGACCGAAGTGCTGATTCAACTCACGGGTTACATCGGCTGGCCAATCGTATTGCCGTTGACGCGCGTGGCGCTCGACGTATTCGATAGCGCGAAAACGCAATCGGCTGATAGCGTTGCGAGCGCGGCGACTATTTCACCCGATATCGAACGCTGCTTAAAAGAACTGGAGATGAGCGCCTCGCCGTTCGAATCCATTGCACACGCGAAGACGCGGCATCTCACCGACATCGCCTGCCTGACCTGCCTCTCGCGAAGCGCCGACACGGAGACGCTCGCCGCACACGTTCAGGAAGCGCTCGCGCTGGGTGCTTCGCGGCAGGAGATCGTGAGCGCGATCCTGCAGGCGCTGCCTCATGCGGGCGCACTCGCGGTGCAATCGGCGCTGCACATCGCCGATCCCTTGTTTCCTGCGTCCGCCCCGGACGTTGCCGAACACGAGGACGAAGAATCCGCATTGCAATCGATCTAACGCTACGAACGTTGTTTCAATCGCTTGATCATTCAATACTACGCAGTACGAATAACCGAGGAATTGACGATGAACGATGCTGGTGGATACGACCTCGAAGACCTGATGCCCGGCATGAGCGCCCGCTTCACGAAAACGCTGTCCGAGCGTGACGTCTTTCTGTTCGCGAGCGCCTCGGGCGATCAGAACCCTGTACACCTCGACGAGGAGTACGCGAAGCAAACGCGTTTCGGCGGGCGCATCGCGCATGGAATGCTCTCCGCTGCGGTGATTTCAGCAGCGATTGCATCGCGCCTGCCAGGCCCCGGTTCGATTTATCTCTCGCAGGACCTGCAGTTCCGGCGTCCCGTCAAACTGGGGGAAACCGTGTGCGCGATCGTGACGGTCAAAGAGATCATTGCGGGCCGCCGGCGCGTCGTGCTGGAAACGCGCTGCGAAGCGAACGGCCTCGTCGTCGTGGAAGGCACGGCCGTGGTCATGCCAACCTGCGCAGCGGAGCGTAGAAAGGAGGCCGCGAAACTGGAAGGCGCAGTGGTCTAGTTCGCGCCTCGCGAAGCTCACGCCAGATCCAGCACCAGCGTCCCGTTCTGCGCCCCCGACACGCAGATCATCATCGCGTCGTTCGCGGCGCGTTCGGACTGCGTGAGCACGCTGTCGCGGTGATCCACGCAGCCGCCTAACACGCGCGTCTGACACGCGCCGCACAGCCCTTCGCGACAGCTATATTCGACGTCGACATCGGCGTCGAGCAGCACGTCGAGCAAGGCCTCGCCGGCCGGCACAAAAAGCGTCCGGCCGCTGCGCGCGAGTTCCACGGTGTATCCGCTGCTTTGCGCATTCTCGACGGGCGCGGCCGCCGCGAAGCGCTCGATATGCACGTTCGCGATGCCCGCCTGCCCGCACGCGCGCTGGAACGCGTCGAGCATCGCACTTGGGCCGCAGCAATACGCGTGCACGTCCCTGGGCTGACGCGCGAGGCAAGCCGCCAGATCGAAAGGCCGGCCGTCGTGCTCATCGTCGAAATGCAGCAGCACGTCGCCGCCCAGCGCGGCCAGTTCGTCGAGAAACGCGGCCTGAGCACGGCTGCGCGCGCAATACACGAACTGCACCGCACGCCCTCGCTCGCGCAGCTTGCGATACATGCACAACATAGGCGTCACGCCGATACCGCCCGCCACCAGCAAGGTCGATGCCGCCGCTTCGTCGAGCGCGAAGTTGTTGCGCGGCGCGCTGACCGGCAGCGTCGCGCCGCAATGAAGTTGCTCGTGCAACCAGCGCGAGCCGCCACGACTCTTTTCGTCGTGCAAGACGCCAATCACGTAGCGGTTGCGATCCTCCGGCGCGTTCACGAGCGAATAGCTGCGCGTCAGGCCGTTGGGCAAATGCAGATCGAGATGCGCGCCGGGCGTGAAAGGCGGAAAGACTTCGCCTTCGATGGGCACCAGTTCGATGCTCGTAATGCGCTGCGCCTCATGGCGCAGCGTGCGCACGCGCGCCTGCAAGTGCGGCTGCAAGTGCGCTTTCGCGCCAGCGCCGTGAATAGCGTCATTCATCATGTGCCCCGTGCGTCCCATTCAAGCCGCTTCGCTGTTCGCATCGTCTTGCGCCGCGCGCCCGCCATGCACGGAGAAAAATCGCGCACGCTGAACCTTCTGGCCGATGGCGGCTTCATACGCTTCGCGCACCGCCTCCGGCTGGCCGTACTGGCCGATAAAGTCGCGCAGATACGCGCCCAGCAGCGGATGCGCGGCCAGCGCCTCCAGCGTCAACCCATTGATCATCTCGTCGCGGCACGCCGACGGCAGATACACATTCCGGTTCGCTTGCGGGTCCGTTATCAGCCCCTTCGGCGCCTTGCCCGCCGCCACCGCTTCGAGCTCTTCGAAAAAGCGTCGACGCAGCATCACGATGCCCCGATCGCTCGCGCCCAGCGTTTCCTTGGTGCGGTCCGTAATCGTGCCCTGTCCCACCCACGCGGCGAAATCCTGATTCGCCACGTGCGTGGTGATCCACTCGCCCTGCTCGTCGCGCAGCGGCCCGTACCACGCGGGAATATGCTGCTGCACGTAGGGCTCGCGCTCCTTCGGCACCTTGTTGAGCACCCAGAGAATGCTCAGCGTGTTTTCATCGTCGATCGGCACGCGCCATTCGAAGTGATGCCCGAGATAGAAACCATTCGGCCAGAGCGTGACGCGGCCCGTGGTCCACATCGGGTTCTCTTCGTTTTCGTGTGCGCGCAGACGCTTGTAGACGAAGCCATGCTCGAACTCTTCGTATTGCGTGCGCAGATGCGTGGGCACGTGTTCGGCGTGGCTGTCCTGCTGGCGCGAGGTCCAGTTGTTGTGCGTCCACTCGAAATGGATCGGGTCGATCGAGTTTTCCTGGCACTGGAACCAGTTGCACGGAATCTCGGCCATCACCACCTGGGCGAAGCCGTTCGCGTAGTTGAACGGCTCCCAGTCGGACAATTCGGGCGCGGGCGCGGCGCCCATATATGCCCAGATCATGCCCGCCTTCGCGCGCACCTCGTAGGCGGTGATCTTCGTTTTCTGGCGCAGGCGCGCATCGACATCGACGATTTCCTCGAACGGCTGATGCGTGCACTGCCCGCTCGCATCGAATTCCCAGCCGTGATACGCGCAACGCAGCCCGCACTGTTCGACGAAGCCAAAAGCGAGATCGGCATTGCGATGCGGACAGCGCCGCTGCACCAGCCCGAATGTGCCGCTCAGGTCCTTGAACAGCACGAGGTCCTCGCCAAAGAGACGAATCGGACGCACCGCCTTGTCGTCGAATTCCGCCACGCCGGCAATCGGATGCCAGTAGCTGCGCAGGTAGTCGCCCATCGGCGTGCCCGGTCCCACCTCGGTCAGCAATCGGTTCTTTTCGGGGCTCAGCATGTCTTGTGTCCTCGCTGGTTGGAAACGCGGCGTCATGCGAATTGGCCGCATGGCCGTCGATGAACACATTTTTCGCGACGCCCCCCCGGCCCACAACTTCCTCAAAATCCAAAAAAGTCGCCGATCGTCCCAAACGTGGTCGCGCCCCGTGGTTGACGTTGCGCCTTGTCGACGGATGCAGTTTTTGCTTGATGTCAAAAATCTCCCGTCGCAGAATGATGGTTCATTTATGTTCTATCTGTTCATTTTTGAACATATCAACACCCGACGGACGAGACAGACATGCTGAAAATTGGAGTGGTGGGCGGCGGAATTGGCGGATTGGCGGCGGCGATCGCCCTGCACCGCGCGGGACATCAGGTGACGGTGTTCGAGCAGGCGGAGCGCTTCGGGCGCGTGGGCGCCGACATCAATCTCACGCCGAACGCCGTGCGCGCGCTCGACGGGCTGGGCGTGGGCGAGCAGCTGCGCGAGACGGCCGCGCGGCCCAACGCGCGCATCAGCCGCATGTGGGACACGGGCGAGGAAACCTCGCGCCTCGCCATGTCGGACGAAGCGCAACGCCAGTACGGCGCACCGCAATTGACGATGCATCGCGCCGACGTGATGAGCGCGCTCGAAACCGCGCTCGCCCCGGGCGTGCTGCAACTCGGCCAGCGCACGGTCTCGTTCGCGCAGGACGCCGACGCCGCCACCATCACGCTCGCGGATGGCAGCTCGCACGCATTCGACCTCGTGATCGGCGCGGATGGCATTCATTCGGGCGTGCGCCGCCACCTGTTCGGCGCGGAGCATCCGCAGTTCACGGGCATCGTGTCCTATCGCGCCGTGGTGCCCGCCGAGCGCCTGAGCAGCATCGACACGGGCGCGTTCGTGAAGTGGTGGGGACCGAGCGACGACCTGCAGATCGTCACCTTCCCGCTCAACCGCGGCCGCGACGTGTTCGTTTTCGCCACCACGGCGCAAAGCGACTGGACCCACGAATCGTGGACGATGCCCGGCGACCCGGACGCCCTGCGCCGCGCCTATGCCGCGTTCCACCCCGAAGCGCGCGCGCTGCTCGACGCATGTGACACAGTGCTGGCCTCGGCGTTGTATATTCGCGATCCGCTGCCGCAGTGGAGCGGCGCGCGCATGACGCTGCTCGGCGACGCCTGCCATCCGATGATGCCGTTCATGGCGCAAGGCGCGGGCATGGCGATCGAGGACGCCGTGGTGCTCGCGCGCGCGCTCACGCACGTGGCGCCGGGCGAACTCGACGACGCGCTCGCGCGCTACGCGCGGGCTCGCCAGGAGCGCACGGCGCGCGTGCAGATCGGCTCGCGCGGCAACAACTGGCTCAAGACCGGCGGCAACGCCGACTGGGTCTACGGTTACGACGCGTGGACGGTGCCGCTGAACTGAGCCGGCCGCCACCCCTTTGAACAGGATCAGATGAATACCGATACGTCTTCACCCCCGTCCGCCGATGCGGCCAGTTCTCCGGTCGAGCGGGCGTTTCGCCTGCTGCGCTACATCGCCGAGGGCGGCTCGACGGCCAACCTCAGCGACGTTGCGCGGCAGATCGGCGTGAATCGGGTGACGGTGATGCGGCTCATCGAGTCGCTCAAGGCTGCGGATCTGATCGAGGAACATCCGGCGGGCGGCTCGCATCGGCTTGGCCTGCCGTTTTTGACGCTGGCTGCGAGCGCGCTCGGCGCGTCGGATCTCACGGCGCGCGCGCGCCAGATCCTGCCGGGGCTGGTGGAAGAAACGGGGCTTTCGGCGTTTCTCGCCGTGCTGGAAGGCGCGGAGATCGTCTATCTGCTCTGCGAAACGCCCGATACGCCGCTCGTGACGCGCATCCGCGTGGGCAGCCGCATTCCCGCGCATCGCGCGACGCCGGGGCTTGCCATGCTCGCGCCCCTGCATAACGAAGCGCTGCGCGCGCTCTACGCTGGCCAGACGGGAAATGAAGCACTGCCCGACTGGAATGCGCTGGTTAACACGCTCGAAACCGTGCGCGCGCATGGCTGCGCGTGGAGCTTTTCCGGGCTCGAAGCGGGGATCGATTCCTGTGCGGTTGCCGTGCGCGACACGCGCGGCACGGTGCTGGCAGCGCTGAGCGTGGCCGGGCCCAACACGGCGTTCTCATCCGATACGACTTTGCGCACGCGGGTCGAAAACAGCGTGAAGGCTGCCGCGCACGCGCTTTCGGGTTCGATGTTCTGAGTCGCAGCCGATTACGCGTCTGATTGTGGACGCGTGCCCCAGAACAACACGGCTTCGATCAGCACGAACGCGGCACCGGGCGCGATCGCGCCCACCGTCCCCGCAATCTCATGGCCAAACCGGCTCGCCACGTAAAGCAGCACGATCATGCTGAGCGCCATGCCCGGCGCGCCCAGCCCGCGCATCGCCGCGCTGCGATGGTAGCCGAGCCAGAAGGCGCCTCGCGCGACGATCCACACCACCGTCGTGGCAACCACGGCGCGCATCTGGGCACCATCCGCACAATAAGCCGCCAGCCCGAATAGCGCCACGCAGAACACGATGATCTGTTCGACCGTGTTCTGCAGATAGCGCTGGTTGACGCGCAGCCTCCGGGTCTCGAAGCGAGCCAGCGGATCGAATGCCGGTGAAGTCAGGCGTTCGTGCGCGACCGCTTCCACGCCAGTTACGAGGCAGAACAGCACGGCCATACAACAGCATTTGAGCGTCAATAGCATTCGTGCAGCGAGGCTTTCCATGCCCGCCAACGGTGACATCAGATGGTCGATGCCAAGCCAGAGTCCCACAGCGAAAAGCGCCGCAAGCGCGATAGCGGCAATGCCGCTTTTGCGCTGCCGGCGAAAATCTAACGAGTCGTGCATGGGGTCGCTCATGGAGTGTCCTGTTTTCGCGTGCCATATCGCATTCTACGAGCCGGGCGGGCATGACAGCCATTCAAGCGATTCATACACTCTCCGATGCATCCGCCACTTTGCGGCATCCGTATGTATCGATGAGATCATCAACCGGAGCGCCCCACGATGCCCCCTATTTTCCTCGTCGCGGCCATGCTGGCTGGAGCAGCTCAGGCGCGCGTATTGCTCTCGAATGCCTGGCAGGGGCATCGTGTGCCGCCATTGAGCGAAATGCTCCGCCGTGCTTTTTTGATGTTGTGCGCCGCGAGCGCAATTGCCATGTCCGGTTGCACGAGTGGTCCGCCCAACCCGAATCCGCACGCCGACTTGCCGCTGCAAAGCGTGCCGGTGAATTTGCCGCGTTACATGGGCCGCTGGTACGTGATCGCGAATATTCCTTATTTCGCGGAGCGCGGCTTCGTGGCAAGCCGCGCCGAATGGACCTTGCGCAGTGACGGTCGTATCGACGATGTGTTTATCGGACGCAAAGGCGGTTTCGACGGACCCGAGAAGCGCTATCAGTTTCTCGATACCGTCAAACCCGGCAGCAACGGCGGCGAGTGGAGCGTGCGCCTTTTCTGGCCCATCCACGTGACGCAAATTACCTTGTACGTGGACCCGGATTATCGCTATACGATTCTCGGCTATCCGGGCAAAAACCTCGGCTGGATTTTTGCCCGGCAACCGCAGATTAGCGAGGAAGACTATCGCGCCCTGCTGGCGCGACTCGACGCGATGGGCTACGACACGTCGAGATTTCAACGCGTGCCGCAAGTCCCGGGGCAGATTGGGCAGTTCAATTCAGGCGGACATTGAACGAGCCGGTGCACCGGTGCTTTCACTCGCTGGTCACGTCTTTCAGCAGCACGCGGCCGTCCAGCATGGGCTTCGCAAGCGTCACCGCATAACCCGCGCGAATAGTCTGAATGACAGGACGCTTCAGATTCTCTTGATGCGTTGCGTCCGTTGTCCAACGTTCAAGCTGAACCATTTCATTGCTGTCGCCTACGTTCTGGTACACGTCAAAAGCGATATTGCCAGGCGCCGCGCGAAAGATCGGCGTGACCTTCGCCACATCGGCATGGAACTTTGAAGATTCAGAGGCCTTGACCGACAGGAAAACCAGTAGGTTGCTGGTGAGATTGGCGTGATCGATCTGTTTCGGTTGAATGCCGGCATCAGCAGTCGCCGGCACAATCCGCATATGGCTGATGCCGCCTTCCAGATCGGCCTGCGCGGCCTTATGCATTTCCAGCAGTGCCGGCTGCGTCATATGCGTCTCATAGGCAGCCTGATCTTTCCATTGCTCCAGCACATAGAGCGTGGTCGGCGCGCTCTCCGATTGAAAGACTGTGAAAGACAGATTGCCCGCTTCCTTGCGCGCGTTCGCCGCGTTATGGCGCAGTGCCTGAAGAAACGGCTGCAATTGCGCAGCCTTGACGTGCAAGGTCGAGAGATTCGCGTAAGGAATCGAGCTTGGCGCCGCTGCGGGCGTGGCGGCGCAGGCCGAGCCTGCTGCGATCGACAAACCCGCAAGCAGCGCGAGTTCGAGGGTGACATTGCGGATCTTCGGGAAGGCTGGAGCGCGCATGGGTTCAGGGTTGATTGAATAAAGATGCGCGTAATAGTGCCAGAACTACCGCAATGTTCAGATGAATAAAATTTTAAAAAGCGCACCGTTTTCGATGGCCTTCGAAGCATGCCACCTGGAAATAGCGCTGCGGCAAAACGCCACGATTAACAAGAGCCGCCAGCATGAATACTGCGAACACTTTTGCCTTCAGCAAAAGGCATGAGCATTGATAACGCCATAAACAGGCCGCGTCGTGCACCTGAAACGACCTCGCCTTGCTCGCGCAAAATCGGCGCGCACGTGCACTCGCCGCGTCGCCAACCTAAAGAATCCTTCATTCTTGCGAGTTGCGCCTTTGCGATACTGGCCGCAGACGTTGACGGTGATCGTCGCCTATTTTTATCACGATGGATAATGAGCAAGATTCTCACAATTGAAGACGATCCCATTGTCGGCAGAGATATCACGGAAGAACTCTCCAGCGCCGGATTTGAAGTCGAATGGGTTCGCACGGGCGCGGAAGGCATCGCACGCGCGCTGAGCCCGGAGTTCGACGCGATAACGCTTGATCGCGTGCTGCCAGGAATCGACGGCCTGACGATTGTGAAAACGATTCGCAGCGTTGGCGTCGAGACCCCCGTGCTGATGATCAGCGCACTCAGCGATGTCGATGAACGTGTCACTGGCCTGCTCGCGGGTGGCGACGATTACATTGCGAAGCCGTTTTCCGCGACTGAAATGCGCGCGCGAATCCAGGTGTTGTTGCGCAGAAGAGGGAAACTTCAGCAGCAGGTTGTCACGACGCTCAACGTTGAAGACCTTGAGATAGACCTGATTGCGCGCACGGTGAAACGCGCCAAAGTCGAAGTCAATTTGCCTCCTATTGAATTCAGATTGCTCGAATATCTGGCGCGCAACTCGGGGCAAGTCGTTACGCGGACCATGATTTTTCAATCGGTGTGGGACATGCACTTCGATCCGGGTACCAACCTGATCGAGGTCTACATCGGCATCCTGCGCAAGAAAATCGACCGGCCAGGCCTTCAGCCGCTGATCAAGACGGTCCGCGGATCGGGCTATATGCTGGGATGAGTCGTATGAAGATGAGCCTATGGCGCAGTGCGATCTTTCGCCTGCTATTGATTTACGGTTTCGTTTTCGCAGGGTCGATGTCGGGCGTGGTGTATCTGAACTACTGGAACTCGGCCTCCTATACGGCGACCCAGGCGGACTACAACATCGCCTGGCAATTTGCGTATTTTTCCGCGCTGCCCGTGAATAAGGTGCCCATGCAGATCGCGGCGCATATTCGCAGCGAAATGCGCCGCCCGATTAATTTTTATGGTCTTTTCACGGGGGATCATCGGCGCATCACCGGCGACATCCTCTCTTACCCAGAAAACGTGCGGCCCGATGGCGACGGTATCTGGAGCAAGCCCGTTCTTGCCGGACAAACTGCCGTGCACCCCGAATATCTGCGCACGAAGGCGATGAAACTCGAGAATGGCGACATTCTCGTGGTATCGCGCGACGTCGACGAAATGGCCCGATTGCGCGCCTATATGCTGGGCGGACTCGTCTGGAGCGCGGCTATCGTGGTGCTTGGCGGTCTGGCGATCGGCATTCTGGTTTCGAGTTCCCAGTTGCGTCGTGTCAGGGATGTTCGTCGTGTGGTGCAACAGATTGCCTTGGGCGATTTCGAGGCGCGCTTGCCACAGGCGGGCCGCGATGAAATTGCCTGGCTTTCCATCATGGTGAATCACATGCTGGACGAAATGTCCCGACTCATGCACGAAGTGAAAGGCGCCTGCGATGGGATTGCGCACGATCTGCGCACGCCCGTGATTCACATCCGCTCGCTGCTTGCCCGTATCCCTGCCGGACAGTTGTCACAAGCGCACGCGCCCCTGCTCGAGCAGGCCAGGGAAGAGACGGAAGACGTTCTCCAGCGATTCGCCGCGATCATGCGCATCTCCGAGATCGAATCGATCAAGCGGAAAAAAGGCTTCAGCGATGTCAACGTCGACGCCTTGTGCCGTAAGGCGGCGGATCTTTATCAGCCTGTGGCAGCCGCCAATGGGCTGACGTTTCGCATCGATCTGCGCGCGCGGTCGACCATTCGCGGCGATTACCCGCTGCTGTTCGAGGTCCTCGCCAATCTTCTCGACAATGCGATCAAGTTCACGCCCGAAGGCGGCTGTGTTCTGCTGAGCGCCGACGAGGGACATGATGGCCCGACCATCGTGGTTTCCGATTCCGGGCCGGGCATTCCCGATGCCGAACGTAGCGCGGTATTTCAACGTTTTTATCGAAGCGATCTGACCAGCGTGGTTCCGGGTTCGGGATTGGGTCTTTCGATTGTGCAAGCGGTGGTTCGATTGCACGATTTCAGTCTGACTCTTTCGGACGCGCATCCAGGGCTTTGCGTCCGGCTGGATTGCTGGGCGCAGTTCAAGCGAGACTGAGGACTCCGTGCATGCGTATCCTTTGTGTGGGAAGTGAGCGCCGACGCCTTTACCTGGCTAAAGCACTCGAAGAATCGAATCATAGCGTCGTAGCGCTCGATGTTCTTGAAGACGCGCTCTGGCTCGCGCGCAACGAATATATCGACGCGATTATCGCATTGACGAATGGGGATGCGGAGCCCGTGGCACGCGTGTTTGCTGCGCGACCAGCGCACACCGTACTCGTCATCATTGAGGCACGAGCAACAACGCAAACGCGTATCAAATTGCTTGAATCCGGCGCGGATATCTGTCTCGCCGATCCGTATGATTACGCCGAGCTTCATGCGAGGCTCTTCGCGATCACGCGCTCTGAAAACGAAATAACAAAAGCCGACGCGCAAGGCGGAGCGACGCGCAAGAAATTGCTCTCACCTTCAAAGCGTAGCTTGCTGTGCAGCGACGGCAGCACGCTGTTGCTACGACGCAGCGAATATCTGCTCATGGATCGCCTGCTGCGCAATCCGGGGGAAACCGTCCGCCATAGCGAGTTAGTCGACTATGTATTTGGCGAGGTTGAGGTCGACCCCACTTCGCTGCATCGACTCGTTTCGCGTTTGCGCGACCGTTTTTCCAGCGCGAGCGCGAGCGCGCCCGTGAGCGTGACCGTGGTTCCGCGCGTCGGATATCGGGCTGAGATCCTAAATTATCTTTAACTTTTGGAGAGGCTGCTAGAGAGACCTGATCGGATAGTCTATGTGCTCAAGTTCAGCGCACTGCATAACGCACTGCACATCGCACCACTATCCAGACCATGAACATCAGATCGAGCCTGCTTCCCTTCGTGACGGCCATCGCCGTTCTCACATTGAGCTTCAATGCCAGCGCCGCGACCGGCCTTTCGCGTCAGCAATGTGCTTCCTATCCCTTCAAGAAAACTGCCGGAGAAGTCACGCACGCCGACCTGATGAGAGAGTTGGGCGAGCTTGAAGTCCGCGGTTATCAGCCGGGTTCGGATAACTGGATCTATCCGGCCGATCTGAATACCGCAGAGAAAAACCTTGCCGTCGACTACAAGCGCGATTGTCTCGGCGCGCACCGATAACCATAACGCGCCAGCCTGATTACGCCGCTTCGATCACCGTCGCGCAGCCACCTAAAGAATCCTTCATTTTTCGTGACATTGATTCGTCAGCGCCCCTGCTAGGATGCCGATCGCCTGATCGCGGCCAGTCCAACCAGATTGGACCTCGACTTGCATGCAGCGGATATTGGCGACGAGTCGGATCAATACCCGAATAGATGAACTGGAGTTTCAAGCAATGAATATGCGCAAGACGGTTATTTCGATTTCGATGTTGCTGAGCATTCAAGGGCTCGCAATGGTTGCGCCCGCAACGGCTGCGACCAGCGCGCCGGCGGCAGCAGTCACGCAACGGCACGCTGAACCTATTACCATCCGTCATGTGGTCATTGGGCAAGGCGCACCGAAGATCATCGTGCCGACCACAGGTTCGACGGCAGCGGACGTATTGGCGCAGGCGCGTGCAATCGGCAGCAACCCGGACGTCGATATCATCGAATATCGCATCGATTATCTGAATTTCGATACCGATGCGGCCCAGGTGGCCGAACTGGGCAAACAGGTTGCAGCCGCAGCCAACGGCAAGCCGCTGATCCTGACCTTCCGCACAAAATCCGAAGGCGGGTCAAAGGATATCTCCGATAAGGCATACGGCGACCTGTATCTCGCGCTGATCAAGGCACACTTTATCGATATCCTCGATGTTGAAATGTTCCGTGATCCGGCGGTGGTGCGCGAAGTCGTCGCTGCCGCGCATACGGCCGGTATCAAGGTTGTGATGTCGAGCCACGACTTCAAGAAAACGCCCGCCACCGCGGAAATCGTTGCCCGCCTGCGCGAGCAGGACAAAATGGGCGCGGACATCCTGAAGATCGCAGTCATGCCGCATAACGCCGCCGACGTGCTCAAACTGCTCGACGCCACCGAACAGATTCGCGACCACTATTCGCGCAAGCCGCTGCTGACGATGTCGATGGGCGGGCTGGGTGCGGTGTCGCGTTTCTCCGGCCAGGTATTCGGCTCCGATCTGACCTTCGGCATGATCGGCGAAGCGTCCGCGCCGGGCCAGGTCGATGCCAAAGCACTGCGTCAGGTGCTCGACACGATCGACGGCGCAGTCAGCGGCAAGTAAGGCCAATGACCGCCCCGGCGGCGACTTCAATCGCCGCCGCGCGCCGACTACTCACACCGGGACACCAAACGCGCGCGCCGCACACCTGAGCGGCGCGCGCTTTTTTGTATGAAGCACGAAAGCAATTTTCTCAGCGGCACCGTCAAGGCGCTGGTTACGGCTGCAGCCACTGCGGCCCTTCCCGCCTATGCCCAAAGCAGTATTACGTTTTATGGCGTGGCCGACGACGCAATCACGTATGTCAGCAATCAGAAAGGCCACTCGAATCTCTATCTCCGGCAAGGCAATTTGTACGCTTCAAAATTCGGCCTGAAGGGTAGTGAAATTCTAGGCGGCGACACCAAAGCGATTTTCGTGCTCGAATCGGGCTTCGATTTGAACAACGGCGACGCTGCCTCGAGCGGCTCGATATTCAATCGGCAAGCCTATGTCGGGTTGGCCAATAGCCATTTCGGCAGCGCCACGCTCGGACGCCAGTATACGCCCTGGTTCCTCTTTCTCGGGCCGCTTTCATCGGTTAGCTTTCTGACCGGTGCTGGGGGCGCGCATCCAGGTGATATCGATGGCATGGACACGACAGTGCGCGCGAATTCCGCCGCCATGTATGTGTCGCCGGAATGGCGCGGTCTGCAGGCGGCAGGTATGTATGCCTTCGGTGGCATTGCCGGCAATCCGGGGCGTGGTCAGACGATTAGCCTCGCATTGCGCTATTCGCATGGACCATTCTCACTCGCAGCGGGTTATCTGCAAATGGACAACGCGTTCACGAGCAGCACGAGCGCAGCGTTCGATTCGTCCTCCAGCGGTTCGTTTAACGATTCGGTAGTGAATCAGGGCTATCTCACGGCGCGCTCGATGCGCAATGCTGCGCTCGCCGGCAATTACGATTTCGGTTCGGTGCGACTTGGTCTGATGTATTCCAATGTGCGCTATCTCCCGGGTTCGCGTTCGCTATTCGTAGATACGGCTACGTTCGACACTTATGGTACGTATGCCCGATGGCAGATCGAGCCGGCTGTCGATCTGGCGGCAGGTGTATCGTACACGCTGGCATCGCGAAGCAATGGCATAACGAATGCCGCGCGCTATACGCAGATATCGATGAAACAGGGTTATCGACTCTCGAAGCGCACGGGGCTCTACGTAGTGGAAGCTTGGCAGCACGCGAGCGGCCAGACGCTGGACAGTTCAGGCGAGATCGTGAATGCCGCGCCTGCGGTGGGCGATTCGCAAAATCTCACGGCGTCGTCGACTCATAACCAGTTCGTCGGCATGCTCGGCATCGATATGGCTTTTTAAAGTCGCGCACCGCAGCCGCCAGCCTGGTGAATACATTGCTTGCGCACGAACGCATTCGCACCTATCGTGAATCGGATAACGCAGCGTGCCCCACCGCTACGCAGACGGCCCGGCTATTCATGGTGCCCCGATTCCGGCCGCCCATACTGGAGCACGCGTTCTAGGCTTATTCGTCAGAGGTTCACCATGCGAAGACGTGGCTTCCTGGTGTCGTTCGTCCTGCTCGTGGGCGGCCTTGCAATCGCGAAAGCCAAGGTTATCTGGGGCGGCATGCCATGGACCGGCGAGCCGTCTCCCCCGCCAGAACCGGTCATCGCCAATGGCTGGAAATTCTTCACTGCGGACGAAGCTGCGCTGGTCGGAGCCATTGCGGATCGGCTCATTCCCGCAGACAGCCTGAGCATCGGCGGCCGGGAAGCCGGCTGCGCCGTGTTCATCGACGCGCAACTCGCCGGGCCTTACGGCAAAGGCACCTATCTCTATCTCGACGGCCCGCTCAAACAGGGCCTTCCGCAAGCCGGTCCGCAGTTCGATCGCGGTCCGGCGGCTCGCTGGCGCGCCGGCCTCGCCGCATTCGATAACGCCGTAAAAGCGCAGCCCGGCGGCAAACGCTTTGTCGATCTCGCGCCCGACGTTCAGGACGCCATGATCCGCGAATGGGAGGCGGGCACCCTCGCGATGGCTGGCGTAGACGCAAAGCAGTTCTTCTCGCTGGTGCTCTGGAACGTACGCGAAGGCTATTTCTCCGATCCCATCTACGGCGGCAACAAGGACATGGCCGGCTGGAAAATGGTGGGCTTTCCGGGCGCGCAATATGACTTCCGCGACTATCTCGACAAGCCTGGCCAACCGCTCGGCATTCAGCCCGTGAGCTTCATCCGCAAGCAGACCTGATTCACGCATCTTCTCGAACGATAACAAGGAGCATCCAGCATGGCACAGAAGCGGCCCAAGGCGGATGCCGTCATCGTCGGTCTGGGATGGGCCGGCTCGCTGATGGCGAACGAACTCACCCAAGCCGGCCTGAATGTCGTCGCCATCGAACGCGGCAACTGGCGCGACACCAGCACGGATTTCCCCACCACGATCGACACCGACGAATTACGCTACGCGCGCCGGCGCGAATTGCTGCAACCGCTCAGCGTGGAGACGATGACGTTCCGCAACCGGCCCGACCAGGAAGCGCTGCCCTTGCGCGATCTGAACACCTATCAGTTCGGCTGGGGCGTGGGCGGCGCGGGCACGCACTGGAACGGCATGACTTGGCGCTTTCTGCCGACCGATTTCGTCACCTATACGAATACCGTCGAAAAATACGGCAAAAACCGTTTTGTCGATGGATTGCAGGTACAGGACTGGGGCGTTACGTATGACGAACTCGAACCTTTCTACGACAAGTTCGAGCGTATCGCCGGCACATCGGGCAAGGCCGGCAACGTGCAGGGTCAGAAAATCGACGGCGGCAATGTATTCGAAGGCCCGCGCAATCGCGACTATCCGCTGCCTCCGCTCGCCCGCACCCAGGCCGCCTTGCTGTTCGATAAAGCGGCGCGCGATCTGGGCTATCACCCGTTCCCAGTTCCTGCCGGAAATACGTCGGGCGCCTACACAAATACACTCGGCGTGAAAATGGCGCCGTGTACGTATTGCGGCTATTGCGAATTCTTCGGTTGCGGCAACTGGTCGAAAAGCAGCCCGCAAGCCTGTGTCGTGCCCGCGCTGATGGCGCGTAAAAACTTTAGCGTCATTCCCAATGCCGAAGTATTGCGCGTCAATCTCACGCCCGACAAAAAGATGGCCACAGGCGTGACATTCATCGATAACGACGGGCAGCAATGGGAGCAACCCGCCGATATTGTGGTGCTGTCCGCCTATCAGTTCGACAACGTGCGGCTAATGCTGCTTTCCGGCATCGGCAAGCCGTATGACCGCGATGCCGGCCAGGGCGTGGTGGGCCGCAATTACGCCTATCAGACGATTTCGGGCGCATCGATCTGGCTCAAGGATCAAAACCTCAATCCCTTCATTGGCGCGGGCGCGCTCGCGCAGGCTATCGACGATTTCAACGGCGATAACTTCGACCATTCGAGTTACGACTTCATCGGCGGCGGCGTGGCACTGATCCACTCGACCAACGGCCGACCGATCGGCATGTCGTCGGGCGTGCCCAAGGGTACGCCTACGTGGGGCTCGGCGTGGAAGCAGGCCTATCGCAAGGCTTATCAGAACTTCAACTCGATCTATGTGATGGGCAATAGCTATCCCCATCGCGATGTGTTTCTCGACCTCGATCCGACTTACCGCGACCGTCACGGTCAGCCGCTTCTGCGCGTCACGTTCGACTGGAATGAGAACGACAAACGCTCGGCGAAATTCATGGCCGATAAATCGGAGGAAATCGCCCGTGCCATGAATGCGGAGACCATCGAGCGCTCCGAGCCCACGGCGCAACCTTATACGCCGATGACGAATCTCTCCTCCCACACGACGGGCGGCGCATGCATGGGCGCCGATCCGACGACCAGCGCGATCAACAAATACCTGCAAAGCTGGGATGTGCCGAATACCTTTGTTTGTGGCGCATCGGCATTCGCCAACAATGGCGGCTATAACCCCACGGGAACGGTTGCGGCACTCACCTTGCACGCGGCGCAGGCCATTCGCGACCACTACCTGAAAGCGCCGGGCGCGCTGGTGCAGGTGTAAGCCATGGCGCGCACTCCTGACTCTTCCTCGCCGCGTGGCGCAAAACGCGGGCGACGCGTCATGACGATTCTGATTGCGCTAGTCGTGTTGGCGCTGATCGTACTCGGCGCTCTGGTGGCGTGGCGCAGTTCGCAGCGCAACGCCCAGCCCGCCAATTCCGACCTGCTGCAACACGTCCTTCATTACGGCGATGAAAACAGCAGCGCCGCCACCGATCCCGTGAAGCGCGGCATGTATCTCGCGCGCGCCGGCGACTGTATCGCCTGCCATACCGCGCAGGGCGGCAAGCCGTTTGCGGGCGGTCTCGGACTGAATACGCCGTTCGGCGTCATTGTCTCCAGCAATATCACGCCCGATCCGCAATACGGCATCGGCAACTGGACCGACGCGCAATTCCTCGACGCGGTAAAGAACGGCGTCGCGCCGCACGGCAAGCTGCTTTATCCGGCAATGCCCTATAACCTCTACGCGCGCGTGAGCGATCGCGATCTGCTCGATATTCTCGCGTATCTAAAGACCGTTCCTGCGGTAGCGGAAGCGCCGCCCGACAATCAATTGCCGTTTCCATTCAATATCCGGCTGATGATGTTTGGCTGGAATCTGCTGTTCTTCAATCCCACGCCGTTTCATCCGAATCCCTCGCAATCGGTAGAATGGAATCGCGGCATGTATCTGGTCGACGGCCTCGGGCATTGCACCGCCTGCCATAGCGGCAAGAATGCGCTGGGCGGCGACACCGATTATCTGCAGGGCTACGACCTGGAAGGCTGGCACGCACCGGAAATCACCGGCAATCGCTATACGGGCATCGGCAGTTGGAGCGACGACGATTTCATCGCCTATCTGAAGACCGGCGGCAACCGGTTCAGCGTGGCAGCGGGATCGATGGGCGAAGCCGTTTCGAATTCCACCCAGTATCTGAGTACGGCCGATCTGAAAGCGATTGGCCTCTACCTCAAGAGTCTGCCGGGTTCGGGCCTGAGCGCCCCGCAGCCGGTCGCAGCCAGTGATCCGGCGATGAATCTGGGCAGCGAGTTGTATCGCGCCAACTGCATCGCCTGCCACAAGAGCAATGGCGACGGCGTAGACGCGATGGTGCCGTCGCTCGCGAACAATCCCGGCGTGCGCGCAACCGGCGCCAATAACGTGCTGCGCACGATACTCGTGGGCGGCCGGGGCGCGGCCACGGCGAGCAACCCGACCAGCGCGCAGATGCCCGCGTTCGCCTGGAAGCTGTCCGATGCCGATGTTGCCGCGATTGCAACCTTCATCCGCAATAGCTGGGGCAACGCCGCCACCGCCGTAGACACCTCGCAGGTTGGCTCGCTGCGCTCCAGCCTTAAAGCCCAATCCTTCGCCGGAACGCATGCACCATGATTTCCAAGCACGCAATCGCGCTGCGGTCGGTTGTGTGCCTGGCCGCTTGCGCATCGGAGCCCGCATTGGCGCAGGGCAGCGTGACGCTTTACGGCAACGTGGACGAAGCGCTTGTCTATACGAACAATCAGAACGGCAAGTCGAATGAGTACATGCGCAATGGCAATCTGTATGCGTCGAAGTTTGGCTTCAAAGGGGCCGAGCCATTAGGCTCGGGACTCAGCGCGATATTCGATCTTCAGGAAGGCTTCGATCCCGGCACGGGTGCCCAGCAATCGGCTGGACTGGCCTTCAACCGGTATGCGTTTGTCGGGCTGCAGGACACGCAGGCGGGCACGCTAACGTTAGGGCGGCAATACACGCCCTACTATCTGCTGGCCGGAACGCTTGGACCCGTCACGTATCTCACAGGCGCAACCGGCGCGCATCCCGGCGATATCGATGGATTCGATACCGACATCCGCTCCAACAGTTCCGTCACGTACACGTCGCCGACCATTGCCGGCTTGCGTGGCAGCGTGCAATATGGCTTCGGCGGCGTTGCGGGCAGCATGAAGAGCGGCAGTCTGTTCAGTGCGGCGCTTCGGTTCGATAGCGGCCCGCTTGCTATCGGCGCGGGCTATCTGCGCATGAACAATACGGAATACAGCGGCGGCTTCGATCCTGCAGCAAGCGCAACGTTTCCGCACTCGGCGTTGAACAGCGGCTATCTTTCTGCGCGAACCGTGCAACATGTGGCGGCGCTCGCTACCTACACCATCGGCAATCTTCTGCTCGGCGTGAATTATTCGAACGTGCTGTATCGCCCGGGTGGCCATTCGCTATTCACCGATACCGCCGTATTCAATACCTATGGCGCGCTGGCGAGTTATCGGATCACGACGCCGTTTGAAATTTCTGGCGGATACAGCTACACGCGCGCATCGACCGCGAATGGCATTCACGACGCGGCCCGCTATCAACAAGTATCGTTACGCGAGTTGTATCACCTGTCGAAGCGCACGACGCTTTACACCTTGCAGGCGTATCAGCATGCATCCGGCCAGACGCTCGGCGCAAAAGGCGCGGGCGATATCATCGACGCCCTGCCTATCGTCGGCGATTCACAAAATACGACGCCGTCTTCAACGAACAATCAATTCGTTGCGATGTTCGGCCTCGCCATATCGTTCTGAGCAAAAACGTGGCGGCGCGTCGTTCAAGAAGCGCTCTCGCCGATCAACGCTGCACTCGCCCGCATTTCCTGCAGAATCCATTGCGCCAGCCGGGCGCGGGCTGAATCCGCGATTATCGGATCAGGCGAAAGCAGATAATAGGCGGAACCGTCTTTGATAAACCCTTCGGGTGCCATCAACTGACGCGTAGCCAACTCTTCCTGCACCATGAAAAACGAAGCTAGCGCCACGCCAAGACCGGCCTGCGCAGCCTGGATGCAAAGGTAGAAGTGCTCGTAATCCATTCGCCGGCATTTCTTCACCGCTCTGCCGCCAAGCTTTTCCCAATGCGTCCACGCCAGCGGCCGCGATCGGGTGTGAAGCAACACGGGATTTCCGCTCCCCAGATCGGCACTATCGGCCCGACAAACCGGGCCGATCCACTCGTCGATGATCTTTACTGCATGCACGTCCTGATCCCAGTTGAAGTCGTTACGACGCAGCGCGACGTCGACGCCTGATTTCTGGAAATCGACCGGTCCGCCCGCCGCCGAAAGATGCAACTGGATGTCTGGATTGCCATGCTGGAACGCCGGAAGCCGCGGAATCAGCCATTTCATCGCGATGGTCGGCTCGCACGAAAGCACGATCACGTTCTGATCGCGCTGCTGCCGGATACGGTAGACGGTGCCCTCTAGCTGCTCGAATACCGACTGCGTTGTTGCCTGCAACGTCCTTCCTGCGGACGTGAGATACACCGCGCGGTTGCGGCGCTCGAACAACTGCACGCCGAGCGATTCTTCGAGCAGCTTGATCTGGCGGCTGACTGCGCCGTGCGTCACATGCAATTGCTCCGCGGCCTGAACGAAGCTCTCCGTTTGTGCTGCGGCATTGAACACCTTGAAAGCTGTGAGCGGCGGGAGTTTCATATCTGTGAGAAAAACTGACGCAATGGCGACACTATAAATCGATTTTCCTCGCCTAAACAATCGCTGAAAATTGCGGCGAATCTCATCAATAAGTCAGCATGACGAGCCCGACGCCAAGCAAGGCGTTTGTGTCAGTTTATCGCACACAAATCTGATCGCTGCCTTCACCCCTTGAAAGAGAACCTGAATGAACGAAATACTTGCGGTCGCATTCATCACGATTCTGGCGGTCATCAGTCCCGGCCCGGATTTCGCCATGGTCACGCGCAACAGTTATGCGTACGGCAGACGCTCGGGGCTCGTGTCTGCTGTTGGTGTGGCGTTCGGCGTACAAGTGCATGTGTTCTACACGGTGTTCGGTATTGCCGTGGTGATCTCGCACTCCCCCGTGCTCTTTCTGGCCATGAAATTCTTTGGCGCAGGCTATCTGATCTATATCGGCTATCAATCGCTGACGAACAAATCCCGCGTGACGCTCGATCTTTCGAGCGGCGGGCAGTTGAGCTTGTGGTCCGCGTTTCGCCATGGGTTTCTGACCAATGCGCTCAATCCGAAAACGATGCTCTTCGTCGTCAGTTCGTATACTCAGGTGGTCAAACCCGGCAGCCCGTTCGGCGTCGATCTCGCCTATGGCGTTTTTATGTCTTTCGCGCATCTGGCCTGGTTCAGCCTGGTTGCGATCTTCTTCTCGTCCGCGGTACTGCGCAAGGCGATGCTGGAGAAACAGCGCATTGTCGATCGCGTCATTGGAACCGCGCTCATTTCGCTGGGCCTATCGTTGATGCTGACGGTTGTCGGGGCGAAGTGAGCGCGCAAAGAGACGATGATGCCGGAGATGCGGGCGTTTATCGCTGGGAAGAGGCCTGGCGCGCGGCAATACCAGCATCAAGCGCGGTACGCAAGCCTGTCACGACATCGCTCCACTCTGCGCGACGTGTCTGGCGAAACAGCCGCGTCGCGGCATACCACGGGCTGTCGTCGCGTTTCAATTGCCAGCGCCAGTCCGGCGTGAACGGCAGCGCAATCCACACAGGCTTGCCGAGCGCGCCTGCCAGATGCGCGACCGCCGTATCGACCGTAATCACCAGGTCGAGCTGATTGATAAGCGCGGCAGTCGCCGCGAAGGTCGTCAGTCGCGGGCCGGTGTCGATCAGGCGACCGCACTGCACCAGCGCATTCACGCTTGCACGATCGCTCTCGCGCGGGTCCTTCTGTAGCGACACGAAACACGCATCGGCTTCGAAAAGCGGCGCGAGTTCGGCAAGCGGCATCGAACGGTTGCGATCGTTCGGGTGCGTTGGCCTGCCCGACCAGACCACGCCGACGCGCAGTTTCCGCGCCTCGCCAGTTATATCGGATAACGAATCAAATTTCGATTCATCTGCTTGCAGATACGGCGCAGAATTCGCGAAATCCGGCTCGCGCAGCTTGAGCACGTTCGGCAGGCTCAGCATCGGCAAGTGATAATCGAATGCCGGTAGCGGCGCTTGCGGGCCAACGACACTCGCCGCCCCTGCGATGCCCTGCAACAACGCCACCAGCGGTTCCTGCACGCGCACGATCACGTTCGCCCCCATCGCGGCCAGGCGGGAAATGAAGCGCACGAACTGCAAGGTATCGCCGAATCCCTGTTCCGCGTGCACCAGCACGGTCTTGCCGTCGAGCGGCTGTCCCGTCCATAGCGTCGCGTCGGGGAAACCGTGGCTCATGGCGCCGTCGCGCCAGCGCCATTCGTATTCGCGCCAGCCGTGTTCGAATTCGCCCAGCAGCAGATTGGTCTGCGCGCGATTCGTGCGCGCGCCTGCGTCGTTCACGTCGATCGACAAGGCCTTTTTGAACTGACGCAGCGCGTCGTCGAAACGATGCAGGTCGCGCAACGCGACGCCCAAATTCACATAAGCGGCGACAAAATCCGGCTTGAGTTCGATCGCCCGCCGATACGCGTTGAGTTCGTCGTCGTAACGCCCGAGCGCGCCCAGCAACGTGCCGAGGTTGTAATGCACCTGCTCGGCGTCCGGATAGCGGCGCGTCAGACGCATGAGATACGCGAGCGCAGCCTCGCCCTGCTCCAGTTGCACGAGCGACATCGCCGCGCCATGCAGCGAATGCGCGTGATCGGGCACCAGCACGAGCAGACGGTCGTAGAGCGCGACGGCGTCGGCGTGCCGTTGCGCAAGCTGGCAGATGCGCGCGGCCTGCTGCAATTGCGCAGCGGTCGTGGTGTCAGGCTGCGCCGCCCGGCAGGCAAATTCGGACGCGCGCACGTAATCCTCGCGCGCCGCCCAGACGAACGACATGGCTTCCAGCGCGCCGGTGTGATCGGGATTCGCTTGCAGGATCGATTGCAAACCTTGTTCCGCGGCATCGATGCGGCCTGCGGTGAAGTGCTGCTGTGCTTGCACGAGCAGCGGAACAAACGCGTCGGTCATGGGAGCGCGGGGCATGCGGCCCCAGAAGGTCAGAAAGTTTGCGCGGGCGCGCGAATCACGCGCCCGCGAATGGAAATCATAATAAGGAATGAAGACTACGTTTAGTTCCCTCGAATAGGACCCATTTCATCGCGTTATTAACAAACCGAAATAATAGGAAATTGCCGATTTCAAATATTTCCTTGAATTACTTCCGAAGCGCACGAAACAGCACGATTCACGACTCAGCATGATCGAGCAAACATCCTTGTTTTACAGCATATTTCCATCGGGATGGCGCGGTCGGTAATAAACAAGAACAGGGAAAGCAATCTACGTTAAGAATCGTGGTTCGCTAGCCACATTCGAAATGAGCTGGCGCCAGATAACACGTTATGCTCCGCGCTCGCTCCCAAAGAGCGAATAACAATATCCACGGAGTAACGATGAAAAAGCACACCCTTACCGCCCTCGCAGTTGCTGCTGCCTCTTTCGCCAGCGCCGCACACGCACAGAGCACGGTCACGCTCTACGGCCTGATCGACGCAGGCGTGCTGTACACGAGCAACCAGGCTGGCAGCTCGAACGTGCAGCAGTCGAGCGGCGCTCTCAACGGCAGCCGTTGGGGCCTGCGCGGCAGCGAAGATCTGGGCGGCGGCCTGAAGACGATCTTCGTGCTGGAAAGCGGTTTCAGCATTTCGAACGGCGCAGCCAAGCAAGGTAGCCGCATGTTCGGCCGTCAGGCATTCGTCGGTCTGTCGAGCGATCAGGGCGGCACCGTGACGCTGGGCCGCCAGTACGACAGCGTGGTCGACAATCTCGGCCCGCTCGCGCTGAACGGCACGCAATACGGCGGCACGCTGGCTTCGCACCCGTACGATAACGACAACCTCAACAACTCGTTCCGCGTGAGCAACTCGCTCAAGTACCAGAGCGTGAACTACGGCGGCCTCAAGTTCAACGCGCTGTATGGTTTCTCGAATGCAGCGGGCGGCTTCTCGAACAACCGCGCGTACAGCTTCGGCGCAACCTACTCGTTCGGCGGTCTTAAGGCAGCAGCAAGCTACCTGCAGACCAACAACTCGGGTTCGACGATCAACAGCAGCGGCGCGGTCAGCGACGACTCGACCTTCACCGCTTCGCGTCAGCGCACCTATGGCGCGGGCCTGAACTACGCGTTCGGCGCAGCCAACGTTGGCTTCGTGTTCACGCAGACGCAACTGAGCAACCTCACGGCGATCAACTCGTCGAATTCGGGTTCGAGCACGACGACCTCGCTCGGCGGCAACAGCGCGCGCTTCAGCAACTACGAAATCAATGGCCGTTATGCGTTCACGCCGGCGGTTACGTTCTCGGCCGCTTATACGTACACGGACGCGAGCCTCGAAGGCGTGAGCCCGAAGTTCCATCAGTTCACGCTGCAGGGTGACTACGCGCTGTCCAAGCGCACCGACGTGTACGCAGAAGCCGCATATCAGCGCGTTGTAGACGGTCAGGGCAAGATCCACGCGGACATCATGGGCGTGTCGGCATCGGATTCGAACTCGCAGGCCGTCGCGACCGTGGGTATCCGCCATCGCTTCTAACGATGCGAAACGTGTTTCGTCGATGTAACTGGCGGAATACGCGCGGTGAGAGCGCCGCTTATGCGGCGCTCTCCTGCCATGAAATCGCCAAAGCACGCCGTTATCGCAGCGGGCTGAGCGCCTGCAGCACCTGCGAGATCTGGACATGGGGCGTCAATGCGGAGATCATCGACAGTCCTTGAATTTGCGGCATCACGCTTCGTAACCCATGAGCAGCAAGCCGCCCCATATCTTCGACCTCGACCGATGGGAGCAGGCATCGAAGCCCGTCGTATCGATGGCGAAAGACTATCCTGCCGGGTATTCAGTGCAGTGGCACCAGCACCCTCGCGGCCAGTTGATTTACGCCAGTTCAGGGGTCATGCATCTACGCACACGGGACAGCTACTGGTTGTTACCGCCAATGCGCGGCGTCTGGATGCCCTCCGGAGCCGAACACGCCATGTCCGCCGCGACGGACGTCTCTTTGCGCTCACTGTACGTCAACATCGATGCGTTTGCGGCGGATTTCACCGATCGCCCGACCGGTATCGCCGTATCGCCGCTGCTGCGAGAACTGCTTTTACGGGCCGCCTCCTTTAGTCTGGAATATGCCGATGGCAGCTTCGAGGCGCGCCTTTTCGCGCTCGCTCTGGACGAGATGAGGGCATCGTCTGAACACGGGCTTCATCTGCCGACCGGGCAGGACAGACGTCTCGTCAAACTCTGCGAATCGCTGATTCACGATCCCGGTGACGCGAGCACGCTGGCCGGGTGGGCTGAACGCGTCGGCGCTACGTCCAGAACGCTATCGCGCCTGTTCCTGAGCGAGATTGGCATGTCGTTCACAATGTGGCGGCAACAATTGCGGATCGTCGGCGCGGTACCGCGCCTCATTGCCGGCGAGCGTATCGTCGACGTAGCGGCCAGCCTCGGTTATGGCACGCAAAGCGCCTTCACCGTCATGTTCAAGCGCGTGACGGGCAAGCTCCCGAGCGACTACCAGGCACGATAGTCCGATTCTCGACAAATTAAGGCGCACCGTGTGGAGCGCGCGAGCGGCGCCTTATCGACAATCACCGGTCTGTCCAATAACGATTTACAGACACGGCATGTCGCAAGAACACTCTGCATCGCGGACCTGGTTGGGTCTGATTCTGGCATCGACTTTCCTGCAAGGCTCGTCGTTCGTGAGTACCAAAATCGTGCTCGCCGATGTCGCGCCATTGTGGACTGCGGCGCTGCGTTTCCTGGTGGCGTCGCTATCGCTGCTGCCTTTCATGTACAGCAGCATGCGCCAGCAGAAGCTCGGTTTGTGTGACTTGCCGTGGGCGAAACTCGCCATCATCGGGTCGCTGCAAACAACTGGCGTGATGGCATTCCTGAATCTCGGTCTTGAATCGACCACGCCTTCGACGACCGCAATCCTGATGGCCAGCAATCCACTTCTGGTCGTTATCCTCGCCCGCATTTGGCTTCGCGAAGCGATATCGGCAAGTGCATTGTCTGGTTTGATCGTGGCGTTTATCGGGGTCGTTATCTGCATTGACATCGCTGGCAATCACCATGCCTCGCCTAGACACGGCGAATGGCTGGTCGCCCTCGCCTCCGCCTGCTGGGCCGGTTCGACGGTGCTCAACAAGAAATTCAATCTGGCCTTGTCGGCGTGGGTGCTGACTTTCTGGCAAATGCTCATTGGCGCCATCCTGCTTGCACTGCTCGCGGTGGGCGCCGGGCAGCCCTTTTCGCTTCCCGCCACCGCAGCGCACTGGGGCGCATTCGCGTGGCTCTGCATTCCCGCGTCGACAGCAGCCATGGGCCTATGGTTTGCCGCGTTACGCGTGGGCGGATCGGTACAGACTAGCGGCTTTCTCTTCCTCTGCCCGCTGTTCGCCGCGATCATTACATTTTGCTTGACAGGCCAATTGCCTCATCCGCATGAACTCATTGGCGGATGCCTGATCGGCATTGGACTCTATCTTCTGTCTAAGCGGCGCACTGCACAGACGGCACGCGCGCTACCGGCGATTCGCCACAACTGACATAATCCGCTCACCGCTCCCGAACGAATTGACCGATTCGGAGATGTTCACGCCGATCACGCCGGCAACGACAATTCACAGAGGATCCATGTCAAGACGCGTGTTGTTCGCGGCTTTGCTGCTTACGCTGGGCGCGATCGCGCAGTGTGCCGCCGCGCAGCCCGCAATCGAACTGCTGATCGGCGGCAAGACTCAATCGTTCAGCCAGCAAGCGTTATTGGCGCGTACGGATGCCGCGGAGATTCACGTGCCACGCGATGTCGCCTACGGTACGCCCACGACGTACCGCGCTGTGCCGCTCGCCGATCTGCTCGACGGTGCCGCGATACCCACGGACAGCGTACTCGAGGCACGCGCCACCGACGGCTTCGCCGCGCAATTGCCGATGGATCTCGTGCTCAACCGCAATGGCGCAACAGCCGTCGCATGGCTTGCGATCGAGGACCCGGCTCATCCATGGCCGAAGCTGCGGGGCAAACCCGTCAGCGCGGGACCGTTCTATCTGGTCTGGATCGGCAAGGAAGCCGCCTCGGTGCGCAGCGAGCAGTGGCCCTACCAGGTCGCGCGTCTTGCTACGCAACCGTCGCCCTCTTCGCGCTGGCCGGTGCTCGCCGTCGATCCGGCGCTGCCCGCAACCGATCCGGTCCGCGCGGGCCAGAGCCTGTTCATCACCCAATGCCTCACCTGTCACCGACTCAATCACGCGGGAAGCGCCGACACCGGCCCCGACCTCAACGTGCCGATGAATCCGGTCGACTACTTCCAGCCCGCGGCCTTGCACCGCTACATTCGCAATCCGGCATCGGTTCGCGACTGGCCCGGCCGCGCAATGCCCGCTTTCCCGCCCGATCAGTTGAGCGATCGCGAGATCGATCTGATCGTCGCTTATCTGGCGTATGTGGCACACAGAAAGGTTGGCCAATAAGACCGCCAACCAACACTCAGAGATACGCAATGACCACGACATTCGACGCGGCAACCACAGCGGCAATTGCTGCGTTTGCCCAACTGGACATCTACACTGCCGTGCAATCGCTGCGCGCCGAGGCCGACTACGACCGCGAACGCGACCAATGGATTTCGGACTACATCGAAGAACACGGCGGCGACGACGTAGACGATGCCGCCTACGACGCCCTACATGCGCAGGCCCAGGCAACGCCGGAATACGCGCAGTTCATCGCAGCGCTGCGCAAGGAAATGCGCGAGTACTTCGAGGTGAACGACGATCAACTCGACTGGATCATCGTGCTGCGCGACGACGACAGCGACGAGCTTTGGGCCGAAGTCAACCGGCAGCGCAACTCACTAGGCACGGGTGAAGTACGCGGAGATCTCTGATCGAGGCTTGCCCAGAGGGGGTTTCGCGATCGCATCAAATGTTCGCTTTCCTGAATGAGCAGGAATGTTTACATAAGCGACAATGACAATAAAACGGAGGTTCCCGCTGTACAGTTGGCCGCTGCGGCGCAATTCACGCAGCAACCGCTAAAATAGCGGTTTTGCCCCGGAACACACTCATGTCTTTTGCCTCGCTCGGCCTGATCGAGCCTTTGCTGCGTAATCTGCAGAACCTCAATTACCAGACACCTACGCCGGTGCAGGCCAAGGCGATTCCGGCTGTGCTCGGCGGCAAGGACGTGATGGCCGCGGCGCAGACCGGCACCGGCAAAACAGCCGGTTTCGCGCTGCCGCTGCTGCAACGGCTGGTGCAACACGGCCCGGCGGTATCCAGCAACCGCGCGCGCGTGCTCGTGCTGGTGCCCACGCGCGAACTGGCCGAACAGGTGCTGCAAAGCTTTATCGAATACGGCAAAGGCCTCGATCTGCGCTTTCTGGCCGCTTATGGCGGCGTGAGCATCAATCCGCAGATGATGAAGTTGCGCAAAGGCGTGGATGTGCTGGTTGCCACGCCCGGCCGTCTGCTCGACCTCAATCGCCAGAACGCCGTGCAGTTCGATCAGGTGCAAACGCTGGTGCTGGACGAAGCCGACCGCATGCTCGATCTGGGCTTTGCGCGCGAACTCAATGCCGTTTTTGAGGCTGTTCCCGTGCAACGCCAGACGCTGCTGTTCTCGGCCACGTTCACCGACGATATCCGCACAATGGCGGCGGGCATTCTGCGCAATCCGGTCGATATCAGCGTCAGCGCGCCCAATGCCACCGCCAGCAAGATCAAGCAGTGGGTGGTGACGGTCGACAAGAAGAACAAGCCCGATCTCTTCATGCACCTCGTCGCTGAAAACAAATGGGAGCACGCGCTGGTGTTCGTCAAGACGCGCAGCGGCGTCGATTATCTGGCGACCGTGCTGGACGATGCAGGCTATGCCGTCGACACCATTCACGGCGACAAACCGCAACCCGCGCGTCTGCGAGCGCTGGAGCGCTTCAAGGCGCGCGAAATCCAGATGCTGGTTGCCACCGACGTCGCAGCGCGTGGGCTCGATATCGACGATCTGCCGCTCGTCATCAACGTCGATCTGCCGATCGTGGCGCAGGACTATGTGCATCGTATCGGCCGTACCGGCCGCGCGGGCGCCAGCGGCGTGGCGGTGTCCCTTGTTTGCGCCGATGAAGCGCCGCTGCTTGCCGCGATCGAAGCGCTGATCCGGCAAACGCTGCGCCGCGAGGAAGAGCCGGGTTTCGAGGCCGAACATCGTGTGCCGCAAACCAGCGCCACGGGCGAAATCATCAAGAAACCCAAAAAGCCGAAGAAACCGAAGGTGCCGCAAGGCGCGCCGGCCGCGAAGCCGATGCCGGGCAAAAAGCCAGCGGCGCAGCATGGCGCAGGCAAAAACAAGCCTGCGGCAAAGCACGCAGGGGCAACCGTTCCAGAACCCAGCCTGGGCGGTTTCAACCCATTCAGCACGCAAAAGCCACGCGGCAAACCCGCCGGGAAACCTGCGGGCAAGCCCGCTGCAGGTCCGCGCAAGCCGGGCGGCAAGCCTGCTGGTGGCGGTCGCGGCAAACGCTAACGCTGATTCACGGGGACACGCTGCGCTCCCTGTGAATGCGTCACGCAGTCAAAGTGAAAATACTTCGTTTAATTGAGTAATTCGCGCCACGCTTCCTTGTAGCCCGATAATCGACCTCATTCTGCGGTGTCGCGGGCAACAGCACCTGTGCGTGGGTGGCAGCGCCTGCGGTGGCGTGGGCCGAATTACAGTGCGTGCACGCCGCCGGGCTTAGTGCAAAAGAGCGGGCAAAAACGCCGCGAGACCCCATCAATTAAACGCCACCTGCGCGAGGAACGTGGCGAAGTAATCGTCGTCGAGCCAGCCTGAAACGTGCTTCGACGCCTCGATCCGCCGCATTTCCTTTTGCCCTTTGTCAGTCAGAACGGCGATCTGTAGCGTGGGGAGGAATTTCGTGCTGGGCGGGGGTATCTGGTCGATCGTCTGGATCAAACCCTGAGAGCGAAGCGAGGTGAAAATAGCCGGCCGTTTATGCCACGGTATTTGTCGATGCAAGGCAAGTTGGAGAGCTTCAAGTACAGCGCCATTGTTGAATTCCATGGGCATCCTTCTGGTGATCGACTGAAGTGCGACTGAAAGGTCCTGCTGGCTCTGAGCGACTAAGGTAGCACATGAAGCGGTCCTTTACGATGACATAGAAATGCTTTCGTGCCTGGTGGTCACGAAAAATAAGGGCCTTATGTGTCGTTGTGGGGCGCGTGTTGCGACCACGCGCTCGCCCGCAAACGCTAGAGCTTCCCTGTCGCTGCAGTCGCGTTGCCTGCACAGATCGAATGAGCTCGGAATCGTGTTGCTTACTGTTTCCCTCAAGAAAAATTACTTCGCACAACGTAACTATTCATTATGAGGTAGCAGCCGCATCACATCATCGCGTCGCTAGTGGTTTACGCCGATCTATTTTCTTAAACGCCAAAATCGCCCACGAATTGATCGATACTCCGGGTTCCCAAGACGTTTGCACACTCATCGATATGTCCACCAAATCGCTCAAGCTCAAGCTGATTGCGCTCACGCTCGCCGCTGGCGCCGCGCTTGCCGCCCAGGCCCACGCCGAGGAACTTCACGTCATGACGTCCGGCGGCTTCACGGCTGCCTACAAGCTGCTCGGCCCCAAATTCGAAGCCGCGACGGGCGATACGCTCGACACCATGCTCGGGCCTTCGATGGGCAAATCGCCTGAAGCGATTCCACAGCGCCTCGCGCGGGGCGAACCCGCCGATGTCGTCATCATGGTCGGCTATGCGCTCGACGATCTGATCCGCGAAGGCAAGGTTCGCGCGGACTCCCGCGTGGAACTCGCCGATTCGCGCATCGGTATGGTGGTGCGCGACGGCGCAGCCAAACCCGACATCGCCACTGTGGAAGCTCTCAAGCAAACGCTGCTCGCCGCGAAGTCGATCGCTTACTCGGACAGCGCGAGCGGTGTGTATATCGAACGCGATCTGTTCACGCGACTGGGTATCGAGAATGAAGTGAAGCCGAAAGCGAAAATGGTTCCGCGCATTCCTGTGGCTTCGGTTGTGGCAAATGGCGACTATGAAATTGGCTTTCAGCAGGTCAGCGAATTGCTGCCGGTGAAAGGCGCCAGCTTTGTCGGCAAGATTCCCGAGTCCGTCCAGTCGGTCACGCGATTCGCGGCTGGCATTCCCACCGGTGCGCAGCACCCACAGGAAGCCAGGGCGCTGCTCGACTATCTGGCCGCGCCCGCTGCTCAAAGCGATGTGAAAAGCACGGGGCTTGATTCTGTGCCGGCGCGTTGATCGGCGCCATGACTTTAGCCGCCGAAGCGAGCCTCATCGCCATGGCGGCTCACCGCGAGTTGGTCCAGAATATCGCACTTGAATACGAAACCTGCGGAACACCCGATGCTCAACGAAACCGGACTGCGCGAGCAGAATGCCAATCTCCAGCAACGCCTGCAGCAACTCGGCTCGCAAGGACAGGCGTGCGTCGATCAACTGGCTGCCGCATTGCAGGCACAGCCGCAGCAAGCCAGCGATGACGCGCACGCCGCGGTCCTCAGCTACAAACGCGCGCTCCCCTTTCTCGAAACGGCAAACTCTCTGATCGAAAGCCTCGCGAAGCCCTCGCCGTCCGACGACGACGACGAGTGGCGCGATCAGCTTCTTTTCCGGCTTGCCGAGGTGCTGGAAATAGGTGCCGATTTGATCGCTGAAGGCGAAGCGCACCTTCAGCGCAGTACCGGCGTTTAAATCCCGCGATTCGTTTTGTCGTCGCGCAGTTTGGGCCAGCGTCGCCGAAGGGCGACGCAGCAGGATACGCTTTAAACTGATGGCCGGAATCAGTGAGATCGCCGCATGCATTCGCGAACTCGATAATCCAACGAACCCGCAGGATCAGCATGCCGATACCCAAATCAGCCAGGCATACGATCGAAGCCGTGCAATTGAACGAGCCGTACTGGTTCACCCGGCAACGGATTGTCCTGTACGCATCGATTCTCCTCGCCCTGGATTTGACCTATCTGGGTTTGCGGCTGTGGGCGGCCTATGTCTCGCATTTGCCAGCCGCGGCATTTGGCTATGATTTTTCGGTGTTCTGGAGTGCGTCTTACATCGCCATGCACAGCAGTGCACTGAGCGCCTACGACGCGTCGCTAATCGAACATATGGCGCTCTCGCTGCTCCATCGCACACCCACTGGTTTCAGCAGCCCATGGGTGTATCCGCCCGTATTCCTGCTCTTCGTCTGGCCACTATCGCTATTGCCTTTTTCTCTCGCGTATCTGGCTTTTTTCATTACCGGCGTAGCGTTCGTGGGATTCGCGTGCTCACGCATCGTGATGCAGCGATTGAACTGGGTTTTCTGGCTGCCGGCACTCGCCTTTCCGAGTGTCTGGATCGTCGTGATCTCGGGGCAAAATTCTTTCTTTACGCTAGGCCTTGCAGCGCTCGGCCTCGCGCTGCTCGACCGGCGGCAGTGGCTTGCCGGGATATGTATCGGGCTACTGGCCATCAAGCCGCAATTCGGCATTGTGTTTCCATTTGCGCTGCTTTTAAGCCGTCAATGGCGCGCGGCGATTGCGGCCGCGATCACCGTTGGCTCGCTTTGCGCGCTCGCAGGCATCCTGTTCGGATTCGCGACCTTCGGCAAATTTTTGCTCGGCTTGTCCCAGTTCGGGCACTTTATCGTCGAGCACTCGCCCACCTGGCCGGGAGGCATTGCCTCGGTATTCGGATGTGCACGCAGCCTGGGCCTGAGTCCGTCGATATCCTATGCGCTCCAGGCCACGTTTGCCGTGCCGGCCGTGCTGTTCGTCTGCTACCTTTGCCTCATCAAGGCGCGGCCGGAATTGCGCGCCGCCGCGATTGGCATGGCGACCATTCTTGCGCAGCCCTACATGCTGGGCTACGACCTCGTGTGGCTCGCGCTGCCCATTTTGTTCCTGATAGTCGATGGCCGTCGCCACGGCTGGCTGCCAGGCGACGTGCCGGTGCTGGTCGCGGCATGGCTCGCGCCGCTGGTGTTTCTCGTAATGGGGCCGCCAGTGCTGATCGTGTTTCTGGCACTGATGGTGATCCTGGTGAGGCGCAGCCGGATCGGTGCTCGCGGCGTTTGATGATTGCCGGGTTGAGGCGCTATCGCGCGTGCTTCAGGTGACAGGCGGTTTCCCTCCGGTCGAGCGGTAAAAGCGACCGGCGATCCACCAGAACAATAGGCCGGCGAACGCGCCCGTCGGCACAAAAATCCGCCCTACGCTGCGTAGCCCCTGCCAACACGTGGTGGCTTTCTCGTCGGGCGAGTCGGTGTACCAGGTAAACGAATTGCTTATTTCGACAAACGCCAGAACCGCCAGCACGCCGATCGCCAAGCCCGCCAGCAGATAAAAGAACCGATTGCGGATGCTGAACGTTCGCGCAATACAGGCGATGCCGACACAGGGAAGCGCGCTGATTCCCAGCGCAAACATCCACGACAAGCCAAACAGCAGCACAAACATGATGGAAAAGTGTGCCGCCTTCACATCAAGCGGGTTAGCGGTCGCACTTTCGAATTGACCGGCGCCGCGCAGCATGAGCGAGAACACGAATGCAAGCGCGCCAAACGTCACGCTGATCAGGTATCCGGCGATCACTCTCGCGGAAGTGGCTTCCGGTTGGCGCTTGTCTGTTTGCATGCCGATTCGCCTTAACGCACTTTGATGATGTTGTGTATGCCGGTGCCATTTGCGCCCAGAAACTAAAGCTGGCGCCGATTCTTATTCGCGCGTTTCGTGGCTTGATCGCGTCCCGCTCAACCGCACCAAAGCACGGATTTGACGAGGTGTGGCGCCGTGCAGTCGTGCGGGGCCGGAAGCGGCATACCCGGCTTCCACAAACCCATGCGCCGCTGGATATTGGGCATTTCCGCGTCGATGACCGCCAGCGGATTGCCGTCGCCATAAGCGGTGGCGCTGCGATAGCGCAGCACTTCCTTATAGCTGCCCGCCGCCCCAATACTGTTGACGGAAACCCAATAACCGAACGGCGCGTCCTGCGTCGGCTCCACGGAAATAATGTCGCCCTGCAGACGGCCATCGGCGATAAAACGCACTTCTTGATTATTGTTATTGCCGTTGCGATGCGCATAGACCACGGCGAAGCTATCGCGCGCGCGATCGTAAGCGTAGACCTGCGTGCCTCTGCGCTGATCGCCATCGTCGGCCTGGATGCTGCCGAGTTTCAGCACAAGCAGCGCGCGATCCGTCGAGGCGGTCGAAGCATGAACGACGCGCGCATCGAGAAGGAAATGCGGCTCGGCGAAACCATCCGTGCTATCGCTATCGCTTTCGCGCAGTGCGCCGCGGGTATCGGGCAAACACGTGCGGGCATTGTCCGCCGTGATGCACGGAAAGACCGTACCGGGGTCCGTATCCCGAATGCCGCCGGATTGCAGCCCGCCCGCTGCCTGCGACGCGATAAATTGCCAGGGCGAATGCGTTCCAAACGGTTTGGCCAGATCGATCGACGAAATGACGTGTGTTGCCGGCTTCGTGGCCGCATCGGCGAAACAAGCTGCCGGTAAGGCTAATGAAATGAACGACAGAACTGCTGCAATTCCAATTTTTCTCATGAATAACTTCTTGACGATAACAAATGACCGGGCCGGCATATGGCCGTGTGCCCAGGTAGAAAGCCGGCGAAAGAGCCGTGATTGAATTGCCCTCTATTTAACATGCCGCCGCCTATCTTCACAGGCTTGACGCGACTTATTCGTCGTCGACACCACGGTCCGATCCCGGTGTGACATAACCCGGTTGCGGTCGCATCGTGTTTCCGTTACCGCGTATCAGGTCAATCAGGTCCCATCGCGAGTCATCGCCGCTGTAATCATCGAATGCCGAAGGGAACAATCCAGCATCGAGCGCAGCGTCCAGTTCGGTCAGCCAGTCGAACATTGCCTGAGTGGCTTCGCCGCAGCACGCGTCCTTCTGGATCTCCGCCACGCTTTCCATGATTTTCAGCGCTAACTCGCGAGGGCTGATTTCAGCATGAACCGTTTCACCGCCATGGCTTTCGAGATAAAGCGCTGCGCTGCCGCTGGAGTACCGAAAAAAGGCCTGGCTGGGATGCTGCGGCGGATGGAATTCGCAGCGCCAGTAGCAACCGCTCGCGGCCATATACGGCAATAGCGACATGCGCCCATACCCATTCCTGATGAGCCAGGCGCCTGCGCGCAGCACTTTGGACGCTGAATCGAGGGTGATCTGTTGACGGTGCTTCAAATCTTCTTCGGTCATTTTTAATCCTTTGATGCGATCATCATAGATGAATAATGGATTACGGATTAGTGACCTACATATGCATAACTCGCATAGAATAATAATGCATTGCGCATTATTTAATCATTCCGAGATTACTTCGCCTTACGACCCGCCGTTAATCATCATATTCACAGTAAAATACGACGCCTCTTTTCTCGACCACTACTCCAGGGAAACTCACTCAATGAAAAAGCTGATTTTGCTGTCGGGCGCCTGCCTTTTCCTATCGCAATATAGCTTTGCCGACACGACCCCTGAATATGCCGCCTGCAAGGTTCGCGCGGGCAGCAATTCGGTCCAGCTCGATCTTTGCACCGAAAAGGAACTGGCCGTCCAGGACACGCGCTTGAATAAGGTCTATGGAAAACTCGCGAAACAATACGGCGGCGATCACGCGAAGCGTAAAGCCCTGAAAGCGGACGAACTCGCGTGGTTGAAGAATCGCGACCAGCAATGCAAGGGCGGCAGCGGCGAAACGGTGCTGCCCGACTGCGAACTGCAGCAAACCGAAGCGCGCGCGACGGAACTCGAATCCCGCCTGGCGCAGTAACGGGTGGCTGGGCCGTCTGATTAACCGGGGGCGCTCTTTCGCTTCAACGCGCCGCCCCCGGCGCTACCAGAGCGCGACGCGGAATCGGCGTGGAAAAGACGATCGACGTCCGCGTTTCGCCGTAGCCGTTGATGGAGCCGAGAAACCGCTCCAGGTGTTCGAGACTGCTCGACACCACGGTCACGATGTACGAATCGGCGCCGGCCACGTGATGGCACTCCAGCACCTCGGGCGCGCGGCGCAGTTTATCGAGAAACGCCTTTTTGCCCGGCTGCTGCACCGTCACGCCGACGATGGCCCGCACCGGATAACCGGCCTGCGCGGGGTCCAGTTCCGCGCTCACCGAGCGTATCACCCCGGCATCCTTCAGACGCTTGAGCCGTTCGACCGTCGCCGGCACGGACAGCCCCGCCGCCAGCGCGAGCGTCTTCAGTGGCGCGCGTCCGTCTTCCTGCAGCGCCATCAGCAGCGCCCAGGCTTTGGTATCGAGTTGAAGCGATTCGGTCATAACGGGCTTCGGCCTGAAAAATCGAAAACGAAATCGATTTTCGCTTTAGGTTTTATTCTGTGCAAGCGGCCGGTCCAATCGGAGAATACTCGACATGGACACCTTGCTACCCACCACTCTCCCCGTGCTTTTCGGCCAGTCGCTGCTGATCGGTTTGTCGATCGCCGCGCCGGTCGGGCAAATCGGCCTGCTGGCCATCCAGCGCACACTCGATCATGGCCGTCTTGCGGGACTCGCCACGGGACTAGGCGCCGCGTTTGCCGATGCCGTCTACGGCGCCATCGGCGCTTATGGCGTCAGCAGTCTGATCGCCTGGCTCTTACGCCTGAAGTTCTGGCTGGGCCTGTTCGGGGGCGTATTCCTCTTGTGGCTGGCGTGGCGCATCGCCACGAAGCCCGCCGTGCGCAGCAGCGGCGCACATCCGCAATCGAGCACGTTGCTGCGTTATGTGGCAGGCACCTTCGTGCTGACACTCTCGAACCCAACCACCATCCTCTCGTTCATGGCGGTATTCGGCGCGCTGGCGGGCCGCGCGCCCGTGACCGCGCCGTGGGTCATGGTGGCCGGCGTGCTGGCAGGATCGGCGCTCTGGTGGCTGATTCTGTCCATCGGCGTGGGGCGGCTGCGCCACTGTTTCGACGCGGCCTGGCAGCGCGCCATCAACCTCTGTTCGGCGGCGCTGCTGGCCGGCCTCGGTTTGTGGCAGCTAGGCCGGCTGATCGTCTAAACGCGATGGCTCGCGCGTTAGTCGCACAGAAGCGCCGGTTCAGCTCTGGTCAGTCCGATGCACGCCCGCGCCCTCGGACGCATGTGCGAGATCCCGATAGCGCACATAATGCGACGCCGCCGAGCTCTTCGCCGCGTACATGGCGGCGTCGGCTTTCGCCAGCAGCTCGTCGGCATGATTGCCGTCGGCCGGAAATTCGCTGACGCCGATACTCACGCCCACGTTCACCCACTGCGAGCCCAGCGGCACGGCCGTATCCATGGCCGCCTGCACACGCGCGGCCGTCACCGCGATGGCTTCGGACGAGCGAACGTCGCAGGCGAGAATCACGAATTCGTCGCCCCCGAAGCGGGCCACGATGTCGGTTTCGCGCAAGGCCGCGCGCAGGCGCTGCGCGACCGTCACGAGCGCCGCGTCGCCCGCCGAGTGCCCGTGCTGATCGTTGATCTGCTTGAAGCCGTTCAGGTCGACAAACAGGACCGCGAACGGTTCATGGTGCTGCGCGGCCCGGCGTATCGACAGTTCGAGTTGCTCCATGAAGCGCATGCGGTTCGGCAGGCCGGTGAGCGTGTCGTGCCCGGCAAGATGCGTGAGTTCCTCCTGGCGTGCATGCAGCGCATGAACCTGGAAGCGGATCTCGATGCGCATGCGGTCGAAACAGCGCGCCAGCACGCCGATTTCATCGGTGCGCCCGACCGGCAGACGATCGACGGCGTCTTCATCGAATATATGCGTGACCGCATGCGCGAGCGTGCGCAGCGGGCGCGACATCGCGCGTCCGAACAGCACCGCCAGCACGATGGCGACAGCGCTCGAAATCAGCACGAGACGGACGATCTGCGAACCGAGCGCGTTGGCGGGCGCCAGCACGTCGCTGAGCGGGCGCGCGAGCCCGAGCGTGACGAAGCGGTTGCCGTCCACGAGACCATACGGCAGGCGCACGAATGCGAACACTTCGGCGGGCGGATGTTGCGCGTGGGCAAAGCCGTTGAAGGTCACGCTGGCATCGCCGCCACTAAAGAGCGGCGCGGTGGCGGGAAAGCTCGTCTGCATCAGCACGCGGCGGCCGCGCGCGAAACCGAAGGTCTGCGACGGGTCGGGGTGAATCAGGAAATCGCCCCACTCGTTGGCCATGTAGACCGCGTAATCGGCCGGCATATCGCGCTCGATGCGCTCGAACACCTGAGACAGATCGACGTCGATCACCAGCACGCCGACGTTGTTGCCGCCCGCATCGGCGATAGGCGTGCCGATTGTCACGACCGGCTGGTCAGGGTTCGATCCGGCGCTGCCTTCGAGGCCGATCGGCGAAAGATAGACGTGTCCCGCGTTCTGTTCGAGCGTATCGAACACATAAGGCAGATGCGCTTTTTCCTGTAGTTCGCTCTCGGGCACGAGCACCACGCCCTGCGCGCCGCGATCCACGCGGATGCGCTCCAGACCGTAATCCGCGCGGGAAATCAGGCGGATCTGCAAATACTCGGGATGGTGCTGCATGAAGCTCAGAAACACCTGGCGCAAACGCAGGTTGCCGGGGCCACTCGTATCGCCGCGCGCCACCTGCAGCGACGAAGGCAGCGTCGCGAGCACCAGCGCATCGGCGGCGGCGTCGCCCAGCGCCGCCGTGAAGCGCCGGCCGAGCAGTTGCGTCGAGGTCAGCAGGCTGTGCTCGGCCTCGCCCATCAGCATGGCGCGGTTGGCCTGATAGGTGGAATAGCCCATCGCGCCCGAAGCCAGCACGCCGATGAACACCAGCAGGAAAGAGAGTCTGGAAGACAGCCCGAGCTTGATCATGGCGCAAAGGTCTCCAGCTGGTCACCCGATTCGATGCGCTGCCACAGCGCCTCGCGCTGGTCGATGCTCTCGACGGACTGCAGCCAGACCAGATTCGGCCCGCTGCGCGACGCTTCGCCGGGCACCACCGTCATGGTGTTCGCGAGCCCCTGGCGCTGCGTCAACTGCTTGCCGATTGCCGGTTCCTGCATGGCGTCGAGCCATTCGTAAGCAAGCGACGGATTGCCCGCATTGCGCGTGATCGCCCAGCAATCGAGCCACGCGAGCACGCCTTCGTCGGGAATCACGTAGCCCACATCGGCGCCTGCCTTGCGCAGTTGCTCGATCTGCTGCGTGCCGTAGTTGCCGAACATCAGCGCAGCGCGATGCTGCACGAACAGCTCGGTGGCCTCTTCGGGCAGCGTGTAATACGTGAGCAGATTGCGCCGCAGGCCCACGAGTTCGCGCGCGACGGTGCGCATCTGCTCCGGCGCGAGATGGAACGGATCGGCGTAACCCAGCGCGAGCGCCGCAAATGAGAAATTGTGCTGCGCGCTGTTGAAATCGAGCACCTTGCCGCGGTATTGCGGGTCCCACATCACGCGCATCGAGTGCGGCGCGACCGGCACCTGCCTGCGGTCGTAAATCAGCCCCATCGACGAATAGGTGAAGGGAATCGCGTAGGCGTGACCGTCGTGCACGAGGCCGCGAATATCGGTGAGACGCCGGAAATACGGCTGCTGCCAGCGGCGATTCGGAATGCGTGCAAGATCGAGCGGCGCGAGCATGCCGGCGCGCGCATAGCGCTCGATTTCCGCGGTATTGGCCGCCAGCACGTCGAATGGCGGCGGCGCGGCGCTGTGCATGCGCGCCCACAGGGCTTCGTCGGAATCGACAAACGTGACTTCGACCTTGGCGTGAAAACGTTTTTCGAAGGCCTGCACCCAGTCGTCGTCGGCGTAGCCAGGCCACGCGAGCACCCGCAGCACCTGCTGGCGCTGCGTATTGGAATCCGCAATCGTGCCGGTCCAGAGAAAGCAGAATCCAAGCAGCACGAAAGCGACAGGCGTCGCCCATCGACCCGTGCGACGGCGTTGGCCTGTTGCGGAGAAAAGCCTGCTAACGACGGTAAACCAGCGTCGCCACATGTCGCGAACTTATTCGATGCCTTTTCTGGGTGGCGCGTGACGCGGCCCCATGTTTGACAGAGCGAAGATCCAGCTTCGCCCGCCCCCGATTTGCTGCTTAATGGCGCGCTGCGCGCCGCCCCCGTATAGTTTATCGAAGAAAGAAATCGCCAATTTCCTCTTCCGTTCGTCTGTTCAAGCGGCTCAGACTGCGCCTTCCCGCTCGAACAACTGCCCGCTCGCGCCACCGTTGAGCGCCTGCTGCCCTTCCAGATAGCGCGCAACCTCTGCATTGCTGACAAAACCCGCCGCCGATGTGGCCGCGAGCATCTGCGCGGCTTCCTGCGGCTTCGCAATTGCGTAGCCCTGCACGTAGTCCACACCCAGTTCGTCGAGCGCCCGCAAAGTCTCGACGTCCTCGACCCACTCCGCGATGCTGCGCATGCCAAGATTGCGCGCGAGCGTAATGATGGCTTCGACGATGGCGATGTCGGCGGGATGGTTGCACATCGTCCGCACGAATTCGCCGTCGATCTTGAGTGCGTCCGCCGACAGTTTCTTCAGATAGCGCAGCGAAGTCTGCCCCGCACCGAAATCATCAATTGCGATCTTGGCGCCCATATGATGCACGCGCGCGATGAAGCGTTCGGTGTGTTCGAGATCGTGCAGCGCGACGCTTTCGGTGATTTCGATGCACAGATAGTGGACGACGTCGGGGTAGCGGCCGAACAGATCGGACAATTCGTCGAGGAACTGTTCGTCGTTGAGCGAACCACCGCTCAGGTTCACGCACACAAAGCGCGTTCGCGACAACGACGCCTGGTGCTCGCGCAGCCATTCGAGCGTAGTCGTGAGCACCCAGCGGTCGATTGCCGTGATCATGCCGGACTCTTCGGCCGCCGCGATCAGCTTCGCGGCGGTCGCCACCGAACCATCGGGCAGGCGCATGCGCAACAGGACTTCGAAATCCAGCGCCTGAGCGGGGGTGCGCATTGACATGATCGGCTGCATAACGAGAAACAGGCCGTCCGGCAGGCGGCTCTGCCCCAAGGTTTCGATCAGGCTGATTTCGACCGCGCGCTCCTCGAAGGCCGGCGCGCCCTTGCGCAAGGCCACGAGCCGCCCGTGACCGCCGCGCTTCGCCGCGCGGCAGGCGCGGTCAGCATGCGCGAGCGCGTCGAGCGCCCGCACGCCCGGTGAACATTCGACGAGGCCAATCGATCCTCTGACCTGGAACGCGCGCGTATCGATGTGAATGGGGGCGGCATTGAGCGCCTGCACGAAAGCGCGGCAACGCGCGATGGCGTCGTCGATACTCGTGTTCTCCAGCACGCAGACGAATTCGTCGCCGCCCATGCGGCCGATGGGCACCTGCGCGCCGAAATGCTCGACGAGACCGGCGGCCACCTGGCGCAGAATTTCGTCGCCGGTGCCGTGGCCGAACAGATCGTTGAACTGCTTGAAGCGGTCGAGATCCAGATACGCGAGCGACCAGGCACCCGATTCCTCGCAGCAGCGCGCGATGGCGTGCTCGATGCCGCGACGGTTCAGCAGGCCCGTGAGCGAATCGTGTCCGGCCAGAAAGTGCAGCCGCTCGACGGCTTTCGAGCGGTCCGTCACGTCTTCAAGCGAACCCTCCACGAAGCCGTTCGCGCGGATCGCGCGCAGCGAATAGCGCCGCTCGCCGGTGATGTTGCCCGTCGTTGTGCCCGCCGCGCCGTCGATCTCGATCGAGGCCGAGTCTTCGCGTTCCAGCAAGCCGGAAAGCGCAAGCTCGGCGCCGGGTGCGAAATAGTCGGCCCATCGATGCGTCTGGTAACGCTCGCGCGGCAAGCCGAGCATCGTGTGCAAGGCGGGATTGGCGCGCACGAAACGACGCTCGCCATCCAGCGTGAAGAGGCCGATCGGCGTAAGGTCGTAGGTGTTGCGCAGTTCGACCTGCATTTGCCGGCGGCGCTCGCGCTCCTCGCGCACGCGTTCGGCGATGGCGAACGCGCACAGCATGCTCGACGACAACGCGGTCACGACCGGGCTCAGTCCGCCCGCCAGCGCTTTCCAGCCGAGTGCGGCGGCGAGCACCTGCGAGAGCGTCGCGAACAGCACGATCGCCATCGACGCGACATACCAGAGCACCGTGCGCGAACGCGCCTTGATGACCAGTTGCACGAGAAAGTAGCTGAGCACCAGGATGCAGAAGCTCGCGCTCACCCACAACACGGGAACGAAATGCGCGTAATCAAGCGCAAATGCGGCGGCCATCAGCACGTAGCCGACATAGCGCACAGCCTGCAGCGTCCAGCGCAGACCGATGGATTTCAGCTCACGGCGGAACAGTTCCACGAACAGCGTCGTGGTGAGGACGTAGTAGGCCGCGAAGGTGAATTGCCGCAACAGCGCGATGTGCTCCGGCGCGATCAGCCGGCCCAGCCACTCGGTATCGAAACCCAGCGCGTTGGCGCTCAAACGCAGATTGCCGACCAGCCACGCGGCAAAAATCACATAGGTCCATTCGCGATTGATGATGGCCGTGACGAATACGAAAATCGCCAGCGTCAGCAGACCGCCGGTGATCAGCGAGGCAGCCTGCTGGAAATCGAGCGTGGTGACTTCGAGCTTGTCGCGGCTCGATGCCGATGCGGTGATGTACGCCGGGCCGGAAAACGTGCCGCGGCAAAGAATGGGCGCATGCGGCAGGCGGCGGTCGATGCGCAGCGCGAAGCCCGCCTTGTCGAAGCGCATCGCGCCGCTCGTGCCCAGCCGGTCGCCGGAGCCCAGCGGCGCAAAGCCTGGCCCTGTCAGCCAGCACGCAAGCGTTTGCGCATGACGCGACGGTAAATCGATAAACGTGGTTGCGCCGTTGGCGAACACGGGCACGTCGAACAGAAACCAGAACGGCGTTTCCGCAAGATGGGTGCTAAACCGCTGGGTGGACACGCCGTCCTGCAGGCGGCTCGCCGCGGCGGCGGGCGACAGGGAGGCGGACGGATCGGCCAGCACCGCCATGCCCAGCGCGATCGTCCCCGACGTATCGAACTGGCGAGGCGCCCACAACAGGACCGTGATGCTGCCAAGCGCAATCACAAATGGCGCGACGTACATGGAGAACCGCTGGAAAGCCCAGCCGGTCAGCCTGTCCCGAAACGCCCATTTATCCCCTGTCATCTGCCGCCCTTTCCAATGATTTCATTTTCGATTTCATTGCAATGCTACGATGGCCGGCGGCAAAAGCACGACTGTGCTGTGGCCGCCGGCCGCGTTTCTGCTGCTTTTCTGCTGCATTTCCGCCACGCTACACGCGGACGATTCGACTACCTTAAGCTTCGCTCAACGACCACAAACGCGCGGACTCGCTACCTGAGCTCACCGCTTGTTGCCCCTCTTCTGCCAGCATGGATGCGGTGCTGACATCGATATCGGGGTGATCGGTTTCGAAGAAAAAGCCATAGAACGCATGGCCGACCTGCGCCCAGCGCTGACGAACCCGCGCAACCGGCTTCGCCATCACCCGATGCGGCATCCCGCCGACATGCGACATCGGCAGGAATGCGTTCTCGCCGAACACATCCTCGAACAGCATCGCTTCGTACTCGCGATCGAGCGGCGAACGCGCCGTGATCATCATCCAGTCGATGCCGTGCTGCACGCAGTACTGGTAATACGCCTTGCACAGCGCAACTTTCACCATCCGGCCGATCACCCCGCGCGCCACGCCCAGCCGCGTGGCCTCCGCCATGCGCGTGCCGGCCAGCCAGTCAGGCAGGCTCACCGACTGCTCGAGCGCCAGCGGACCGAAGGCATTGGTCTGCACCCGCATGGTGCCGAGCGGGCCGCCATCGAGGCGCGACTGAGCAAGCAGCACGACCGTGCCGGGCGCTTCGTCCAGCGGCTCCACGCCCAGGGTTTCGGCGAACTCCGGCAAGTGACGTCCATAGGCAGTGCGCCGCATTTCGACGGCTTGTTCCAGCTCCACCGGACTGCTTACCACCTTTATCGTAAACGGCAGCGCCTCGGTTTTCTTTACGGCAACCGGCTTAAGGTCGTCCTCGAGCGGCATAAAACCGGCATTCTTCTTCAAAACTTCGGAATCGATGCGATCCATTTCTAACCCCGTAGGTTAATGAGTAAAAGGTACGTCGCGCGAGGAACACCAATCGGTTTCTCGCGCGACGATCAAGAGTCTCACGAACGCAAACGCGGTGATATCGGCAAAGCCAGATGAAGGCAGTGCCGGCAGCGGGAGATAGCGCGAAGAAAGGCCCATTTTTATGGGCCGGGGTAAGTAAGGGAGTGAGTTGATGCGCGCGAAAATCCGCCTCAACGCCCGGCAGGCACGCCTTTAACCAGCAGACGATGGGCAAGCCACTGAAGCCCGCCGCACAACAGCAGATAAACCAGCGCAACCAATAAAAAGATCTGCGCGGGATAAACCATCAAACGGTTATTCAACTGGTTCGCGAGAAAAGTAAATTCCGGCACGCCGACGATATACGCAAGCGACGTGTCCTTGATCAGCGACACCCACTGATTGACGAACGACGGCATCATCACGCGCACAGCTTGCGGCAGGACCACTTCCCTGAGCGCCTGCCACTGCGTCAGCCCCAGCGAAAGCGCCGCATCGCGCTGCCCTTTGCCGATCGACACGATGCCCGCGTAGACCGAATGCGAAAGATAAGCGCCGCCGATCAGCGCGAGCGCGCAAACCACGGTCGCCAGACCCGGCACATCGACGTGCAGTAAAACCGGCATCAGGAAGAAGGTCCAGAAAATCAGCATCAGCACAGGAATGGCGCGAAAAAATGCCACGACCGCCGTGAGCGCGAGATGGGCGACGCCGCGCGTCATCGCCAGCGCCACGCCGCCGGCCAGACCGATCAGCGCCGCCAGCACGGCCGATGTCAATGAAAGCGCGAGCGTCAGTGCAACGCCGCCGGGCGGTCCGGCCGGAAACGAACCGAGCAGCAGATAACGCAGCGTCGCCAGCCAGTCGATGTTCGTCATGCGCGACCTCGCGACAGGGCGCGCGTGCCGGTGCGCTGCCAGATCACGAGCGCCACTTCGATCACGGCAATCGTCAGCACGTAAAACACCGTCGCAATACCGAAAGCCTGAAACGTCTTGAACGTTTCGGTATCCACCTGGCGCGACATATACGAGAGTTCGGCAACGCCAATCGCCATGGCCAGCGATGAATTCTTCACGAGGTTCATATACTGGCCGGCGAGCGGCGACGTCGCGATGCGCAACGCCTGCGGCAGGATCACATAACGCAGTGCTGTATAGCGGTGCATGCCGAGTGCCGCCGCAGCCTGTGCCTGCGCGCCGCTCACGCCTCGCAGGCCCGCACGAAATTCCTCGCCGATAAACGCCGTCGTATAGCAAGTGAGCCCGAGCCAGCCCGCGAGCAGTTCGAAGCTCGGCCAGCGCAGAGTGAGCGGTCCCAAAGTGACGACGTGAGCCGCGTTGAGCCACGTCATCCACTCCGCAGGCAATAACGCGGCCGCGCCGAAATACCAGAACAGCAATTGCACCAGCAGCGGCGAATTGCGGAATACGAACACATAAAGCGCAGCGGCACGCGCCATCGCCGCGTTCGCTGCGGTACGCGCGATGGCCAGGACAAAGCCGCAAAATGTTGCGCACACGCCCGCGCAGACAGACAGCAAGACGGTAACGACGAGGCCCTGTTCGAGCCACGCGAAGTACTTGGGTTCAAGCCAGGTATGCATGAATCAGGACGCGAAAAGCACAAAGCCCGGGCCGCTATCAAGCGAAGCCCGGGACCGGATGGCGAGACGGCGAATCAACTATTCTTCTGCGGATCGCCGATCTTGAACAGACGCGGCAGCGGCGCGGCGCTCTTCGGGCCGAACCATTTGTCGTAGATCTGGGCGGCCTGGCCGTCGGCTTCGAGATTCGTGAGTGTGGAATTCACCGCGTCGAGCAGGCGGGTTTCGCCCTTGGGCACACCCACGCCTTCATAGTCGTTGGAGATGGTGAACGGCGCGATCTCGTAGTTCGTCTTGTCCGGCACGCGCGCGAGCAAGGCCACCAGCTTCGGGCCGTCCTGCGTGATGGCCTGCACGTTGCCCGTGCGCAGCGCGGCGAACGCGAACGGCGTGTCGTCATAAGCGACGATGGTGGCATTGGGATATTTCGCGCGGACCTGTTGTTCGTTCGTCGTGCCTTTATCGGCGCCAATGCGCAGGCTATTGAGTTGATCCGGCGACTTCAGCGTGCCTTTCTTCGCGATGAACTGCGTGCCCGAGGCGAAATACGGCGTGCTGAAATCGACTTCCTTCTTGCGCTCGTCCGTGATCGTGAAGTTGGCGAACACGAGATCGACCTTGCCCGACTTGAGGAACGCAATGCGGTTCGCCGGGTTGGTCGGCTGCACTTCGAGCTTCACGCCCAGGCGCTTGGCCACGGCCTGCGCGTAGTCCACGTCGAGCCCGACGATACGGTTATCGCTGGCATCGACGAAACCGAACGGCGGATTGCTGTCGAACGCGGCCACCCGCAGCACACCGGCCTTCTTGATGTCGTCGAGACGGTCGGCGTGCGCCGCGTTCGATGCCACGGCCAGCAGCGCCGTCAGCAGTGCGGGAAGCACTGCGCCCCTGATCTTTGTCTTCATCGTATTTCCTTTGTTGTGTGTTGCGTCGTCGGGCTCTGGCCGCCCGGTCGCACAGCACGCACTCTAAAGGTGCAGGTGGGCCACGTGAACGAAGTTTTTGTCAGGTCGAAAGTCCGCAGAATGATTTGACTTTGGGTGCGATTCGTCGTGTCTTGCGGATGCGTTATAGCCCGATACGCCGCCTTCGACCTGACGACATCGAGGTGCCCGACAATCTCCTCAATATGCTCCCACCCGCTCAACTCAGCGCGAGCGCGAACAGAGATCAAGCGGGTTTCGGGCGAAGGCGCGAACTCCTCGGGCATCTCGGCCCGCGCCTGCAGATAGCTTTCTTCCAGCGCCCGCCTGCGATGGTAGTGTGCCATCGCTCGGCGTGGAGGGATGCCGGGCGGCGTGGCGCGGCGCGGCGTGCCTGGCACAGGCCATCTCCAGTACGGGTCGGGGTCGCTTGCTACGGCCCGACTTCTTTGGTTCGCCGCGCACAGTGTTTGCATCGGCAACGGTCGACTTCAGATCGACGCTATGCCCTCGCCGTGTCAGCGGCGCGAGTGAAATGCCTCCATTCATCGACAAAAAGAATTTTGGTGTACTTGTCGATGATGGCCCCGCCGCGTACGCTAACCATGGCAGGGTAGACAGTACGTACGGGGTAATGGCCATGAAACTCTCACATAAACTCAATGCGCGAAGTGCGACACCGCTTTGGTTGTTCGCACTCGGCCTGATTTTCTCGGTAACTGGCGCAGGCATATGGTGCTATGCGATGACATCGACATCGGCAACGCAGGCAAGCCAGTCATTCGCCGTGACTGCCGTGCTGCTGGGCGTGATTGCTGTCGTCTACGCCGCGCATGAGCTTTTGCAGCGGCGACGTTAAAGCCCGCGTACATCGTTTGCTTCGCTGCTGTCAGGCGTCGCGCGCTATCGGCGCCTCCAGCAGACAGCCAAACTCCGCCGCAAATTCAACCGACACGCGTGCGTGAACCGCGCCTTGTTTGTCGAAGAATCGCTGGGTTCCTTCCAGCGTGAATACGCCTTCGTGCCAGATATTCGGATGAATATAGAGGCCTTTTTTCCCGTCGAAGCGAAAGCAGACGAACCTCTCCGGCGTGATGTCGTCGCCCGGTAGCGCCAGCGGCACATAAAACGGCTGATGATCGAGCGGAAAGAATAGCTGACCGCCATCGGGATGATAATTAGCATGCCAAAGCAAAATGCGCTGCTGCAAGTCCCCGCTCTCTTCGCGCGCATGCTCGGGTTCCCTGGCGTATGCCAGAACGTAATGCCCGCCCACGGCTTCGTTGCGGCCATAGAGGATGTCGCCGCGCCATTCGCTGACGAAAACACCTTCGGTCGTGCCCGCTTCATCGCCCGTTCCCGGGTCGATCAGCCGCGAACCTGTCGCCGGCCATTGCACGATTTCGACCTGACACGCCTGGGGATCGTCCACCAGCTTGCCGTAGCCCCCTAACGATTCCGGCGTTGCATCGATTACGGGCATTACCACGCGTCGCAGCCCTCGCGGCAGGTTCGGATTGAGGTAGTCGATTGCCTGGCTCATCTTTTGTCTCACGAATAATTTCGAAGCGTCATGCCGCCAAGCTTAGAATCCCGCCCCATCGGCGGTCAAATTAATACGAATGCTATATTTCGGCATTCATATTTATGTCTTGAGGTTCAAGGTGGCGATGCGTTATTTCCAGCTTCGGGCGTTCGATGCGGTCGCGCGCGAAGGTAGCTTCACGAAGGCCGCGAGCCTGCTGGGCCTGACGCAGCCGGCCATCACGACGCAGATCCGCAATCTCGAAGACGACTGCAAGCAGGCGCTGTTTATCCGCACGAACGAGGGCGTGACGCTCACCGATGCCGCTCGACCGCTGTTCGAACTGACCCGGCAGATGTTCGCGACCGAAGAGCAGATCGAAGACATGGTCAGCCGCGCGACGATGTTCCGCCACGGTAGCCTCAAACTCGCCGCCGACGGGCCGCAGGTCGTTCTGCAGGTGGTCGCGGCGTTTCGCGCTCACTATCCAGGCATCGAGATATCGGTGTCGTTCGGGAGCCAGCGCGAGGTCTGGGACGATCTGCTGGCGTATCGCGTCGACGCCGCCGTGATCGGCAATGCGAAAAGCGATCCCCGCGTGGCCCTGGTTCCGGTCGCGCGCCAGGACATGCGCGTGCTCGTGCCCCAGGGCCATCCGCTCGCGACGGCGAGCAGCGTGTCTCTCGCCGATCTCGCGGCGTATCCGCTGATCCGCCGCGAGGCGGGTTCCAACACACAGCGCCTCGTCGACGATGCCTTGCGCCAAGCAAAGGTGTCGCCGCCGACAGCCATGAAGCTGGGCAGTCGCGAAGGTGTGCTCGAAGCCGTGCGGCAAGGTCTGGGGATTGGCTTCGTGCTGGAACGCGAAATCCCAGATGCCGAGCGATCCATTGCGATTCCGGTCGAGGAATTGCGCGGCTGCAATATCGATTCGCTTGCCTGCCTGCATACCCAGCGCAAGCGCGGAATCGTGCAGGCGTTTCTCGATGTCGCAAGCGCTTCGGCGCGGTTATGACCCGAAGAGGTATGGCGAGCGCAATAGCAAGAAATATAATCGCCATTACAGCGGTCTTTATGCATCGCCTTATTTATCGATTCTGCGCAATTCGAATGCGTCGTGTCCTGCGATGCAAAACTGAAAATATCGAATCCGCAATCATATTGGCGATGTTATTATCAGGTAGCCGTATAACAGAACCGATAATCCGGCCACCGAGACCCAAGTGTTGCGCAGCAAAAGGTTGCTGCGCTTCCAATACAAGCGACCCGGCTTCACCATGGCATCGAAAACCGTCGAAACTCAAAACGTCGTCTCCGTCGGCAGCAAGATCCGCTCGCTGCGTCAGCGCCAGGGCCGCACGCTCGACGACGTCGCGACTGTCTCCCAGCTTTCCAAGCCCTTTCTCTCGCAGGTCGAACGCGACCACGCCAGCCCGTCGATCACCTCGCTCGTGAGCATCGCCAAGGCGCTGGGCGTGCCGGTCAGCTATTTCGTCGATACGCCTACCGAGGAAGGTTGCGTGCGGCGTCACAAGGATCTGCAGTATTTTTCCTTCGCAGATTCCACCAACCTGTTCGCGCGCCTTTCGAACCAGTCGGGTGGGCGCCAGCTCGAAGCCATTCTCGTGCGCATGCCGCCGGGCAAGCGGGCGAGCGAAGTCACCACGCACGCGGGCGAGGAATTCGTCCACGTGCTCAGTGGCGAAGTGACGATCACGCTGGAAGGCAAGTCTTTCGTGCTCGGCGCGGGCGACAGCGCGCACTACGAATCGACCGTGCCGCATAGCTGGACCAATTCGCGCGACGACGAAGCGGTACTCGTCTGGGTCGGCACGCCACGGCTTTTTTAGGCACGGGGGTAACGCGTGGTGCGTTGAACGCCACGCGAAGCGTGGTCATACGACTCAATGAGCTTTAAAAGACATTGAGTCGATACGAATTTACCCGGCTGAGGCTTTCATAAATTACTTCGCATTTCGATGTTTATTGCGCGCATCCGTCGTACTCGATCGGGATCGCCTTTCACACCTCGGCTTCCCGCTAGCCTATTCGAAAGCCCCCCAACATCGTCATTGTCGGGAAGATCCGAATAGTGAATTTAGGATCGCAGGATTTATCCGCCGCAAGGCTGCCCTTATCATTGCTGGCACTCGCCGCAGACACGCCCGGATGCTCTGGCTGCGGCCCGTACAAGGACAGCCATGTACCAGACGACTGAGCAACAACTCTTCGAACATGCCCTGCTGGATCTTCTGTTCCCGCACGAGCCCGCCATTGCGAAGCCCGAAGTGAGTAAGTCACATCGCGGCCGCACGAATACGCGCCACGCGAATGACCGCGTCGACAACGACAAAGCGCCTGGCAGCGCGCCAGGCTTCCCCGCCGTTGTCATTGACCATCCGACGGTCCGCACGATTGCGGTTCGCTGGAGCGATCCGCGCACGGGCTGCTACGGCGAACAGATCTGGCGCATGTGTCACTCGCGCCGGCGCGCACAATGCGCGGCCACGGGTCTGACGATTCAGCCAGGCGATGCTGTGTATAGGCCGACAGCCGGCCGATACGGCGTGCCGTTCAACGAAGGGCAATTGATACTTGCGTCCGCAGTCAGTCACGTGGATGACGAATCGCAGCAGTGATCATGGCGTACTCCGCTTCGCTGTAAGTGTATTCAGGCGCTCGCCAAGACCCGCTTCACCATATCGGCATCAGGTTTGCCGCCAGCCCGCATCTGGTCGAATCAATCCCGACCGTCCTGCTCCAGGACAGGCCGAGCGCTGCACATCGCAGCAAAAAACCTGAATGATATGCATAATCCACGATTCCGGACTTCGATAGCCTGAACCGCGGCGACGGTTAAAATCCTCCGGGGACTAAAGCCCGCACAGCACAACCCTATCGGCCTGGAGACGCGATCTTGAAAGAAAAGGCATTGAGCCAAGCCATCGTCGACGCATCGGCGAACGGCCAGGCGATCGTCTGCGACGATGGATTGAAACGGCCGCCTTGGGCCGTGAACAATCTCTTGCTGCGCGCGTATTACGATTCGGAATGGGGCATGCCGGTTCTCGACGAGCGCGGGCTATTCGAGCGTATCAGTCTGGAAGCATTTCAATCGGGGCTGTCCTGGTTGATCGTTCTGCAAAAGCGCGAAGCTCTGCGCAAGGCATTCAGCCATTTCGATCCCGACCTCGTTGCGAAGTTTGGCGCGCACGATATCGAACGCCTGCTTGCGGATACCGGCATCATCCGCAATCGGGCAAAAATCGATGCCGCCATCAACAATGCCCAGGCAGTTATCGAATTACGCAAGGATGGCGGCCTGGTCGAATTCATCTGGTCATTCAAGCCCGCCGCCACGCCCGTACCGCGTACTATGGCGGATATTCCCACCACATCCGAAGAATCCATTGCGTTGAGCAAGGCACTGCGCAAACGCGGCTTCAAATTCGTGGGCCCTACCACGATGTTTGCGCTCATGGAAGCGGCCGGCATCGTGGATATACACTTGATCGATAGTCATCGGCGTGGCAGTTCCGGCGTGTGGACGAGGTGACATAGCACCCGGCTCTTGACGCACGAACGCTCCAGCCAAAGAGGCAAGCATGCAGCACGAGACAGCTTTTCTGTACAAGTTCATGCCATCCCCGGTAGGCAAACTCACGCTGGTGTCGCGCGAGTGCGCGCTGGTGGCCATCCTGTGGGAAAAAGAGCGCCCAGGGCGCGTGCGGCTAGGCAGCTTGCAGGAAGCGAATGACGATCCCACGCTGCTGGAAGTGGAGCGCCAGCTAAGCGAATATTTCATTGGCAAGCGAAACACCTTCGATGTCCGTATCGATTTTATCGGTTCGGATTTTCAGAAGCAGGTCTGGAATGCCTTGCTCGAGATTCCTTACGGCGAGACCCGCACCTATGCGCAGATCGCAACGCGGATCGGCAACCCACGTGCCGTGCGCGCGGTAGGTGCCGCGAATGGACGCAATCCGGTTTCCATCATTGCGCCCTGCCATCGCGTTATCGGTTCGTCGGGCGAATTGACGGGCTTCGCAGGCGGACTTGCCGCGAAAGAAAGGCTGTTGCTGATCGAAGATGCGGCCTGGCGCGGCAAACCGCAGAAAGCGCTGTTCTGATCTCATACAATAACCCGCAACTCATTCCCTCCGGGCAAACACCGTGGACCGACTCGAAGCGATGGAAATGCTGCTGGGCGCGGTGGATGCGGGCAGCCTCTCCGCCGCCGCGCGCGAGTTGAAGATTCCCGTGACCACGCTCACGCGCAAGGTTGCCGATCTCGAAGAGATGCTCGGCACGCGCCTGTTGATCCGCACCACGCGAAAGATCACGCTGACCGATGCCGGCGCAGCCTATGTTGCCGCCGCGCGCCGCATTCTCGATATGGTTCGCGAGCAGGAGCACGAAGCCACTGGCGAATTCACTTCCGCGCGCGGGGAACTGGTGGTGACCGCGCCGGTGCAACTCGGGCGCCTGCACGTGCTACCGGTGATCAATCAATTCCTTGCGCAATATCCCGACATCACCGTGCGCCTGCTGCTGTCCGATCGCAATATCGACCTGATCGATGCCCATGCGGATCTGGCTGTGCGGATCGGCGAACTGGCCGACAGCAATATGATCGCCACGCGAGTCGGTTCGCTGCGGCCCATTCTGTGTGCGAGCCCCGCTTTCCTGGGCAGGCACGCGGCACCGCATGACCCGGCGGAATTGCCGAAATCTGCGTGTGTGGTTTTCAACAGCCCTTATCTTTCGCCTTGGCGCTTTCGGCTGCCATCGACCGGCAAACTGCTGACGCTCGAAGTCAAGGCGCGACTGGAAGTGACCGCCCCCGATGCGGCCGTTAGCGCGGCGGTGGACGGCGTGGGCATCACGCTGGTCTTCGAACACGATGCCGATGAAGCGCTCAAAGCCGGGCAGCTAGAGATCCTGCTTCCGCAGTTCGAAGTGGAACCTGTGCCGATTCATCTGGTTCACGTTTCCAGAAATCTTATGGCACTGAAGCTGCGCAACTTTATCGATTTCGCTGCGCCGAAGCTGCGCCAATCGCTATCGGGTTTCGGCAAGCAACAGAAAAGCTGATTGGCGTTCAATCGTCCGCATCGCCAAGAACCCGCACATTGCGGGTTTCTATCGCCGCATGCGTCGCGCCGGTGGCGCCCGGCCCCGGCGCGAAACGCACATCCTGAAAGCGCAGCGCGCGTCCATGCGCCCCTGTTACGCCCATCATATCGACGGGTTCGCCGCTCGCCTCCTCGACAAGCGCGATGGGCGCACGTCCATCGACGGCCAGCCATTTATCGCCCCATTGCATGAGTGCGACCAGCACGGGATAGAGATCGGCACCTTTCGTAGTCAGCCGGTACCCGAATGTATTTGCGCGCGCCGCCAGCGGGAAGCGTTCGAGAATCCCCAGTTCGATCATGCGTTCAAGCCGCGCGGCGAGCACATTGCGCGCGATACCCAGCGCCCCCTGAAACTCGTCGAAGCGCGTGCTCCCCTGCGTGCATTCGCGAACAATCAATAAGGTCCACCACTCGCCAACCTCGTCGAGCGCGCGGGCTATCGAACAGTTCATTCCATCAAGGCGTTTTCGGTACATGGTGAAGCCGATACTACCTCAAGTTTCGTGACGCAACTTCCCCATTTTCTGGGGAACAGTTACCCGGCGCAGATAGTAGCGTGATGAAACTGCGTTCCCTATAGTTTCGCCACGCAACTTAACAACGCTGTGCTACTGAGGAACCGTCATGGATCGCCGCCTTCTGACCCTTGCGCTGGGCATGTTTGCACTGGGCACCGACAGCTTCGTTTTCGCAGGCATCCTGCCCGAAATCGCCTGCGACTTTCATGTGAGCATTGGTGCCGCCGGCCAACTGATTACAGTGTATGCGCTGAGCTATGCGCTACTCGGGCCAACCATCGCCGCGCTGGCCGCCAACGTTGCGCGCAAGCGCATGCTGATGGGTGGCATCGGCCTGTTCGTCGTCGCCAACCTGGCCACCATCGTGGCGCCGAATATCGGCATCGCGCTGGCTACGCGAGCGCTCGCGGGGCTCGGCGCCGCCATGTTTTCACCGACGGCGAGCGGCACCGGCACGATGCTGGTGCCGCCCGAACGGCGCGGTTACGCGCTGTCGATCATCGTGGCGGGGCTGACCAGTTCGACTGCGTTGGGCTCGCCGCTGGGCGCAGTAATCGGCGGTCTTGCGAGTTGGCACTGGACGCTGGTCTTTGTCGCGGCGCTGGGCCTGGCGGCCTTTGCCGGGATCTGGGCCTTCATGCCGGAGGTGCCGCTTGCACCGGCGATCTCACTGTCGAAACGTCTCGCGCCGCTGGCCGATTCACGCGTGGGCCTGACGCTCACCGCAACCGTGCTCGCACAGATCGGCACCTTCACGATCTTCAGCTATTTCCCGCTTGTGTTCGACCGCGCCACGGGCCATAGCCCGATGGTGCTCGGCGCGCTTCTGGTGCTCTACGGCCTCGCAGGAACGGCATCGAATCTTTTGACCGGCCGCATTCTCGACAAGGTCGGTTCGCGCAAGGTGCTCATTCTGATGCTCGCGGCAGTGGCCGCCGTGCTCTTCACGATGCCGTGGTCCAGCGCCCATCTATGGAGCGCCGCGCTCGCCGTGATCGTCTGGGGTGCCTGTTCGTGGGGCTTTCTCGTGCCGCAGCAGTTCCGACTTGCCAGCCTGAATCCGTCGATGACCGCTGTGCTGGTGGGCCTGAACACGTCGGGCACGTATATCGGCGTGTCGATTGCCGGTGCAGTGGGCGCGGCCGCAATCCCGCTCGTCGGCGGCCATCAACTGGGTTTTTTGTCGAGCATCTCGGTTGTCGTGGCGCTGTTTGTTTCCGAACTGGCGAGCCGGCGCATTGCCTCGGTGGCGAAAACCACCAATGCGGTCGCGGCGTAACCGTCGATTCGTCCCGGCGCTGCCAGCCGATCAGGTCGAAGCGCCGGGACAAAGCGATCTAGCCGTCCACCGGTAAGGCCCGATTGTCAGGCGCATTGGAATTCGACAATAACGCCGCAATGCGCGCCTTCGCTTGCGCAAGAATACGCGCCGACAACTCGCGATCATCGACGATTCGCGAAACCGTGACGGCACCCAGAATCGCAGAGAACACGAACATGGCCGCGCCTTCGTCTGCTGCACCGTTTGCAGACAGGGTGTCGATCAGCGCGCGATAGCCACGCGTTGCGGCGCGGCGCGTTTCGCTGTCCGCGCGGGCAAGCTCGCTGCCCATTGCAATCAACGGACATTCGCCCAGACAGGCTGCACGGTTTTGATCCATCAAAAAGGCCTCGAAATGTTCGATGAACGCCTGTTCTCCATGTTCAAACGAAGCGTCGATCGCGTCGAGCGTCGATGCCATGCCGGCCGCGCAGGCCTCCGCAACCAGATCCTCCTTGGAGGCGAAATGCCGATAAAACCCGCCATGCGTCAGGCCCGCCGCGGACATGATTTCCGCCACGCCGCTCGCATGAATTCCATTGTTGCTGAATACCTGCGCGGCGGCCTCGACGATGCGTTTGCGCGTAGCCGCCGTCTCCGATTTCGACTTCTTCATACCGTTACTCCCCGCTGCACTGGCAGCGTCATTTCATATCTGCTTTCCCCGATGTTTCAGAACATAGTCGCCCGTCTGCCGATCTTGCCGCAGGCTCAGGAGCCTTGACATTCTGGATTATACTCACTATCTTGATCGCAGATAGTTAAGGTTGATCATCTAACGCGGATTTGGGCGAAGGCCGGTAGTGGTCCACACGTTGTCCAGCGCGTTTAACTAATCAGGATTACTATGAATCAGCGTATTGATCAGGCCGAGGAACGGGTTGTCGTACCCGATAGTCCGGCCCATTCCCGCTCCCCGCGTTGGGTAGGCAAAGCCATCGCCGTGGCGGTCCTTGTTGCTGTGGCCGCTACGGCGTGGCACATGCGTGGCTCACATTCGGCAGCGGCCGCAGCACCGCCGCCGCCGCCCGTCGCCATCAGCGCGCCGCTGCAGCACGATATCGAAACGCGGCTTGGCTTTCTCGGGCAATTCTCTGCGGTAAATCGCGTTGAGATTCGCGCGCAGGTTGGCGGCACGCTTACGCAAATCAACTTCAAGGACGGCGATATCGTCCACAAAGGCGACCTGCTTTTCGAAGTCGATCCCGAGCCGTACCAGATCAAGCTCAGCGAAGCGACCGCGCAACGGGAATCCGCCAATGCGCGCCTCGCACTGGCCACGCGCGAGTTGGCGCGTGCGCAGGAATTGCAGCGCGCAGAAGCCGGCACGGTCGAAAACGTCGATCAGCGCGTTGCCGAACAACACGCGGCGCAGGCGGCAGTCGATAACGCGAATGCCCTCGTGCGCGACGCGAAGTTCGATCTCGACCGCTGCGCGATCAAGGCGCCGTTCACTGGCCGCATGGGCACGCACCTCGTTTCGGCGGGCAATCTCGTTTCGGGTAGCCGCGCGGGCAGCAGCCCCACTACGTTGCTTGCGACCATCGTGTCGCTCGATCCGGTCTATCTCGACTTCGATATGAGCGAGAACGATTACGCGGCATTCCAGCAGTCGCGCACCCACCCGCAAGGGCCGCTCGCGGACACGGTCAATATCTCGCCAACCGGCGCGACCGGCTTCACGCGCCAGGGCACGCTCAACTTCATCGACAATGCGCTCGACCGGTCGAGCGGCACAATCCATGCGCGCGCAACGATTCCGAACACCGATCTTTCACTTACGCCCGGCGGCTTTGCGCGCGTGCGGCTCGCCACATCTGCGCCGCAACCGGCGCTACTCGTCCCCGATGCGGCCGTGCTTGCCGATCAAACCGATCACATGGTCTTTGTCGTTGGCCCGGACGATGTCGCCACACCGAAGAAGGTTGAGATAGGCGACTTGCGCGGCGGCTTGCGTGTCATTCGTGCGGGCCTCGTGCCGGCCGACAAGGTGATTATCGACGGCCTGCCCAAAGTGAGGCCGGGCGCGAAAGTCTCGCCGCATGCGGGCACCATTGAGTTCACGTCGTCGCAAGACGACGGCGGAGCCAAATCATGAAACTGACGCACTTCTTTATTGAGCACCCGCGTTTCGCAGCAGTGCTGAATATCTTTGCTGTTCTGGTCGGGCTGATGACAATGTACTCGTTGCCGGTTGCCCAGTATCCCAACATCGTCCCGACAACCATCCAGATCACCACGTCCTATCCCGGCGCTTCGGCGGACACGATCGCACGCACGGTGGCCACACCGCTCGAACAGGCCATCAACGGCGTCGAGAATATGGATTACATTTCGAGCCAGTCGACCGGCAACGGCCAGCTCAAGATCACGGTCATCTTCAAGGTGGGCACCGATGCGAATGTTGCGCTGATGCTCACGCGCAATCGTGTTGAAGATACCTTGTCGCGCTTGCCGGAACCCGTGCAATTGCAGGGCGTTCAGGTGAAAAAGACAATCGAGGCGCTGCTGCTGGGCGTACACGTCTATTCCCCGGATGGTTCGCGCAGCCCCGAATACCTGTCCAATTACATGCTCAAGATCCGCGACCAGATCGCGCGATTGCCGGGCGTGTCGGATTTCCAGTTGTTCGGCGAGCGTCAATACGCCATGCGTATCTGGATCGACCCGGATAAAGCCGCCGCCTACAGCATCAGCGCCAGCGATGTGCTGAACGCGCTGCGTGCGCAGAATGCCCCGGTTTCAGCCGGTGTGCTCAACCAGCCGCCGATTTCAAGCAATGGCGCTTACCAGATCAACGTCGAAGCGTTAGGCCGCCTGACTACGCCCGAACAGTTCGGCGATGTCGTCGTCAAGTCCGATGCCGACGGCCGCGTCACGCGAGTTCGCGATATCGGTCGCGTGGAACTCGGTTCGGTCGACTACGGCTCGAAAGCCTACGCCGACCGCGCCGCAGCTGCACCGTGGTTCGTGGTCGCCACGCCGGACGCCAACGTGGTGCAGGTGGAAAACGCCGTCTGGAGCAAGATGGCCGAGTTGAAAAAACAGTTCCCGCCGGGCGTCGATTACATGAAGATCTACGACCCGACCACATTTGTCGGCCAGTCGATCGAGGAAGTGATCAAGACGATTGTCATTGCGATTCTGCTGGTGGTCGGCGTGGTGTATCTATTCCTGCAGAACTGGCGCGCCACGATTATTCCCGTGGTGGCCATTCCGGTTTCGTTGCTGGGCACTTTCACGATCCTCTCGCTCTTTGGCGCGTCGATCAATAATCTCTCGCTGTTTGGCATCGTGCTCGCGGTGGGTATCGTGGTGGACGATGCGATCGTCGTGGTGGAAAACGTCGAGCGGAATATGGCGCTGGGCATGACGCCGCGCGAAGCCGCGCATCAAACCATGAACGAAGTTTCCACCGCACTCATTGCGATTGCACTCACGCTATGCGCGGTGTTCGGTCCGGCTGCGTTGATGTCCGGGATTTCGGGCCTGTTTTTCAAGCAGTTTGCCATCACCATCGCGGCCTCCACGGTCATCTCGTGCTTCGTCTCGCTCACGCTGAGCCCGGCGCTGTGCGCAGTGCTGCTCAAGCCGCACAACATGGAACGCGCGCACGAACCCGCAACGACCGCGCTCGGCCGCATGCATCATGCAGTTTTCGGCCGCTTCAATTCATCGTTCGAATGGCTCTCCGATCGCTACGGCAAACTCACGGGGCGCTTCGTTCGCGCCACGACGGTCATGCTTATCGTCTATGCCGGCCTGATCGCGGCAACCGGCATCCAGATGGCCAGAATGCCAACGGGCTTTATCCCCGAACAGGACATTGGTTATCAGGCCATTATCGTGCTGCTGCCGCCGGGTTCCAGCCTCGAACGCACGGACAAGGTGGTGCGCGAAGTGAACGATATCGCGCTGAAAACGAAGGGCATCGATCACACGTCGCCGGTGACGGGCTTCGATGTGACGACCGGCACGATTGCGCCGAATGTCGGCACGATCTTTACCGGCCTGCCGTCGCTATATGGCGAGCACGTCCCGGGCGTCAATGCCGCGACGATGCTGGTGACGCTGCGTCAACGCCTGGCGGGTGTGAAGGACGCGGTGGTGATCGTGGTGAATCCGCCGCCGGTTCAGGGGTTGGGCGCAGCGGGCGGCTTCAAGATGATGCTGGAGGATCGCGCCGGAGTCGGTCCGCAGGCGCTCGCTCAGGCGGCCAATGCATTGGTTGGCGCGGCGAACAAGGACAAGGCCTTCGGTGGTGTGTTCACGCTCTACAACGCTGGCGCACCATCTGTCTATGCGGATGTCGATCGACTGAAGGCCGAAAAGGTCGGACTCACGCCAACCGATGTATTCTCGACGATGGAGCTTTATCTCGGCTCGCAATATGTCAATGACTTCAATTATCTAGGCCGCACCTATCAGGTTCGTGTGCAGGGTGACGAAGAATTCAGAAGGACTCCGGATGATCTTGGAAGACTGAAGGTGCGCAATGCGTCAGGCGAAATGGTGCCGATTGGTACGGTGGCGACCTTCAAGGACAACACCACGCCCTATCGTGTGCCGCGCTACAACCTGTACCCAGCTGCGGAAATCATGGGCGCGGCCGCACCTGGAGTTTCGTCGGGCGACGCAATGAAGCGCATGGAGCAACTGGCAAACCAGGTTCTGCCGAATGGTGTCTCGTTCGAATGGACCGACCTCGCTCATCAGCAAGAAGAACAGAAAATGTCGCCGCTGGTGATCTTCGCGGCATCGGCACTGTTCGTGTTCCTCGTGCTCGCGGCCCAGTACGAAAGCTGGAAAACGCCGCTGGCCATTGTACTGATCGTGCCGATGTGCCTGCTTGCTGCAGCGGTTGGGCTGAATATGCGCGGCATGCCTATCGACATCCTGGCGCAGATCGGCTTCGTGGTGCTGGTGGGACTGGCTGCGAAGAACGCAATTCTGATCGTGGAGTTCGCCAAACAAAGACAGGACGAAGACGGCGTCGGCGCGGAAGATGCGGCCACGCATGCTGCCCACGTGCGTTTGCGTCCAATTCTGATGACCTCGCTGGCGTTTATCGCCGGGGTCGCGCCGTTGGCCATTGCAAGCGGTGCGGGCTCGGAAATGCGTCAGTCGCTGGGCACCACGGTTTTCTTCGGCATGCTCGGCGTCACGATCTTCGGCCTTGCGTTCACACCGGCGTTCTATGCGTTTGTGCGTAAGCTCGGTATCAGGAATGCGCGTGCATTGCCGCGCAAACTCAGCAGTGGAGAAGCCAAATGAGTCACTTCCTCGCTAAAACCTCGAAGGCGATAATCGGCAGTCTGATCGTAAGCGCAGCCCTCGTGGGCTGCGCGGTGGGCCCAAACTACGTAGCGCCCCAGACCGACATGGCGCCGTTTCATAACACCGGGGCGGTCGCCAACCGGCAGACGACGCTGCCCGCGCCCAGGCTCGACAAGTGGTGGACCGGATTCAACGATCCGATGCTGGAAAAAGTCGTCCAGCGCGCGCTCGATCAGAATCTCGATCTGCAGGCGGCTATCGCACGGGTGAGTCAGGCACGCGCGGCGGCCCAAGCCGCAGGCGCGCAGTTGCTGCCGACCGTCGATGCCGGTGGTTCGGCCACGGCAGAGCACCAGAGCACGACGAGCCCGCTCGGCACGCTCGCCAGCGCGTTCCCCAACTACAGCCGCGACCAGAAGCAGTATGTGGTGGGCGCGACGGCAAGCTGGGAAATCGATCTCGCAGGCGGCCTGCGGCGCGCCCACGCCGCCGCCCGCGACGAAGAACAGGCGGCGCAAGCTGCACAACTCGGGACCCGCATCACGGTGGCCGCCGATGCCGCCGACGCTTATCTGCAGGTGCGCGGCCTCCAGGCGCAAGTGGCCGTCACGCAGGATCAGATCGATACGGATGCGCATCTGCTCAATCTCGTGCAGGCGCGCAAGCAGGCGGGCGCGGCCGACGAGCGCGAGGTCGCTCAGGCAGAAGCGTTGCTGCGTCAGGCACGCGCGAGTCTGCCCGCTCTGCACATCGCACTCGAGGCGCAATTGAACCGCCTCGATGTGCTGATGGGCGCGCAGCCTGGCACCTATGCGGCGGAGCTCAATACGAACGCCGCCATCATTCCTGAAGTGCCTGCCATCGGCACAGGCGATCAACCGGTCGATGTGCTGCGGCGGCGCCCGGATATCATCGCGGCCGAACGACATCTGGCGGCCACCAACGAAAGCATTGGCGTTGCCATCGCCGAATACTATCCGAAGATTTCTCTTTCGGGCGCATTGGGTTTCGACAGCATTTCGACCAATCATCTGTTCAGCGCCAGATCTTTTGAGCCGATCGGCACGGGTGCGTTGCAGTGGCGGCTGTTCGATTTCGGCAAGGTGGACGCCGAAGTCAAACAGGCGCGCGGCGCCAATGCCGAAGCGCTGGCGCAGTACAAGGAGGCCGCGCTCAAAGCAACCGAAGATGTTGAAAATGCCTTGATGGCGCTGTCGCAGTCGGAAATTCGCGCTCAGGAAGTCGAGCAGGAAGTGACGGCGCTGACCAGGGCGCGCGATCTTTCGGAAAAGGCTTATCGGGCCGGCTCGATCACACTGACCGACGTGCTCGATGCAGACCGGCAATTGCTGCTCGCACGCGATGACCTCGATGCAACCAAAGCCGATGCCGCGCGCGCAGCAGTGAGAACGTTCCGCTCGCTCGGCGGCGGATGGGATGCGCCGCAACCGGTCACGCAACCTGTCGCGCAACAGGCCGCGCAGAAAGCCGTGCCGAAGGGTTGATGACTTGCCTGTTCTGAAGGCTCGCGCCTTCGGAACAGGGAAAATGAACTCAACTCAAGTGAAGCGCTGGCTCCGGATGGCCGGCGGCAGCGGATGACGCGATGTCGAGAATGACGGTTCCATTGGTGTATTTGGACTACTACCTATTTTTGTCCATGCACGCATTTGTTCGATGGGATTCGAGCTTTCCACCACATCGTATCCCGCACTGGTAAGCCGATATTCTGCGGCTGTCGTGCATTCGGTCACGAGACCCATATCTTTGAGTAGTGCTAGATGCAACCTGATTTCCGGCCAGCTATGATTTCCCTGCTTGCCCACTCCGGTTTCAATATCCTTGCAGCACTGCGTTGGTTTTTCGTCATCCTGCATGAATGACAGTATTGCGCTCAAAAGCGTGGCGTTCCTGCGCATGGTTGACCTCTATAAGTGGCCTGCCTGAGTCTCACAATACACCGCCAGCGCAGAAGATGCACACGATCGAAGACGAATAACGTCGCCACCAGGGAAAGCACTAGATTATGAACATACTCCCTATTTTACGGGCGAAAGAACGTCTGTGAATGTATAAGCTCCCCATTTTATGGGGAGCAGTTATCCGGTTTCGACAGTAGCTCGAAGCGGCGTCACTTCGTATAGTTGCTTGAAGAAACTTAGTGACCGTAACAGATTTTCTGACGGTTATTTTCCCGGTAGATCATTGAAATCAGGAAGGCATCATGTCTATTGCAGACCAGTTCCGCCAGCTTCACGATAACTCGACGCCGCTTCGGTTACCCAACGTCTGGGACGCGGGAAGCGCACGTCTTGCCGAAGCGCAAGGCGCCCACGCGATCGCCACCACCAGCGCGGGCTTTGCGTGGGCACTGGGGTATCAGGACGGCCGCGTTTTGCCGTTCAACGAAGTCGTTGCCAGCGTGCGGCGCATCGTTCGCGTATTGAATGTGCCTTTGTCCGTCGACATCGAGAATGGCTATTCCGACGATCCGCAAACGGTGGCGCATCACGTCATGCAACTGGTCGAGCTGGGCATTGCGGGCATCAATATCGAGGACGGTCGCGACGCGCCTTCACTGCTGGCCGAAAAAATTCGCGCTATTCGGGAAGCCGTTTCAAAGGCTGGTGCCGATCTATTCATCAATGCGCGTAGCGACGTGTTTCTCGCCAACCTCGTCGACAAGCTCAGACAAGCGGACGAGGCAATCGCGCGCGGCGATCTCTACGCGGCTGCGGGTGCCGACGGCCTGTTCCTCCCCGCGCTCGCCAAGCCCGCCGATATCGCTGCAATCGTCAGCGCGATTACCGTGCCGCTGAACGTGATGGCCGTGCCAGGCCTTCCCGATGCAGCAACGCTCGGACAACTCGGGGTTCGCAGGCTGAGCGCCGGTGGTGCGATTTCGCAGATCGTACTGCAAACGGCGAAAACATGGATGCAGGAATTTCTACAGAACGGCCGTTCGGATCGACTCTATGACAAGGCCTTGCCGTATGCTGAGATTCAAGCCCTGTTCGCCGGGCGCACCGCGCAGTCAGTTTGAATCGCGCATAACAACGCTTTCAAAGGAAAACGGATCATGCTCCAACTTCGCCCCGGATGCGAATGCTGCAATAAAGACCTGCCGCCTGATTCGACGGATGCGCGCATCTGCTCATTCGAATGCACGTTTTGCAGCCATTGCACCGATCAGGTCCTGAACGGCATCTGCCCGAATTGTGGCGGAGAACTGGTGACGCGCCCTCGCAGGCCGGCGGATAAGCTCGCAAAGTTTCCGGCCTCGACCGAACGTGTTTTCAGGGAGAACTGCAGCGCTAAGGTTAGCGAAGACAGCGTGGACTGAACACGCTGCCTGAACATCATTGCAGCTTGGGCCTGGCACTTCGCCCCGCGCTGCTGGCAACAAGCGTCATCGAGGAAAGCACGACCAACACGAGGCCGTAGGCATCCGTGGTTGCGCGCAAGCCAATCACATGCGCCAGCGTCCCTGCGAGAATCGCCGGAATGCTGAATGCCAGGTAGCTCAGGATATAGAACGCGGCCATTAGCCCGGCACGTTCGTGTGACTCCGCAAGCGGCATGACGGAACGCAATGCCCCTTGAAATGCAGCGCCAAAACCCGTTCCGGCGATGGCCGTGCCCGTAAAAAAGACGCCTGCGCTTTCAGCGTGGACGCCCGCCAGCGTGATAAGCAATCCCACCACCAGCGCCGAGGCACCGAATCGCAACACGTACACGGTATCGAGTTTGCGCAGCGCCAGAATGGCGGCAAATCCGCCCATGGTCAACGCAAATACAACCCAGCCACCTATCGTTGCATCTGCTGTACCGATCACCGCGCGGGCCAGCGTCGGCCCCAGCGACAGATAAAAACCGCCTAAAGCCCATACGGCGATATCGACAGGCGCGACGCGCAACATGGCACCACGGGCGGCGCGCGGAATGTTCACGCGAGGAATCAGTGCTGCAATGGCGCCCGGCACGCGGCTTATCGTTTTGGGCAGAGCAATGGCGAACGCGGCCTCGATCAAGAGCATCGCAATCAGCGCGATAAAGATCGATTGCATGGGCCACGGCGCATACGCGACCAGCATGCTCGCCCCCAATGCACCCGCGCCCATGCCGCCAAGCGAAGCGAGTGCATTCACCAAGGGCCCGAGCGTGCGGCTTTCATCGAGAATGGCCGCGCCCAATGCACTGGTTGCCGCGCCGGTTGCGAAGCCCTGCACGACGCGCGCCGCGATCAGCATGGAGGCGTTGTGCGATTCGACGAACACCAGCATCGCAACGATCTCCAGCAGGACGCTGCCCACAATCACGGGCCGCCTGCCGATGTGATCCGACAACGAACCCGTCGTAAGCAATGCGACCAGCAGGCTGAATGCGTAGCTGGCAAAGACCAGCGTGAGCATCGCCGGCGAGAAGCCAAACGCATCCTGATAGAGCCGATAAAGCGGCGTAGGCGCGCTGGACGCGCCGAAGAACGTCGCGACGGTGAGCGCGTAAATCGAAAGTGCGCCCCATTTGCGCGAAGCGCTGGGCGTCGCAAGGGTCGTTATCTGTTCTGCTGACATGGGTCTCTCCGGCTGTTAACGCAACAAAATTGCTTTAGTGGATTCTGACTGAAGCCGATCCTTAATGCAACTTTTTAGCTTTAGTGGCATACTGCCGGACGATCGGCGCATTTCGCGTCGGCGATCGCGGCAACAAGCAGAGAACAGGCAGGAGTCAAAGCAATGGTGGTACGTGAAGGCTTGCGGCCCGGCGGGCGCAGCGCACGAGTGCAGGAGTCCGTGCACAACGCGGTGAAGACGCTTTTGACGGAGCTATCGCGCGACGAGATCACGGTCGCGATGATCGCCCAGCGCGCCGACGTCACGCCATCGACAATCTATCGACGCTGGGGCGATCTGCAATCGCTGCTTGCCGATGTCGCCGTCGAACGCTTTTACCCCGATAGCGTGCCGGCCGACACAGGCTCGCTCAGAAGTGACCTGGAATCGTGGGCGCAGACGTATCAGGAAGAGATGACTTCGTCGCCGGGCCGCGCAATGATCCGCGACGTGCTCGCCGCCATGGAGGCCGACGGCAGCGGACCAGCATGCCAATGCGCAGATATCGTGCGGGCGCAGGTACAGGTGATATTCGATCGCGCGCTGGCCCGCGGCGAAGCCATTCCGGCGATGCATGACGTGCTCGATCAAGTCATTGCGCCCGTCATGTACCGGATGCTGTTCGACAATCTGCCGCTCGATCCCGGCTTCGCGCGCCACTGCGCCGGCGCGTTGCTCGATACGTTTGTGCGTGACCGTAATTGCCGAAAAAGCCGTACCCAGAAGGCCTGAGCAAAAGCCAATGCGCTGAATTGCCCATTTTTCCAGGGAACATAATCGCGCGCCTAGACTGGACGATGGCCCCTGCGGAGCATAGTCATGTGGATTATCATGGCTATCCTCAGCGATCATTGCCCAGGAGGGAAACATGGGATCTTCCCAAGCAGAAAAAGCGGAATCGCATCAGCGTATTGTCGATGTTGCAGCACGCCGCTTTCGCGAACTCGGTCTGGAAGGCATCAGCGTCGCCGACATCATGAAGGAAGCCGGCATGACCGTCGGCGGCTTTTACAAGCACTTTGCCTCGCGCGACGATCTAGTGGTCGAGGCGATCGCGGCCGCTTGCGAGGAAATGGAAGCGTCGGTTCTGACCGCGCAACCCACGTTGAAGAAGAGCATCCAGACGTATCTCTCGGAAGAGCATCGCGATAACGTCACCGGCGGCTGCCCAATTTCGGCGCTGGTCAACGATGCCGCGCGCAGCACGGATGGCGCGCGCGAGGTCTATACCGAACGTCTGGAAGGCAGTCTCGCGCTGCTCGAAAGCCAGATGCCTGAAGGCACCGAAGGCAACCTGCGCGCGAAGGCCATGCTGATTTACAGCGCCTATGTGGGTGCGCTAGGCCTCTCGCGCGCGGTCTCCGATCCCAAGCTTTCACGCCAGATTCTGAACTCCGTTTCGGCCGAGTTGATCGCCCTCTTCCCCGCCAGAAAGTCGTGAGATTCCGGCGCCCGGTCAACGGTGCATCGGGCTGCATTCCGGGCGAGTCGCACGAGCAGCCGATCAACCCGCGCCAGGCTTGGCGGCTTTGCTACGCGCGAGCAACTGCCGAATGCGCAGAAGGTGCAGGTCGCCCACGGAAGTGTGCGTGGACTCGCCTTCGATTGCGCGGCGCTGGACGGGCGGCCACGCGCCCAGATACCGGCACAGCGCGGAGACAAACGGCCGACGCCCGCCCTCGGACAAACGCTTCATAGCCGCCCGCACGCGCTCCGCGCCCACGTTCGCCATCAGCCAGTCCAGATTCTCGCGATCCTCGGCATTCACAATGCGGATAAGCGATTCCATGTGACCTCCATACTGGATGCATGCACATACTGTTAATTTATACAGTATTTTGCGCATGCGCAAGCACGGTGTCGCTGGCAATCGATAGTGGGCGGCCCCTGCGCCCTGGCTAGCCTTCCTGCGCGATATCGGCGATCTGGTACACCCGCGCGTTCAGCACCGGAAGCTGCGGCGGCTCCTGCGCGATGCCCCAAGCGCTCAGCAAGCCCTGGAAGCAAGGCGCCGCAATGCCGGCGCGCGGTTCCGGCAAAGCGGCGCCGGTCGATCGATAGCGAGCCAGACCTCGCGCGCCGGCCGTCACCCGAACGGCCGCACCGTGGCGGATGGCATAGCGAATCACGTCCGAAGCTTCACGCGAATTCATCAACCCCGACGCGACGATTTCACTGACCGACGCGCTTTCGCGTTGCGCCAGCCAGCTCAGCAATGTGAGCGCACTTGCGTGGACTTTCATGCCTGACCTCTCCCCTGCGGTCTGATTTTGCTTATTTGATTGTTCTGTCCATGACGAAGGTTTGAGGCGCGCGGTATCCGCCTTCTTGGGCCTTCGGGTCGTCGTTGCGTTGCTGGTATGTCGCCAGTGTGGCTCTACAAAACAGTTATCGGTCTGGCTCAGCGGGAGCTTTAATCGGCTCGTGGGATGGCCGTTCGGCGCGAGTCCATTTTTGGCCGATTAATGCCGATTAATCGACAAAAGGCGTTCCATGATTGTGATCGCGCAGGTTTCCGATATACACGTCCGCCCGCGCGGGCGGCTGTATCAGGATTGCGTCGACTCGAATGCGATGTTCGCGGAGGCCGTCGAAACGCTCAATCGCCTGAACCCTGCGCCGCAACTCGTGCTGATCACCGGCGACCTGACTGACGAGGGCGTTCCCGAGGAATATGCCATGCTGCGCGAACTACTCGTGCCGCTGAAGCAGCTATACGCGGTCATGCCGGGCAATCATGACGATCGGGCGCATCTGCGGAGTGCATTCGGCGACCAGCCCTGGCCGTCACGTGAAGGCGAGCTGAACTTCGGTACCGACGTCGATCAGGTGCGAGTCCTGGCGCTGAATACCACGGTTTCGGGACTTCACCACGGCGAACTCTCTGAGGCTACGCTGCTCTGGCTGGAGCGTGAGCTTGTGGCCTGCACAGGGAGACCGGCGGTTATCGCCATGCATCACCCTCCGTTCACGACCGGGATACCTTATCTCAATCTCTACGGCCTGCGGCCGCCGGAAGCGTTAGGCGTTCTCCCCGCGAAACACGCTCACGCTGGCAGGATCATTGCCGGACACGTGCACCGGTCGATGCATACGCGCTTTGGAGCGGTTCCCATCGTGACTTGTCCCAGAACCACGACGCAGATCGCGCTGCGCCTTCACGGGGGTGTAGAGGCGGCTTCATTGCTGGAACCACCGGCGTTCATGCTTCATCACTGGAGTGATGCGTGGGATAGCGCGGTATCTCATCTGTGCTACATCGGCCAGTTCGAAGGACCATTGCCGTTCGCCTGAGCGTCGATTCCGGCGACAATCTGCATTCGTCGATGGACCCATCGACGTTCACTTTCGCGCTTCGAAACCGGTCGCAGTCGATGGCGTAACAAGGGTGAATGCGCATGGTCTGCGGACAACGCTGCGGGACTGGATAGGTCAATCCCTATGGTTCAGTAGCCGAAATGCGCTTGAGGTGAACGTCTATGGTTTTCAGATGTTTACGTTTTCTCTGCCAACGACGGGCCGTTTACGTGTTTTCAGTTAACACGTTTACACCCTTTAATAGTTTACGCATCCAGATCCCTTACCTGGCTTGGCTTTCAGAGGGAAAAGGTCAACGCGGATGGTTCGTTGGGTGCAAGCGCATGGTTCTATAGGTTAACGAACATGGTTTCCATGGCGAATGCCTATGGTTCGATACGTCAACGCACATGGGTCAAAGGCCAACAGCTATGGTTCGCGGGGCTTTCGGGGCCTGCAAAACGGTCTGTTTCGCGTGCCCGATCGACCCCGTTCTGCTCCAATCTTCGCGCTATGGGTGCAAAGCTATGGTTCTCCCCTCTCTGGCAAAAAACCAGGGTGTTACCTTCAATAACGCCAGCATATTATTGATTTTTATAGGCTAATTTATAACACCCCGCCACGCGTAGGGCAGCATACGAAAGGTCAAAGGATAACGGCCATGGTTCTTGAGGTGAAAGCCTATGGTTCGTTTGCCCGGCTTTTCGCATGATTGGTCAACGGCTATGGTTCCCAGACACCTGTTTCTGCCAATAGATCGTGCAAATCGGCTTCAGGTGAACGCCTATGGTTCTGGTGACAGCCAAATCCGCGATTTTCAGGCACGCGGAACTCACTTAGGGTGAATGCCTATGGTTCAGAATCGCTATATGAGTGAGCGCTTGCTAACTTATAAGTTATTGTTTTATAAGTCTTTTCTATAAAGACGTACCATGAAAATCTTCAGGTGAACGCGTATGGTTCAGTCAGAACGGCACTTCGCGAGGTAATTTCCGCAGGGTTGAAGGTGAACGCGGTACAGTGTATTGTTACCCCGAATTGCCCTTCCGACCTGAAGCTACTGTGCCGAAGAAGAACGAGACAAAAACCGACCCGACTCAGATCGCCCTCTTCCAGATCCCCGAGTTACCGGAGCCTTTCCGGAAGGCTGTACCTGCTGTACACATCGCGCCCCAGGCGGGACCGATTTCGTTGCAGCAGGCGAAGATGTTCAACGCCCTGATCAAGAACGCGATCGAACAGAACAAGGAAGGTGAACGCGTATGGTTCGAATACACGGTCGGCGATCTGATTTCCGACGTCGGCCTGAACACGAAGAACCGTGACTACGTGAAGGCGACGATCAACTCGCTGGTCGGCTTCGTCGTCAACTGGGATCACCTGTCGGGCAAGCCGGAATGGAACGCCAGCGGCCTGGTGGCCGGCGCGAAGTTGTCCGGGTCCATCCTGAAATACCAGTTTTCCGAGAACATCCGCGAGATCCTGATGAATCCGCGGATCTACGCGAGCATCGATATGCGTATCGCTCGCGAGTTCAAGCGTGGCCATTCGCTGACCTTGTGGGAAAACGTCGTCCGGTATGAAGGCGTGGGCCGTACGCCACGCCTGAGCGTCGATACTTTGCGCGACTTGCTGTTAGGCATGGACTGGAAGCGCGGTTCCTACGCGCAGTACAAGACGTTCAAGAGCCGCGTGCTGTTGCCGGCGCTCGAAGAGATCAACCGCATTGCCGATCACGAGGTCGAACTGCAGGAATTCAAGGTGGGCCGCACCATCGCTGAAGTCCAGTTCACGATCAGCGGCAAGGTGAAGCCAGAGTTGTTGCAGGAAGACGATCTCGATCTGCTCGGCGCGATCACGAAGCTGGATATTCCGCTGACCGAGGCGCGCAAGCTGCTTGCCGAGCACGGCGCGGAAGCCATCCAGAAGGCCCTGAACTACACGGAGCAACGCTTGAGCAAGAAGAACGCTCAGCCCGTGGAGAACGTCGGCGCGTATTTCCGCAAGGCATTGCTGGGCGGATGGCAGATTGAGGAGCCCAAAGGCAGCGCGTCGCGCAAGGTCGTCGCAACGGAATCGCGCCAGGAGCAGGCCGAAGACCAGTTGCTCGCGAAACTGCAGGCGTTCCGGGCTGGCGAAGCGAAGGGCTATTTCAATGAGCTCGATGCGGATGAGCAGACCGCCTATGTTTCGCGCTACAACGAGCAACAGCCCGCGACGCCGTTGAAGCTGTCGGCTGGCAAGAAGCCGAAGAAAGCCGCGGAGGCGGCGTTCTTCAACTGGCTCGCCGAGCAGGTCTGGGGCAAGCCGACGGACCGCGATCTCCTGAACTTCCTGCTGACGAACGCCGCGTCTGGCGCGAAGTAAGCGGAGCGGCAGGTAGACGGCGCGCAAGGCGTCGTTTGCTGCCGGTTCGTATCACAGACCTCCCAGGCCGCCGTTCACGCCCGCTACCCGACCGCCCGATGTGTCGCCAGCAAGAGTTGCGGGCTGGTCGCGGCAATCTGCCGACGCAAGGTCAACGCTCTGCCCTCGCTGCATCCCAGCAGTCGCACAATCTCCGAAATCGAGTTGGTCGCAGCGCCGGATTCGAGCGCGTCGCGTAGCACCCTTTCCTCTTCCTCGTCGCTACGCATGAGCGTGCTGTTGCTCATTGCCGATGGCGCAGTCTCTACATGCGGGATGCGGGTTTGAGCCGTGTTATTCAATGGCTCGGAATCGTTCGCTGCCGGCTGGGACATGTTGTAGATCATCGCCAGCGGCTTCGGTGCGGGACTGTCTGCTGCAAGGTGAAACGCCTCTTTCGGCAGCTCGGGTTGTTCCGCCTGGGCCTGCTCCTGTCTGGGCCGCGACAAGGCGACGTACCAGGAAAAGCATGCGATGCTTTCGAGAAGCCACCCGAAGAAGATCGCCATCGCGAGGTCGATCGTCGTCGCCGGCACGCCCAGCCAGAGCGACAATTTCGTCGATACAGGGTCGCCGCGTTGTGAGTCCTGACGCGCAATCGCGTGGGCACGCTCCGCGGCCGTGCGGTCGTTGTCTCGCTCGACGCGCCGCGCCTGATCCAGTTGCCCCTTGATCGAATCGAGCTGACTGCGCAGCGTTCGGCGTCGCACGTCCAGCGCGCGGCAATCGTCATGGCACTTCGCCAGCGTCGACTGGTTCAGCGACCCTTCGACGCGCGCCTGCTGACGCAACAGCGCCGAGATCGCCTTGCTCGTGGTCAGGTCCGCGGGCGCGGCGCCTGGCACCGTCACCTGCCCCGCCCGGACGTCGCCGGCATGCTGCTGCGCCGCCAGGAAGAACGTGCCGTGCGTGTAGCCCGTCGACACCATGGCCGCAGCCCACAATCCGTACGCGACGATGCGGATTCCGTGGCGCGCGCCGTGCGTCATGGCCGGGATCAAATGAGCGCCGAGCAGCAGCGACAGTCCAACGGTCACCCAGATCAGCTGTTCGGCCTCGGTGCCGCCGCGCTCGCGGCCGGCCATCCACGTGATGGCGATGGACGCGCTGGTCGCGACGGCGGCGAGACCCAGCGCGAGCCGCCGCGTGCCCGATGAAATGCCGAGGGTAGCCGTCATTGCGCGTCCGGCTCGTCGCTGCCCGGCTTCGACGTGACGAATCGCTGCAGCGCCTGCTGGATGGCTTCCTGCAGCCGGTCGCGAACGTCGATCGGCAGCCCGGAAACGCGCAGATCCAGACGATCTTCGCCATAGGTCTTTAGGCTACCGACGCTCTCGCCGCTCGGCAGACGGAAGTCCACGCGGCGATTGAAGACCGGGCGCGAATTGGCCTTGCCGCCCGCCGACGCGGCCTTGAGACCGGCGATCGCCGCCTGCACGCGCTTGATGGCGTAGTCGCCATTGGCGATGTGCTCGATCAGCTTGGCGGTGGCGGCTTCGTCGTTACCGCTGACGGCCCAGTAGCGGCCCACCTCATAGGCCTTGCGCAGGCCCATCTCTTCAGCGGGGATCGCGACCATGAGTTCGAGCAGATCTTCGGGAAGATCTGCGAGCGACAGCGTCTTGGAAATCTGCCCTTCGGCGATCCCCAGCACTTCTCCTAGCTCGCGCGCACTTTTGAACGTGCCATCGGCCAGCATGCCTTTCCACTTGATCGCGTCGTCGAACGGCGTCTGATCCTGCTTCGTGACGTTGAGGTCGTACGACAACTTGTAGCTTTGTACGCCGAGCGGCACATCGACGACCAGTGCGATCACGTGCGGGCTTTTCAGCGCCTCCAGCGCACGCCAGCGACGACCGCCATCGGTGACAAAGTAGTAGCCGGGATTGTCGTAGTCGGGAGTGACGTGAATCGGCTGTTGTTGCTTATGTTCCGCAATGTTTGCGATTAATTCCTGAAGTTGTGTGGAAAGATAGAAGTGCCGCGCGTTGTAGCGCGACGACTTGAGTTTTCCAACAGGAATCTCGATGTTCGTGCCCGGACGATAGGCATTCGCTTCGCACCATTGCCGATATTCGCTGCTTGCCGTGCTGAGATCGCCAGTCAGAACCTGAAGCTGCGGTTCGACGGCGGACGCTGCAACGGGCGCGACGACGGGGGCGATCGACGCATGAGCCAGAGCGCGTCGCGCGTGATCGAATTTCGACGGCGTTTCCCGAAGCTGTGACAGACCAGACGTCTGCTCGCTGACGGTCTCGACGGTGCGTTGACGCCCGAAAGCCTGCTTGAGTTTGTTCGAACCCATAACCGTCTCCTTTATGCCGTGAGCCGTTCGACTTCGACTGCGAGCTTGCGCGCTTCATCGGCTGCCGCGCGATAGCCCACCGATTTGCTGGCAAAAATGGTCTGCCCCAACGCGTAGGCATGGGTGTGCAGCTCGCGTCTGGCGATCATGGTCTTGCACAGCGGATAGCCGAGTTCCTTGATCGCGTCCTTCGTGAACTGCAACTGCAGACGCTTGTTGGAAACCATCGTGAGCAGAAGCGAGAATTTCAGGTCGGGACGTTCGTCCTGGGCGACGCGAATTTCCTTGACGATGCCTTGGGTGGAGTGAAGATCCGCGAGCGACGCCTGCAGCGGAACCAGTACCAGGTCGCTGAGAAGCAGGAGCGCGCTCATGCTGATTTCCAGCGTCGGGCGGCCATCGATGACGATGTAGTCGAAATCGAACTGCCGGCGCTCCAGCTCATCGCTGATATCGATGCCGGGCTGCGCGAGATTAAGGTACGGAACCTCAATAGGATTCGCCTCATCGGCTTGTCCATACCAACCTAGCAGCGTGTTCTGCGGATCGTAGTCGACCAGCAGGACGCGTTTGCCGGCGTCATGGAACGCTGCTGCAAGACTCATCGCTGTGGTGGTCTTGCCGCTTCCTCCCTTTTGATTCGTCACCAGGACGATAACGGCCGGGTTGGGATTCTTTTTCGACGCCATAAGCAGCCCCTAAATAGTCAGTAAAAACTTTGCACGTGCACAGTTCGAGAACCGAAAAACTTTGCACGTGCAAAGTTTCAGGACGATTCGATAACGATGCTGCAGATAATTTTCGAATCCTAGCAGAACATTTGGGAATTGCGAATTGATTCAAGGTTTTTCGAGATTATCTGCGGGGGGAACTTTGCACGTGCACAGTTTTGGGCGATGCGACGGCAGGTTATCGATGATGCGGGTCTGTTGGCGAGATATGTCAATCGGGTTGGGATGTCGGGGCGTGGGGGATGGCTTTGATGGGAAGGGGCGATTGGTTATGGTCGGTGAGTAAGCGGAGAGCTTTGATTGGAAGGTGATCTAACGTGCTTGCGATGAAGGCTCACTCGCCTGAGAGTTGTGGCAGGGCGACGGGGGCTTTTCTGGTGTGCCAGTGTGCTAGGTAGTCAACTTTGCACGTGCACAGTTTTTAAGGCGCAGTGCTTTTGTGGCCGTGATCGACTGGCTGAGCCTGAACTAGTCCGCTTCTGGGTTGCGCCGATTCGACCGACTGGCTGGATAGAGTTGCCTTGACGCGGAAGCGCATCACCATTTGCCGAGCGTCATTTCGGATGCGTAAGCACGAGTGTCTGACCGTTGCGGTGTGCGTCGGCGGCGCGCTGAATAGAGATGAGCCGTGCTTCGCATCGTGCCGAAGCAGTCTCGAGGCTAGCGATGGGAGATTGCGCGACTCCGTACGCGATGTTACTGACGAGGTTGGACGCGGAAGCGTCGGCCGGCGAGACCACCTACCGTCGCCCTACGCGCGACCCACGCCGATAAAGTCTTCGCCAGTTTGCCTATACGCTTGTCGCGCCGCTAAGTACGTTTTCAACGTGCGACCAGCGCTGGTGTTTCGCTGACTGCACTTTCTGGCTTGTCGGCCCGCTCGACCTTCCGCTGTGCGTGACAATCCGAGGCGGCTTCAGCACTTCATGCATGTGATCGAGGCCGGTTCTGATCGTAGCTCCTGGATGTTGCCGTTAGACATGGTTGCGCGGCGATATCCGTCCTGCGTTGATATTCTTTCTCAACAATAAGCCGGCGGGCCTTGGCTGGATGCCACGTCGAAACTTTGCACGTGCACAGTTCGATGCCCGCGAGCCTGCCATTTCGAGTTTTGGATCGGTCGCGCACGGGGATCATCGGCGCAAGGCTTTTAATCTGCCGGCGCCTCGCCTCAGAGCCTGTTCGACTGCACCGACGGCTTGTCGCTTGATCTTGGCCCGTTAGCGGTTTCTGCGAGTTTGATAAGCGCAGCGGCCTAGACTCTGGTTTCACGCACAGGCATCAGTGCTTGAGACGTCGCGTGAGCTTTTATCGGCGAGGATGTATGGGTGCCGATAGGCGCTATCGGCTTCAGTGGCCTTCGATCCGGCCTAGCACCGCGGGGAAAACTTTGCACGTGCACAGTTTGATCGATTGGCGTCGCCCTCGTCGGTCCGGAGCGAGATGAAACACTCGGATCTTGGTTGCCGGACAATATCTGTCGCGAGCTCAGTTGCCCCCTCATCAGCGGCGTCGCGTCGTTGAGGCGGAACGAAGATTCTGATCCTTCTGATCCACGAGAGAGACACTCAAAGGCACCTTAATCGTGACGAGCAACGCAACGGCTCGCGTGCATGACCTCCGACGCACAACTCAACGGCTCGCGCAGCGAGCGCGATAAAGGCCGCTGGAAAACTTTGCACGTGCAAAGTGTGTGATGCGCTTAGTGGATTGGCGAATACCACAGCGCCCAACTTGCGAGAGGGCCACAACGATAGTCCTCTGACCCCGAAGCCATACTACTCACGCGGAGTTCACCCGCGCGCCGTAGAGAATCGACTTTCATCGTCCGTCTGAAGCCGCCGAGCGCGCCCAGATTGAGCGCTGTCGCCTTTGATGCGGAGTGATCGTTGTGCAATACAGAACCGGTGACTGTTCGATGCCGTAGAGCTGGCTTCACCTACGCCGGAACGCTCTGCGGACATTCCGCAGCGAGCCTGCCGTCAAAACGTTGCCGATCGGTAAAGCTGCAGGGTAAGGCGCCTGCCGCTGACGTGTCCTGCACCCCTGCATCGTAGCCCCGCACTGGCTCAGAAAAGACGACGTAGCATTGATCGCGTCCCGATATCAGCGATGCATACCTGCACCTATGCAACTAACTGCCGATGCATACCTGCTCCCACACTCGCGCCAATCGGCGCCAATACTTTGGCTCACAGCACCAGGCTTGACGTTCGCAAGAACTGCCTGCCAAAAACAAAACAACCCAACACAAACCGAATCAAACCAAACCGATTTAGAACCGCACCGCTTAGCAACTACGGACACTTCGCAGCCGGGTAGGGCAGCGGCGAACACACTTCCGATCCCGACGCCACGGACCCAGCCACGTAGATGGCACAAGCAGCGCCTACATCGACGTCTGCGCCATAGGTGGCCTTGAAATCCCGGTCAAACAGCCTGATTGACCGAGCGCGAACCATCCAGCCGTGAAACAACCGCTAAAAATAAACTTTCCTCATAAGCCACTGTTAATAAAGGATATTTTCATAAAGGTGCCAGAGTGTTTCACGTTTCGACCCTAACGATCGTTACAAAATCCACCCAAACCCGCCTAAATTCGAGCCCAAATCATACGAACGCATGGTTTGTATGATTCATTACGTAAATCGTAGTCTTTGAATTTCTACCGAATTCACGCAACCCAACTCATCCTCCAACCCGCACCCGCCGCCCCCCACCTGGCCCCTCAAAATTTTGACCCCGCTGAGTATCAAGAAAATCGTGATACACGATCTGTGCGCATTTTCTGCCAGGCCGAAAGGCCGTAATTCAAAGCGAAAGCGCGCACGCCGTTTTTCTCATCAATCACGCTTTTTCACGGGATCTACATGCTTATCAAGAACGTAGCTGTTAGCTTGCCTTCGAAGGTCGTCACGAACGAAGAAGTTGTTGAAATGATCCGTTCGCACTCGGTTGGATTCGATGGCGAAATCGATCGCAGTCTCAGGACCATCAAAACACTGCTCGATCGCAGCGGCCTCGTTAGCCGTCGCTGGTGTGAGAGTCACGAGTCGCCTATCGATCATGTTGCAATGGCCATTCGTAAAGCGCTTTCGGAAAGCTATCTGCGCCCCGAACATATCGAGCTTTTTATTTTCGTCGGTATCGGACGCGGTTTTCTGGAGCCGGGCAATAGCCACATGATGGCAAGCGCTCTGGGTTTCACTCACGCGGAATGCTTCGATGTCGTGGACGCGTGCATGAGCTGGACACGTGCGATGTCATTGGTCGATAGCCTGTTTAAATCCGGCCAGTATCGCAATGCGTTGATTGTGAATGCGGAATTCAACATGCTGACTGGCGGGCCGCTTTATCCTTCGAATTTTTCCTTGAAGAATCACGCGCAGATCGAATACACGCTACCATCGTTCACCATCGGCGAGGCGGCCACGGCAACGCTGGTCGTGCCGAAAGACCCGGAGAACTTTGAGTTCGTTTTTCGCGGCAAACCGGCCGCTGCCGATCTGTGCACGATTCCAATCCACGGTTATGAAGGTTATTGCCATCCCACCGAACGGGTTGGCCGCAATGGCGATATGCGCTTCACATCGTATGGTCACGAGCTGCACAAAAACTCGGAAGAAATTACGGAAGTGTTTGGCAAGCTTTCCGTGCCGAAATCCGAAATCGATGTGGTTTTCACGCACGCGTCTTCAAAGGCCGCGTGGCAGGGTTATGGTGTGAAAGCCGGGATCGAGGACAAGATCTATCACATCTACCCGGAGACCGGTAATCTTGTATCTGCATCGATTCCTGCTGCGCTGGCGATGGCGAAAGACAGCGGCAGACTCAAGCGCGGCGACCGCGTCGCGTGCTGGGTCGGCAGTGCTGGCATGTCGTTCAACGTGAGCAGCTTCCGCTTCTGAAGCAGCAAAACAAAAAGAGAGTGAGATGAAAGCCATTGCAGGGGGCGTCCGCTTTGTGAAGCGTCGTATTCATGACGCTTACCATGTGTCGGACTACAGCGTGCTCGCAGTCGGTGTGATCGGCACGCTTGGCCATCCGCTGTACTGGTTCTGGTGGACGATCATCGATCCGCAGCCGAATGAAAGCGCATTGATGCGCTTCGCAGGCTCGCTTTCGTGTCTGCTATTGCTGTTGCGGCGTTTCTGGCCCACTTCGCTGAAGCGTTTCCTGCCGTGGTATTACTTTGGAACGGTGGCCTATACGCTGCCGTTCTTTTTTACGTACTACCTGCTGGCCGGCCATTTTTCGATGCTGTGGTCGATGGCCGAACTGGGCATGGTTTTCTTTCTGATTGCGATATTCCCGTCGTATATCGCCTTGACCATGAATCTGGCGATCGGGCTGGGGCTTGCCATTGCCAGTATTGCGCTGATCGATCCAGCGGCGCTGCAGGTCGATCCGCATTTGCTGCTCTATATTTATCTGCCGGTTTTTGCGTTCGGCATTTGCGCGGGCATTACCTTCAGCCATAGCAATATGAAGGGCATTACGGCGCAAGCGAAAAGCGAGGCGCTGCGCGCGCTCGCCGGAACGATCGCGCACGAAATGCGCAATCCGCTGAGCCAGTTGCGCTATGTACTCGATCGTATCGACGACGGTCTTTCGGCAATCGGCACGTCGTCGCGCGACGCACGCGCTCAGGCGCCCGGCACGCTCGCATCGCTTTCGCAGCACCTCGAGCATGGGCAGATCGCCATCGATCGTGGGCTGCGCATCATCGCCATGACGCTCGACGAAGTCAGCGCCAAGCCGTTGCGCGCCGACAGCCTGACCTATCTCAGCGCCGCCGCGACCACGCGCAAGGCGCTCGACGAATACGGCTTCAGCGATGCGAAGGAGCGCGGCCGCGTCTCGCTGGTCGTGATCGAAGACTTCGTTTTTGGCGTCGATGAAACCGTCTACCTTTTCACGCTGTTCAATCTGATTCGCAACGCCTTGCATCATATGGGCACGCGCCAGTCGGCGAAGCTGACGATCACGGTGGACCTGAACATCGTGACCGTGCACGACAACGGCCCCGGCATTTCACCCGAGACCATGGCAGACCTGTTCGCGCCGTTTCGCACCCATGGCAATTCAGCCGGCACGGGGCTCGGTCTCGCGTATTGCCAACGCGCGATGCGCTCGTTCGACGGCACGATTACCTGCCAGTCGGAAGTCGATAAATTCACGCAGTTCACGCTGGCCTTTCCGCCGATCTCCGAGACGAAGATCGCCGATCAACGCCAGCAGGTGCTCGCCCGTGCCGCGGAATTCTTCACCGGCAAACGCGTTCTGATCGTGGACGACGACGCCAGCCAGCGCGCCCGTGCCGCGCTCGCGTTCGCGGGCGTGCACGCGCTGGTGAGCGAAGCCGAAAGCGGCGAGGCAGCGATCGCCATGCTGCAGGAAGGCGAGATGGTCGACGTCGTGCTCATGGATATCAATATGCCGGGCCTCGACGGCTATTCGGCCACGGAGGCGATACGCTCGGGCGGCAATCAGACGATCTCGAACGTGCCTATCGTCGGTTACTCGGTCGAGCCGCCGGGCGTCGCGGGCACGCTGGCGCGCAATGCGGGCATGGACGAGATGATCAGCAAGTCGAGCAGTGCGATGGAGTTGATCACGTCGCTGCAGGCGATCATGGAAAGCGGTGCGCGCAATAGCAAGCGCGCGCGTTTCGACGGCTTCGCGGGCCGCCTGATCGTGCTCGCCGACGACGACACCTACAGCCGCCTGATCGCCAAGAGCTATCTGGAGCGCTGCGGCGCCGAAGTGCTCGAAGCCGAAAACGGCCAGCAAGTGCTCGATCTGCTCAAAAGCGGCATCAACGCCGATGCCGTTGTCATCGACCTGAACATGCCCGGTATGGGCGGCATCGAATCGGCGCGCCTGATTCGCGCGAGCGGCAGCGCGTATGCGAAGCTGCCGATCGTCGCCTTGACCGGGCAGTCCGATGTCGATGCCTTGCGCGCGTGTCTTGCGGCGGGCATGAACGAAGTGATGGTCAAGCCGGTGCGGGTCGGAGCGTTGTACGCGAGCCTGTCGCGGCAATTCGCGCACGCGCGCGGCAGCAAAGGGCGTGAGAGAGGCAATGTCCTGCGCGAAGCGAAGGTATTGTCGCCGCCTCGACTCGCAAAAGCGTCTTCGACATCGCTTGCCGCCGCGAGCGAAGTGGAAGTGGCCGATGAAGATTTGCTCGACACCGTGCAACTGGAAGAACTCGCGTCACTGGGTCTGCTCGACCCGAGCTTCCTGAAAGGCATCGGCCAGATTCGCGCGCTGCTCGACGAAATCGGCAAGCACGCGCGCGCCCAGGATAGCCAGACGATGCATCACGCGATGCATATTCTGCTTGGCGTGAGCGGGAATATCGGCGCGAAGGCGCTGCATGCGTTTGCACGGCGCATCTATCCCGAACTGCAAGCGGGCCGCTTACCGGCGGAGCCCGGCTGGCTCGACGATCTGACCGGCCTGGGCACGCGCTCAGCCGATGCGCTGCAAAGTTATTTCGTGCTGGTAACGGGATTCGGCGAAGCACGCCGCACATTCGCGGACGATTGAGTCGACGTAGGCGGCTGAAGCGATTCAGGCAAAGCCGCATCGATCGCACGCACAGCGGCGGCCGCTTCATCGAGCCCGGCCATGGCCGGGTTTTTCTCGTGCTTGCCGAAACACAGCGTGACCGTCGTGCCCTGGCCCCACGTCGATTCGATCTTCAGGCTGCCTTTCAGGGAGCGCATCACGCGGTTGCAGAAGATCATGCCCATGCCGTGGCCGCCGTTCTCGGCGTGCGTGGTTACGGGATCATGCAGCAGGCGCGCCTGAATCTCCGGCGGGATGCCCGCGCCGTTGTCGTGCATGCGGATTTCGGGCGCCGCGCCGCCCACGATCTCGATGCGCAGCGCTGGCGCGGCACAATCGACAAGCGCGCGCAGCGCATTCGTCAGCAACGAGGACAGCACCAGCACCACGCAATTGGGCATCGAATGTACGACGAAGTCGGACTGCAGATCCACGCTGATCCAGTCGCGCTGCGAGGCCGTAAACGGCCAGCTATCGAGTAGGGCCGCAACCAGTTGCGTCGCGGTGGTTTCGCGTCCGGCTTCCGGCGTGAGCGCTGTGTTGGTCGCGCTTTGATTGAGCGTGTCCCAGAACGATGAGATCAGCGCCATGCAATATTGGGCGTTATTCAGCATCGAAGCCGCGGCCTGCGCGAGATCGGCGGGATTCGACGGCGCATCAGCATCCTGGACCGTGTTCTGCATATTCCCCGCGAACAGCGCAATGGTTGCAAGCGGCGTGTTCAATTCGTGCGCGAGAAACGCAATCGTCTCGTTCATGGCGAGCAGGCGTTGCTGATGCGCCTCGCGCTCGCTAAAACGCGAAAACGCTTCGCGCAGGACGCCGCGAATCGCGCTCACGCGCAGCGGCTTTTCCAGCACGCGGAACACGTTTCCCGAATTCACGGTTTGCAGCAGCATGTCCTTGTCCGCATACGCCGTAACAATCACGCCGACGATATGCGGATAGCGCCGCGCCGCTTCGCCCAGCAGGCTCGCGCCGTCGTCGGTGGGCATGCGGAAGTCGGTGACCAGCACGGCGATCTCGGCGTGATGCCGCGCGAGGATCGACATCGCTTCGTCGGCGTTGCGCGCCAGATGTACCGGCCACGTGCCATCGATCGCCCGTTCGAAGTGAACTCGCGACAGTTCGTCGTCGTCGACGAAAAGAATGGAAAGCGGCGCAGCGGATGGCTGGGGCATCGTGGTCCCGATCGATAAGCGTTGATCTGTTGCGGCTCGCATCACGAACGCCGCCGTATTGCGCGCGGAGCGGCGCTAACGCCGTGAACGTGATGCTATGCGCCGCGAATCGTGTACGCGGGCGAGCCAATACTGACTGAAATGATAGCCTGGCCAGCCTTCAGCGGTGCCTGCGTTACCCCGTGTGCGTTCTTGATTTCTCGTTAATTTGATTTGCATAATGCCGCGATCGGGCGTGGACCACGCTCTTGGCATTGAGGTCATCACTATGCCAATCCGGCTTATCGCGCGTCAGCGTGCGGGCATTCTGCTGCCGACCTGCGCGTTGGCGGCATGTTCGTATGATCAAAAAAGCGCCTAGAAAAAGGTCCAGACGGTGAATGTGGAAACGGTGAAAACTGTCGCATCTGCACAATCGTCGTCGATGCCAGGGCGCGTGTTTTCGCGCGATGTCCTGATGGACCGGCTGTAACCCGATGGCCGGATTCTCGAAGATCGCACCATCGACAGTCACGTCACGAAGATTCGCCATCAATTCGAGGCGATTGCGCCGGGCGAAAACGCGATTCAATCCGTGTACGGCGCGGAAATCCGGCTTGCTTTATAAGGGCGATGGACTTTGTTTGCGGTTTCAGTTGCCTGCGCGCGCGACACTCGCGCCATCAATATGATGCCGCTCCAGCGCAGCCGCAACGAAGCCCGAGTCGCGCATGGCCTCGACGAATTGCGCGACGCACTGCGCGGCTGCATCGCCCTTCGATTTCGGCACGCCCATCGCCTGGCGGATCACCATAAAGCGGTCGTCGAGCACATGCAAACCGCTTGCATGTGACGCGTATTGCACGAGTTGCGGCTTGACGCCCGCCAGCACATCCAGATGCTGCTTTTCGAACGCATCGACTACCGCCGCCGAGGGCGAAATGCGCACGATAGTCGCGTGCTGCAAGGTGCGCGACAGATAGAGATCGTAAGCGCTGCCTTTGCTGACAGCCACGCTTACGCCGGGTCGATCGACGTCTTCGTTTCGCGCGATGGGCGAATCGTCACGCACCGCATACGCGCCTTCGATCAGCACATAGGGCGCGGTGAAGCGCACTGCCGCGCCGCGCCGGGGATCGATGGCGAAAAAGCCGATATCGGCATGGTCATTCAGGACGTTATCGAGCGAAGCCGCAGCCGCATTCGCCACGACGAGTTGCAGCTTCGCGTGCAGGCGTCTGGCGAGTTCGGCGGCCAGATCGACGGACACGCCTGCGGGCTCGCCACTATTCGCATCGATTGCAGCAAGAACCGGATTGCCGATGTTGATCGAGGCGCGCAAGGTGCCGCCCGGCGCCAGCACGGAAGCCGCGGTGGTGCAGGCATTGGCTTCGTTTGCCGCCGCTGTCGCGGGCGTTTGCGCGCAGGCATGCCCGACGATGCAGGCGAAGCCGAGCATCGCAAGCCTCGTGCGGGAGAGACGTGTTTTAAATGCCGTCATGGCGTGTCCGAAGTGATCTGTTCAAAGCCTTATTGCATGACGTGATGCAGACGTTCGTCGAATGGCCCGCCGAGTAGCGGCTGGAGCGTATCGCGCAGCGCTCGCACATAGTCGCGTGACACGAACGCATCATAATCCGCTTGAGAATGCAGCACTTCAACGAGCGTGAAGTGGTTTTCCGCGCCGCTTTGCTGAAGCACGTCGATACTCGCGACGGCGGGATCGTGTCTCGCCTGCGCTTCGAAAGCGTGCAACGCGGGCAAGGCTTCCTTGACTCTGGGCGGTTCGATATCGACATGGACGACCGCGTACACGGCAGCGGACGCTGGCGCTTCGACTTGCGCCGCATGAGCGGCATTGACACAGAGCGCCGCAGCGATGGCAAAAAAAGCAAATTTCATTTCGGTAGTCAAGTGTGGTCGCAATCAGTTTGCCGTGTTTGCGCTATTGAGCCCGCGCAGCAAGGCAGCGTGAAACTGATCGGGAATCTGCATTTGTGGCGCGTGGCCGGCTTCAGGAAACTCCATCAGTTGAACGTGCGGAATGACACTGGCGGCCTGATGCGCGAGCAGCGGGTAATTGCCGAGCGTCGGCCGCAACGCAGCAGGCGCGAATTCCTTGCCGATGGCCGTCGAATCCTTATCGCCGATCATCAGCAACGTGGGCGGATGAAGCTGCGAAAGCTCGTAGAAAACCGGCTGCGTGAGAATCATGTCGTAGAGCAGCGCCGAATCCCATGCCACGCGCGCACGATCGGGACCGCGATACATGCCCGCGAGCATCTGTACCGAAGGCTCGTAAGCATCGCGCCATTGTCCTGCAAAATAGGTGTTTTTCTCGTAGTTGCGAATGCGCGCAGCCGATGTATGCAGTTCGCGCTCGTACCATTGATCGACGGAAACGGGCGGCACGCCTTTGGCGCGCCAGTCTTCCAGACCGATGGGATCGACCAGCACGAGTTGCTGGGTTTGCTCCGGCCAGGTTAGCGCATAGCGGATCGCCAGCATGCCGCCCGTCGAATGACCGATCATGATCGCATGGTCGATTCCAAGCGATTCGAGCAGGGCGTGCGTATTGAGCGCGAGTTGCTGGAACGTGAACTGATAACGCTCGGGCTTGCTCGATTTGCAGAAGCCAATCTGATCGACGGCAATCACGCGATAGCCCGCCGCGCTGAGCACCTTGATGGTCGGTGCCCAAGTGGCGGAGCAATAGTTCTTGCCATGCAGCAGCACGGCGGTGCGGCCGTTCGCGTGGCCGGTCGCGGGTGGCACGTCCATGTAGGCCATGTTCAAGGTCTGGCGTTGCGATTCGAACGTGAAGGTCTTGACCGGCCAGGGATAGTCGAAGCCTTGAAGCTCGGCGCCATAAACCGCGCCGTCCTGGGTGACGGCAGCCGCGCTGGCGGCGGGGTTGTTTTCGGCGAAGGCGTTATTGCCCGTTGCCGATAGTGCGGAAAGTGCGAAAGCAGCCGTCAGCGCGAGCGGCACGTATTTACGGAGCACGTTGAGTCCTGTTGCAAGGCGTTGAAAAGCGGGCGCGCGCGGCTTAGGCGTCGAGCGTGGCTTCGTCGTAAGCGGGATAGTCGGTATAGCCGCGCTCGTCGCCGCCGAACAGCGTGGCCGGATCGAGATCGGCCAGCGGCCAGCCGTTCGCGAGCCGCGCCGGCAGATCGGGATTGGCGACAAAGGGACGGCCGAACGCCACGAGGTCGGCATAACCTTGCGCGATGATCGCGTTGGCGCGCGCGAGATCGTATTGCCCCGCGACGATGATGGGGCGCGCAAAGCGCTCGCGAATCTCGCGGCGGAACGCTTCCGTGAATACCGGCGCATCGTCCCAATCGGCTTCGACCAGATGCAGATACGCAATGCCGCGCGACTGCAGGAAGGTTGCGGCCTCAAGGATCGTCGGCAGGATATCGGGGCAGGCCATGCCGCGCGCAGTGAGGAACGGCGCAAGACGAATCGCGGTGCGCTCCGCGCCGATTTCATCGGCGATCGCATTCACCACTTCACGCAGGAAACGCAGGCGGTTGTCGCGCGAGCCGCCGTATTCGTCGTCGCGCTGGTTCGACGTCGTGCGCAGGAACTGATCGATCAGGTAACCATTCGCACCGTGAATTTCCACGCCGTCGAAGCCGGCCTCGCGTGCGCGACGCGCTGCCAGGCGGAAATCTTCGACGATCTGGCGCACTTCGGCGGTCGTCAGCGCGCGCGGCGTCGGGCAATCGACCATCGCGCCCTGACCGGTCGCCGAATCGACTTTCCAGATCTGCCCTTCGAACGGAATGGCGGACGGCGCGACTGGCAACGCGCCGTTGTGGAAATCGGGATGCGACATGCGGCCCACGTGCCAGAGCTGCAAAAAGATCGTGCCGCCTTGCGCGTGCACGGCGTCGGTGACGAGACGCCAGCCGGCGACCTGCTCGGCGCTGTAAATGCCCGGCGTGAACGAATAGCCTTTGCCTTGCGGCGAAATCTGCGATGCCTCGGTGACGATCAGCGCGGCGCTCGCGCGCTGCGCGTAGTAGGCCGCGTTGGTGGCGTTGGGGATATCGCCTGGCTGCGTGCTGCGCGCGCGCGTCATGGGCGCCATGACGATGCGATGGGCGAGTGCGTGACGGCCGAGTGTGATCGGCGAGAAAACGGTACGGGAAGTCATGATGGCCTGCTCGAAGGTTTATCAGCGGGTGATTGTCGAGCAGGCACCGCGACCTGAGAACGGGGCCGGATGTTGAAAGATTTTTCGGAAAAATTTGAAAATAGGGCAGGCGATGGAGCGTCAAGTAGCGTGCGGCGCGGCTAATGTGAATTCCCTGCAACTCTCTATTTCAGCGCATCGCATTTAAACCGGCGTGCTGGCGGCATAGACTTCAAGCCTGATCGATGAAGCGCATTCCGCGCATTTCACGAGTGCGGAGTATCAAGGCATGAAATTCCTGAAACTGGCAGTCCTAGCGACTGCGGTGCTATGCGGCGCTGCCCATGCGTCCACGCTGACCACGGCCGATAACAGCGGCCAGCAACTGGCCCATCTGAAAGTGCAGCAATGCGATTCTGCGTCGTTCGCGACGGGCGGCGCGAAGAATCGCCAGGCGTGCCGCCGCGAATTTGCGCGCGAAGCGCGCCCGACGGTGCAAACCGCACCGCAAAGCGCCTCCGACTACGCTTCCTAGACAGGCAAGTCCTGATCCGGCGCGGCCAGCGTGCTGGCCCGCACGACCAGTTCGAAACCCACATCGACGATTCTCGGCGCGATCTCTTCAGCGGGCTGTTCCGCACGCTCGATGAGTTCCTGCGCAATACGCAGACCAATTTCAGTAGCGCGCGGCTGAATCGTCGTGAGGGGCGGAACGCATTCCTCGCTGAACGGCAGATCGCCGAAACCGGCCACGCGCAAATGATGCGGTACCACCATGCCGCGCCGTTGCGCCTCGAACAGCACGCCCAGCGCGATAACGTCGTTCGAACACGCGATGGCGTCGATTTCCGGCGTGCTTTCCAGCATCTCGGCCAGCGCGTGTGACCCGGCCTTGGGCGACGCGTCGCCCGCCACGTCCTTCACCTGCACCTGAATACCGGCGTCGAGCATCGTGCGCGAAAATCCCTCGCAACGCTGCCGTGCCCGCACGTCGCTGTCCATGCGCGCGCCGATGAACGCCACATGGCGCGCGCCGATTTCCACCATATGCCGCGCCATCGCTTCGCCCGCCGCGTGGTGCGAAAACCCAACCTGCAAGTCAAACGGCTGCTCGCCGAGATCCCACATTTCCGCCACCGGAGCGCGCGCCGAACGCAGCAGCGTGCGCGTTTCGTCGTCGTGACGACAGCCGGTCACGACCAGCGCCGTAGGCGACCACGAAAGAAACGTGCGCACGATGTCGGCTTCGCGGCCGGGCAGATAGTCGGTCGCGCCCAGCAGCAACTGGTAGCCGTGGCGATCGAACTCCTTTTGCATGGCCGCGACCGTCGCCGCAAAAAACGCATTGCCGAGCGACGGCACCACTACGCCGATGGCCCGCGTGCGCGCCGCCGCCAGGCTGCCGGCCAGCAGATTCGGCACATAGCCGAGCACGTCGATCGCCTGTTTGATACGCGGCGCGATGCGCGGGGAAACCGCTTCGGGATTGCGCAAAAACAGTGAAACTGAGCTGGCCGAGACTCGGGCGCGCGCGGCTACGTCGTCCATCGTGACGCGGTTGGTGCTGCGGCGCGAGCGCGGTGCCCTGGCTGTCTGGGACATAGGCTGCAAGCGGTCAGAAAGGCATGCGCCAAACGGGCGCGGGAATCTTCATTGTAAGGGCCGCAGCGCAACGAGTCATCCTCTCCGCACTAACCCTGGTATTGCCTTTCAAAATAATAGCGCTATTATTTCGCAGCGCTGCGATTTTTCGTCGCGCCACCTGAACCGCTTCTGTGACTATGTCATCTTCCGATTTCCACTGCGTTCTGGATGCCCGTGCCCAGCTAGGCGAATGCCCTCGCTGGGACGAACGCGAACGCGTGCTGTACTGGGTCGATATCCTCCAGCCCGCGCTGCATCGTTTCGACCCCGCAACCGGCGTCGATCAGGTGTTCGCGCTGCCCGAGCATATTGGCTGCTTCTCCCTACGCGAAGGCGGCGGTTTCATCGCGGGGCTGCGCTCCGGCGTCTGGACGCTGGACGCCGCGGCGCGCCCGCTGGCTCGACTGGCCGCCAATCCCGAAGACGTGCGCACGAGCCGCTTCAACGATGGCCGTTGCGACGCCGCCGGGCGCTTCTTCGCAGGCACGATCGACGAGCCGAAGGCGGGCGGCAACGCGCATCTTTATCGATACGCCGATGGCCGCCTCGAATCCCTGAGCAGCGGCCTGCTGACGTCGAACGGGCTGGCGTTCAGCCCCGACGGCCAATGGCTCTATCACTCCGATACCCCCAATTTCTTGATCTACCGCCGCGCCTATGACGCCGCGACCGGCCAGAGCGGCGCGTCCGAAGTGTGGGCGCGCATCGAGCCGAGCGCAGAAGATCGCGGCCGCCCGGACGGCGCCGCCATCGACGCCGAGGGCTACTACTGGAGCGCTTTCTACGAAGGCTCGCGGGTGGTGCGCTTCGCGCCCGACGGCACGGTCGATGCCGTCTATCCCGTGCCGGTGAGCTGTCCGACCATGTGCGCGTTCGGCGGCGACGATCTGCGCACGCTCTACATCACGACGGCGCGCGCGGGCCGCAGCGCCGACGAACTGCAGCGCCAGCCGCTTGCCGGCGGCCTCTTTGCGATGCGAACCGATGTGCCTGGCCTTCCCGAACCGCGCTGGCGCGAATCCGCATGACTTCACTCTCGACGGACCCTGACATGCCTGATCTGAAAGACCCCACACTGCTGCGCAACCGCTGCCTGATCGGCGGCGAATGGCGCGCGGCGCACGACAGCCGCACCTTCGACGTGACCGATCCCGCCACCGGCGCGCTGATCGGTCGCGTGCCGTCGATGACGGCGCTGGAAACGCGCGAAGCGATTGCCGCCGCGCAAGCCGCGCTGCCGCAGTGGAGCGCGCTGACGGCTAAGGCGCGCGCGACGCTGCTGCGCAAGTGGCACGACCTGATGCTCGAACATCAGGACGATCTCGCGCTGCTGATGACCGCCGAACAGGGCAAGCCGCTCGCCGAGGCAAAAGGCGAAATCGCCTTCGCGGCCAGCTTCGTCGAATGGTTCGCCGAAGAAGCGCGGCGTGTCGATGGCGACGTGATCGCTACGCCCGCGAACGATCGCCGCCTGGTCACGATCCGTCAGCCGGTGGGCGTTTGCGCGGCCATCACGCCGTGGAATTTCCCGGCCGCGATGATCACGCGCAAGGCCGGCCCGGCGCTCGCAGCCGGTTGCACAATGGTGCTCAAACCGGCTTCGCAGACGCCGTTTTCGGCGCTCGCACTCGCGGCGCTGGCCGAACGCGCGGGCATTCCGGCGGGCGTGTTCAACGTCGTCACCGGCGACCCGCAGCCGATCGCCGAGGAACTGACCGGCAACCCCGTGGTGCGCAAACTGTCGTTCACGGGCTCGACCGGTATCGGTGCGCGTCTGATGGAACAGGGCGCGCGCAATATCCAGAAGATGTCGCTCGAACTCGGCGGCAACGCGCCGTTCATCGTCTTTGACGATGCCGATCTGGACGCCGCAATCGAAGGCGCACTGATCTCGAAGTACCGCAACGCGGGACAAACCTGCGTGTGCGCCAACCGCTTTTACGTGCAGGCTGGCATCTATGACGCTTTCGTCGGCAAGCTGGCGGAACGCGTGCAGGCACTGCGCTGTGGCGACGGACGCGAGCCGTCGACGCAAATCGGCCCGCTGATCGACGCCCGCGCCTTGAACAAGGTCAGCGAACTGGTGGTGGATGCGCGCGAGCAAGGCGCGAACGTGCTGTGCGGCGGCGAAGCCGTTGCGCTGAACGGCGACGGCGTGGCCCGCCACTACACGCCGACGGTGCTGACTAACGTCACGCCTGCGATGCGCATCGCGCGCGAAGAGATTTTCGGACCGGTCGCGCCGGTGATGCGTTTCACCGATGAAAAAGACGTGATCGCACTCGCCAACGACACTGAATACGGCCTCGCCAGCTACTTCTACACGAAGGACATGGCGCGCGTCTGGCGCGTGGCGGAAGCGCTGGAGTTCGGCATGGTCGGCATCAATACCGGTCTGATTTCGACCGCCGAAGCGCCATTTGGCGGCGTCAAGCAGTCGGGTCTGGGCCGCGAAGGCTCGAAGTACGGTATCGACGAGTATCTGGAGATGAAATACTTGTGCATGCAGGTGGCATAAGTCTTCAGACGAATAGCGCACGACACCGGCAGGCATCGACGATCGCACAAAAATCGTAGCGCTGCGAAAAAAGCCGCGCCGATTCAGGCAGCGACATCGCGCCGCCGGTCCTCCGCACGAAACGGAGACAACCTCAAAGAGACGAGGAGACAATGACTTTCACCATACTGAGCTTTGCGTTTTTCACCGCGCTCGTCGGCTTCGTGTCGTATCTGTTCACGCGCCGCGCGAAGGATCACGGTGCACGTGGCTATTTCATGGCCAGCGGCGGCCTCACGGGCTGGTTTATCGCCGGCTCGATGATGCTGACCAATCTCTCGGCCGAGCAGATGGTCGGCCTGAACGGCGACGCCTACGCACACAATATGTCGGCGATGGCGTGGGAATGCACGGCGGCCATCGCCACGGTCGCGCTCGCGATGTTCTTCCTGCCGCGCTACCTCCGCGGCGGTTTCTCGACGCTGCCGCAGTTTCTCGAAGAGCGCTTCGATTCCACGACGCGCCGCGTCGTCAGCGCGTTCTTTGTGATCGGCTACATGCTGGTGGCGAATCCGTCGGGCCTGTATCTGGGCGCGATTACCTTCAACCAGGTGTTCGGCGTGCAGGCGCTGCTGGGCACGTCGTACGCGAGCACCATTACGATTCTCGTGTGGATGTCGGGGATTATCGGCGCGCTGTATGCGATTTTCGGCGGCCTGCGCGCGGTGGCGGTGTCCGACACGATCAACGGCGTCGGCCTGCTGGTCGCCGGTTTGATGGTGCCGGTGCTCGGCCTGTTCGCGCTCGGTCACGGCAATTTCCTGGCGGGCGTGCATACGATCGCCACGCAGGCGCCCGAAAAGCTGTCCGCCATTGGCGGCCCGCACGACTCCGTGCCGTTTGGCACCTTGTTTACCGGGATGATCTTCGCGAACCTGTTCTACTGGTGTACGAATCAGGCCATCGTGCAGCGCACCTTCGCGGCGAAGAGTCTTGCCGAAGGGCAAAAGGGCGTGCTGCTTTCGGGCCTCATGAAGCTGCTGGTACCGCTGATCATGATGCTGCCCGGCGTAGTCGCGTTTCATCTGTACGCCTCGCATCCGCTCGGCCGCCCGGACCTCGCCTATCCCACGCTGGTCTCCGACGTGCTGCCCTGGTGGGCCAAGGGCTTTTTCATCGCCGTGCTGTTCGGCACCGTGATGAGCCACTTCAACGCCGTTATCAACAGCACGGCCACGCTGATCGCTTTCGACTTCTATCGCGTGTGGCGTCCGCAGGCCAGCGATGAAAAGCTGATCCGCGTGGGCAAGACGGCGAGCGTGGTGATCGCGGTGGTGTCGCTGCTGGTCGCGCCGCTGCTGATGTACGCACCGGATGGCATCTACACGGTGATGCGCCGCTTCACGGGCTTCTACAACATTCCGATCATCGCGGTCGTGCTGGTGGGTTTCTTCAGCAAGAAGATCGGTGCCTTCCCGGCCAAGATGGTGTTGCTGCTGCACGTGATCGTCTACACGCTCGGCATTCTCGTGTTCCAGGTGGACAAACTGCTCGGCATCAACTTCATCCACGTGATGGGCATTCTGTTCGTCTGCGAAGTCACGCTGATGGTCGTGCTGGGCATGCGTCACCAGCGCGCCAAGGCCTACGAGCCGCAATTGCGTCAGACCGGCGATCTGACGCCGTGGCGCCATGCCAGCACGATGAGCGTGTTCCTGATCGCGATGCTCGTGAGCATCTACCTGACGCTCTCGCCGATTGGCGTCGCGCGGCAAGGCGGCGTGACGCTCCAGTACCAGATCCTGATGGTGGTGACGTGGTGCGTCGCGTTCGGACTGATCGCGTGGTTTCGACGCCGCGCATCGGCTGGCGGTCGCGAACTTGCATGGAGCCAGTCGCCGCGCGAGTCGAACGGACATTGATCGAACAGCAACAACTCAACGCAATACAAACGCAATAGCAAGGTAAAGCTGATGAACTGGCACACAGATGCGGGCGGCAAGCTCGTTTTCAGCGCGGCTGGCCGCACGCTCTTCGAACACGCACCGGAAGCACCGGCGGTGTTCGTTGGGCACGGTGTCGAAACGATCGACATGTATCGCGGCAACTTCGACATCAGCGATTACGTCGAAGAGCGCGTCGCGCTGCGCGACGCACGCCTTACGCAGCTTCAGGACGGCAGCGCGCGCATCGAACTGGCGCGCGACGCGCACAGCGCGCCCGAACTGACGTTTATCGCGAGCCAATCCGCGCATGGCGTGACTTTCGCCATTTCGGCGGCGAACGGCGCGATCAACCGCGTGTGGTGGCGCGTGCCCGCGCAACGCGGCGAACACGTGTGGGGCTGCGGCGAGCAGATGTCGTATTTCGATCTGCGCGGCCGCAACTTCCCGCTGTGGACGTCGGAGCCCGGCGTCGGACGCGACAAGAGCACGCATCTGACTTGGCAGGCCGACACGAGCTCGAAGTCGGGCGGCGATTACTTCAACACCAACTATCCGCAGCCTACCTTCGTCTCCTCGCAGAAGTACTGCCTGCATGCGCAGACGACGGCTTACGCGGATTTCGACTTCCGCCACGACGAGCGCCACGAACTGCAATTCTGGGCGATTCCCGAGCAAATCGAATTCATGCTCGCCGATGACTTCGTCACGCTGGTCGAGCGTATTTCGCAGCGTTTCGGGCGTCAGCCCGCTTTGCCCGCGTGGGTGCTGGACGGCGCGATTCTCGGCCTGAAAAACGGCCGCGAGCATGCGCAAACCATCATGGAACAAAGCCGCGCGGCCGGCCTCAAGGTCAGCGGTCTCTGGTGCGAAGATTGGGTGGGTATCCGCCAGACCTCGTTTGGCAAACGCCTGTTCTGGGACTGGCACTGGAACGACGCGCGCTACCCGGATCACGCGCAATGGGTGAAGCAACTCAATGCGCAAGGCGTGCGCTTTCTCGGCTACGTCAACCCGTATCTGTGCAATGACGGCGCGCTGTACGTCGAAGCGAAGCAGGCGGGTTATCTGGCGACGCGCGCGGACGGCAGCGACTATCTGGTTGATTTCGGCGAATTCGATTGCGGCGTGGTCGATTTCACGAATCCCGACGCGGCGCGCTGGTTCGAAGACCGCGTGATTCGCGACGAGATGCTGAACAAGGGCCTCGACGGCTGGATGGCCGACTTCGGCGAGTATCTGCCTACGGACGTGACGCTCGCCAACGGTATCGACGCGAAGCTGATGCACAACGCGTGGCCCACGCTCTGGGCGCAGGTGAACGCTCAGGCAATCGAACGCGCTGGCCGCACGGGCGACGCCGTGTTCTTCATGCGCGCGGGCTATACGGGCGTGCAGGCGCATTGCCCGCTGCTGTGGGCGGGCGATCAGTCCGTCGATTTCACGCGCCATGACGGGCTGCAAACGGTGATCTGCGGGGCGCTGTCTTCCGGCTTGCTGGGCAATGCGTATCACCACAGCGATATTGGCGGCTACACGAGCCTGTTCGGCAATACGCGCACGCCGGAACTGTTCCAGCGCTGGGCCGAAATGGCCGCCTTCACGCCGATGATGCGCACGCACGAAGGTAATCGCCCGGACGACAACTTCCAGTTCTGGCAGGACCCGGCGGTGCTCGCGCATTTCGCGCGCATGACGCGCGTGTTCGCCGGGCTCAAGCAGTATGTGGAAGGTCTCGTCGATGAAGCGGGCGCGCGGGGTTTGCCGCTGCAACGTCCGCTGTTCCTGCACTACGAAGACGACGCAGAAACCTACGCTATTCAGGATCACTATCTTTATGGCCGCGATCTGCTGGTAGCGCCGGTTCATGCGGCAGGCGCTTCGCAATGGCGCGTGTATCTGCCCAAAGGCGATGTCTGGATTCATCTCTGGAGCGGCGTGCGGTACGAAGGCGGCCTGCACGTGGAGATTGCGGCGCCAATCGGCGAGCCGCCGGTGTTCGTTCGTCAGGGCGCGGCGCGCGAGCAGCAATTGCTCGACCTGCGCACACTTGCGGGAGCCGAGCAGTGAGTTCGGGCGCATTCCTGCATCACCTGCTGTTCGCTGCGTGCGTGGCGACCGCGACCTTCACGCAAAGCCTCACGGGTTTTGCGTTCGGGCTCGTGCTGCTGGGCCTCGTCGCGGTGTTTCACCTCGCGCCGTTGCCGGTTGCGGCGAACGTCGTCACGGTGATGGTGCTCGCGAATGCGGCCTTGCTCGTGCGTACCATGCCCGCCTTGCCGCGCCGCCTGCTGGCGCCGTCGTATGGCAGCAGTCTGGTGGGCGTGGCGATCGGCGCGTGCCTGTTGGCCTGGCTTTCCGATAACGCCATCGGCGTCGTGCGCTTTGCGCTGGGCCTCGCGATCCTCGCTTGCAGCCTGCTGCTGGTGGTGCAGACGAAGCCGCGTGCGCAGTTGGCCTCGCCGGGCACGTTCGCCTTCTATGGCTGCATTTCGGGCGTGATGGGCGGCGTGTTCGCCAGCGCCGGTCCGCCGATGGTGTTCCATCTGTATCGCCAGCCGCTCGACCGCGTAGTCGTGCGCGACACGCTGGTCCTGCTGTTCGCGGTCAACGCCGTGCTGCGCCTGATCATCGTGCTGGCGCAAGGACGTTTCGATGCGGCGTCGCTCGCGCTCAGCGCCGAGGCATTGCCCGTCGTCCTCACAGTGACGTGGCTCGCGCGCCGCTATCCGCCCAACTGGTCGCCGACGGCAGTACGACGCGTCGTGTTCGTGCTGCTGGCCATCGCGGGCATGAGCCTGGTCGCGCCGGCCATTACCAGCGCAAGCACCAACGCAAGCGCCAGGGCGCACGGCAAGGTCAGCGTGGCCTCTCATCAACATCGTATTTTTACGGCGTGAATATCGTGCAAAAGAAGCTCAAGCAACTCAGCGAACTGCGCAGCCAGCGCTGGCTGGCCCCGGACGACATGCGCTCCTTCGCGCATCGGCAGCGCCTGCAGCAAATGGGTCTGCGTCGTGAAGAATTCATGTCGCGTCCGGTGATCGGCATCATCAATACGTGGAGCGATCTCTCGCCGTGTCACGCTCATCTGCGCGAACGCGCGGAAGCCGTGAAACGCGGCATCCTGCAGGCTGGCGGCATGCCCTTCGAACTGCCGGCGATGTCGCTGGGCGAAGTCATGGTCAAGCCGACGACGATGATCTACCGCAATTTCCTCGCGATGGAAACGGAGGAACTGCTGCGCTCGCTGCCGATTGACGGCGCGGTGCTGATGGGCGGTTGCGACAAGACCACGCCGGGCTTGCTGATGGGCGCGCTGTCGGCGGATCTGCCCTGCATCTTCGTGCCCGCCGGGCCGATGCTCAGTGACCGTCATCGCGGCCAGGCCGTGGGCGCAGGCACGCATACCAAGAAGTTCTGGGACGAATACGTCGCGGGCAATATCGAGCAGCCCGAGTGGATTTCGCTCGAAGCGCGCATGACGCGCGCGCCCGGCACCTGCAACACCATGGGCACGGCCAGCACGATGACGTCGATCGTCGAAGCCATGGGCTTCACGCTGCCCGGCGCGACCAGCATTCCGGCAATGGATTCGTCGCATACGCGTATGTGTTCGACCAGCGGCGAACGCATCGTCGGCATGGTGTGGGAAGACCTGAAGCCGAGCCGCTTCTTCAATCGCCAGTCGGTTGAAAACGGCGTTGTCACGTATATGGCGCTGGGCGGTTCGACCAACGCGGCGATCCACACGATCGCGATTGCGGGTCGCGGCAATGTGCCATTGACGCTCGACGATATCGCGCGGATCGGCAAGAACGTGCCGGTGCTCGCCGATGTGTTCCCCTCGGGCAAGCGCCTGATGGAAGACTTCTATTACGCGGGCGGCGTGCCCGCCTTACTGAGCGGCGTGAAGGAGTATCTGACGCTCGACAGCATGACCGTCACGGGCGAAACGCTCGGCGAGAACATCGCGCGCTTCGAAGCGGGCATGCGTCCGCAGGGCGAAGATGCGATTCGCCCGCTGACCGATCCCGTCAGCACGCGCGGCGCGCTGGGCGTGCTGCGCGGAAATCTCGCGCCGAATGGCGCGGTCATCAAGCCGAGCGCGGCCAGCCCGCATCTCATGAAGCATCGCGGCCGCGCGCTGGTATTCGATTCGGTTGCCGAGATGAACGCGACCATTCACGCGCCCGACCTGGATGTCGATGCCGATACGGTGCTCGTGCTGCGCGGCGGTGGTCCGATTGGCGCGCCCGGCATGCCGGAGTGGGGCAATCTGCCGATTCCGAAAAAGCTGCTGGCGGCCGGCGTGCGCGACATGGTGCGTATTTCCGATGCGCGCATGAGCGGCACGCATTACGGCACCTGCGTGCTGCACGTCTCGCCCGAAGCGGCTGCTGGCGGCCCGCTCGCGCTGATCCGCACCGGCGACATGATCGAGCTCGACGTGGAAGCGGGCAAGCTCGACGTGCTGCTCTCCGACGAAGAACTCGCACAACGCCGCGAAGCGTGGCGCGCGCCGCCGCTGCCGAGCAAGCGCGGCTATATCCGTCTCTACGTCGAACAGGTTTCGCAGGCCGATAAAGGCTGCGACTTCGACTTCTTGACAGGCTTCGAAGAACCGGTCGAACCGGCGATCTTCTAGACACAGGACATCAGAACATGGTCAACAGAATGAAAAAAGATCCGCTGCACCACGCCTTCCGCCACGCGCTCACGCACAAGGACGGCTCGGCGATGCGCAAGAAGCCGCTCGGCACCTGGCTGATGGCTGGCTCGGCGGCACCTGCGGAAGCATTCGGTCACGCCGGTTTCGACTGGCTGTTGATCGACATGGAACACGCGCCGCTCGAATTCACCGACGTGCTGCATATGCTGCAAGCCGTCGATTGCGGTGGCGCTGCGCCCATCGTGCGTCTTGCCCGCAACGACGCGACGCTGGCCAAGCGCGCGCTTGACATGGGCGCGCCCACGCTGATGTTCCCGTATGTACAGAGCCCGGAAGAAGCGCGCGCGGCGGTGGCATCGGCGAAGTTTCCGCCGCTGGGCACGCGCGGCTTCGCGGCGATGCATCGCGCCAGTCGTTACGGCACGTGGAGCGAATTCGGCGCGCGCGCCAACGAGGCGACCATGTGCATCGTGCAACTGGAAACGCCTGAAGCCGTGGCGCAACTCGAAGCGATCGCCGCCGTGCCGGGCGTCGACGCGTTGTTCGTGGGCCCCGGCGATCTGTCGGCCGCGATGGGCAAGATCGGCAATCTCGCCGATGCGGGCGTGCGCGAAATGATTGCGGATTGCGCGCGCCGCGCGAACGCCATCGGCATGCCGATCGGCATCGTCGGGCCGACGCCTGCGATGGTGCGCGAGTTCATGGAAATGGGCTACGACTACGTGGCGATTGCGTCGGACATGGGCATGATGATGCGCCAGGCCAACGCGTTCATCGCCGAACTCGATCAGGTCGAAGCCAACGCCAACGCGGGTGGCCCGTACTGATCATGACCGGCACGACCGAATTGTTCGCGTTTGGCAACGACGCCTGGCAGGTGCGAGTGGCGCCGGCGCTGGGCGGCGCGATTGTCGATGCGCGCTGGCACGGCCGCGATGTCCTGCGGCCGACGCCCGCTGCCGAACTGGACGCGCGCAACGTACGCAAGACGGCGTGCTATCCGCTCGTGCCGTTTTCGAATCGCATTGCGTTTGGCGCGTTTGCTTTTGGCGATTCGCAGTACACGCTCGTGAAGAATCTCGCCGATATGGCGCATGCGATTCACGGTGTCGGGTTTCAGCAGGCATGGCGGGTGATCGCGCAGGACGGCCGCTCGATCGCGATGCAGATCGAGCATGCGCCCAACGAACGCTGGCCGTTCGCGTTCGTTGCGCAGCAAACCCTGGCGATCGAAGGCGATACCTTGACGCTCGGCATGCGCATCACCAATACCGACAAAATCGCTACGCCTTGCGGTGTGGGCTGGCATCCGTTCTTTCCGCTCGACACCGCGGCGGGCGAGACGCGCCTGCACACCGAATGGAAATCGATGCTGGCGAATGACGGCGATTCCCTGCCTTGCGCGCGTGTCGATCCGCCCGGATTCGGCGCATTGGACAGCACGGTGGTGGATAACTGCTTCACGGGCTGGAGCGGCGCGGCGCACATTGAAACGCCACATCACCGGATTGCGATCGACGCGAACGATGCACTGCCGTGCGTCGTATTTTTCAGGCCCGCAGGGCAGCCGTTCTTCGCGTTTGAACCCGTGAGTCACGCGAACAACGCGCTAAACGGCAATGATCCGCCGATGCATGTGCTCGCGCCGAACGCGGCGCTGGAGGCACGCGTCAGCTTCACCGTGCAGGCGCTTACGAAAGAATTGGAAAGGACATCAAAATGAATTCGACCCAGGCAATCTATCCGGCGCTTGCCGGACAAGTGGTGTTCGTATCGGGTGGCGCGTCGGGCATCGGCGAAGCGATTGTCGAGGCCTTCTGGCAACAGGGCGCAAAAGTGGCGTTCTGCGATCTCGACGAAACCGCAGGCCACGCATTGTGCGAGCGCCTTGGCGCGACGGCAGAAGGCCGCTTCAAACCGTGGTTCGGGCGCTGCGACGTGCGCGACATCGACGCCTATCGCGCGGTGCTCGACAACGCCGCGCAGGCGCTCGGCGCGATCCATACGCTCGTGAACAACGCCGGCCGCGATACGCGCCACGCACTCGACGATCTTTCCGTCGACATGTGGAACGAGATGATCTCCGTGAATCTCACGCACCACGTCTTCGCGACGCAACGCGTCGCGCCTGGCATGCGCGCGATGGGCAGCGGTTCGATTATCAATCTGGGTTCGATTTCGTGGCTGCGCGGGCGTCCCAATCTGATCGGCTATACGGCGTCCAAAGCGGCTATTTCGGGCATTACGCGCACGCTCGCGCGCGAACTGGGCGATGGCGGCATCCGCGTGAATGCCGTGCTGCCGGGCGCCGTGGTCACACCGCGTCAGACCGCATTGTGGCGCGATGCGGCGTCCGATCAGCAGTTTATCGATCTGCAATGCCTGAAGTTTCGCGTCGAGCCTAAACATATTGCCGATTCAGTGTTGTTTCTCGCCAGTCCTCAGGCAGCGGCCATCACGGGCCAAAATCTGCTCGTCGATGCCGGGCTGGCGCAGGTGTCAGTGGTTGGTTAGACGAGCGGTTAACGCTCGCGTGCATCATTAGAAGAACTATTAGAACCAAAGCAAACTTGGAGACTTTCTGATGTTTTACGCGAAGAGGCGCCCGGCAACGGGCGCGTGGGCACGTGCGTGCCTGCGAAACGGAACGGCACTCGCGGCGCTGGTGGCCGCGGGCAATACGGCAGGTTGGGCGCAATCGACGGTCACGATCTACGGTATCGTCGATTCGGCCGTTCAATACGGCAAGTTCAACGACACCGTGAGTCCGACGGCGATGGCGGCAAGCGGCAATCTGCAGGCCTCGCGCTTTGGCTTCCGCGGCAGCGAGGATCTGGGCGGCGGCTATCGCGCGAACTTCCAGCTCGAAACAGGCTTCAACACCTATACGGGTGTGGGCGGCGGCACGACCTTGTTCAATCGTGGTGCGTCAGTCGGGCTGTCGAGCACGAAATACGGTAGCGTCGATGCGGGCTTGATGTACCTGCCGATCTACTGGGTGTTTCTCGCATCGGACGTAGCGACTTACGGCTTGTCGAACCCCGCGGCCATCATGTCGCTGGAACATACGACGACGCTGGGGAAATCGGGCACCGGCGGCTTTTATCCCAACGCCGTGCGCTATCGCACGCCCAATTTCAATGGCCTTTCCGGCGAAATTGGCTATTCGTTCGGTGCGCAGAATGCATCCGGTCAGACCGCCGATGGCCGCAATATCGGCATGAATGTGATGTACCAGCGTTTCGGCATGATGCTCGGCTATGGTGTGAACCGCTATCAGTATTACGCCAATACGACCACGCTCACGCCGTCTTCGCAACTCACGCAGGTGTTCGCCGCGACCTATGCCTATAGCGGCAATTTCATCGGCGCTAATTACATCTATTCGAAACGCACCGACGCGGCCAACTGGTTTGCATCGGCGTTTCTCGTCAACGCGAAAATTCCGGCCGGGCCGGGCGATATCGAACTGGGCGTCGCGCGCCGAATCGAAAACGCCAATGCGCGGGCGATGGCCTATAACGCGGGCTATGTGTATTTCCTCTCGAAACGCACCCAGCTTTATGGCTATGCCTCGATGATTACGAATAACAGCCATTCGAATCAGGGCTTCGCGCTACTCAATTCCGCTTACTCCACTGTGACGCCGGGCTTCGACCCGTGGGCCGTCACCGTGGGCCTGCGTACTTCCTTCTAACGCCACCTTCGCCTTAAGGAGATTCCATGACTGAGCCTTTGAGATACGGCATTATCGGTGCCGGCATGATGGGACAAGAGCACATTCGCAATATCGCGCTGTTGCCGGATGCGCTTGTCACAGCCATCGCCGATCCTCACACGGAATCGGTGGCATCGGCCATCAAGACCTTGGGGCGCGAAGTGAGCGTGTTTGCGGATCATCGCGATCTGCTCGCAAGCCGGACGTGCGATGTGCTGGTCGTTGCCACTCCGAACGACACGCATCGCGCGGTTCTCGAAGATGTGTTCAGCGCGGCGACGGCGTATCCCACGCTGATCGAAAAGCCGCTTTGCACCACGATCGAAGACTGCCGGCAACTGGCGGAAGCCGCCCAGGCGCACAAGGCGCCGCTATGGGTGGGGATGGAGTATCGATACATGCCGCCGCTTACCGCGATGATCGACGAGATTGCCGCCGATCGCATTGGCGCGCTGAAGATGTTTTCGATTCGCGAGCATCGGCATCCTTTCCTTTCGAAGGTGGGCGACTGGAATCGATTCTCGGCACGCACCGGCGGCACGCTGGTTGAAAAGTGCTGCCACTTTTTCGATCTGATGCGCTTGATCGTGGACGATGAAGCGGTGCGCGTATTCGCTTCGGGCGCGGCCGATGTCAATCATCGCGACGAGCGTTACGACGGCCAGGTGCCCGATATGATCGACAACGCGTATGTGATCGTCGAATTCAAAAGCGGCAAGCGGGCCTCGCTCGATCTGTGCATGTTCGCGGATGGCGCGGAATGGCAGGAAGAGTTTTCGGCGGTGGGCGACAAGGGCAAGGTGGAGTGTTTCGTGCCGGGCGCGGGCAAGCATTGGCCCGGACGCGGCGAGCGCCAGGCCGAGGTGGTGGTGAGCCCGCGCGATCCTAAAGGGCCTGTGCGTCGTACCGTTGAAGTCGATGAAAAGCTGCTGAGCCTGGGCGCGCATCATGGCTCGACTTACTTCGAACACTTGGGATTCCAGCAGGCGGTGCGCGAAGGCACGCCGGTCAAGGTGACGGTGGAGGATGGGTTGAAGGCGGTGGTGATTGGTCTGGCCGCCGAGAAGTCGATCCGCGAGAAGCGGGTGATCGAGATTGAGGGTGTGTCGCTTCGTTAAGCTGAAGCGGATTTTCAAAGGTCGAGGCGCGGCAGCCACTGTTGGGAGGCTCCGCGCACGCATGGCGCCGGGCCCCAGGCGTAGGACGCAATAAAAGCGGCACTTCGGCTCAATCCGCATTAAATCATTCACTTCGCATCGCAGTAGCGGCTACCGGAATTCCCGCAGCTCGATCGGCGCGAGCGCAGTTTCGTTGAAAACGCAGCTATATCGCTAACACCGGTTAGCGACAGGTCCGCGGTTCGCGGCAGTCTCGCCGTGTGCATGCCGCCGTGAATGACGGGTCTCGGGCGATGCGTCAGGCGCTAGCCGGCCATTTTCGGTCACTCGACATCGTTAGGCTGTTCGTTGACAATTCGGGTCAGATATCGCTGAGAATCTACTTTTTGGAGACCAACGTCAAACTCAAGATAAGGTATACAAACTGGCAGGTTGCTCGCGGCGCAATGCCTGACGCTGAAAAATTCAACCGAATGTACCTGGTCAAAAACGTTTCAGTGCTGCGAGCGACATACCAGATACGGCTCCTTGTATTTAAGGCAGTCCAAAGCAAGACGCAACTTATCATTCGTGTGCCGACAACGTGTGTGTTCCATGAATCGCTCGAAACGCTAGTGAATTCGCATAAAAAATCGGTCGTTCGGGAAAACTATCTGGGTCTATGCCGGTCTCCTTCGCCACGCGCTTTTTCCAATCGACATTGAATGCCATCGGTGGAGCATTGGAAAACGCGGTCTGGATCAGATCGAACTCACGCAGGAGAAGAGACGCCTCCTCTGGTGTCCATTGACCGTCGCAGTCTGAGTGTTTGATCAAAACTGGGCAAAGTGTTGCGGGGTAGCCACCTTCGACCAGCGTCGGATTGGCAAAAGTTAGCATCGAAAGCGATGCGCCGATAGTCTTCCAATAGTTCGGACCTGTCGTCGCTTTCATGCGATCGGTGTCGCTGCGTGCTTGAATGGCCGCTCCTGGCAACGTCGAATGTCTCCTGTGGGTCGCAGACGGTCGAAGAGATTGGTCCGACAAACGTGTGGAGAGACAAAAGTGCCTCAGGATGATGGAAAGCAGCGTCCGGGCATCACGTCCGGCGACTGCGCTGTAACTGTTGCACGCCTCCTCCAATGCTGTCTCTCAAGCGTTGAATCAAATCAAGTACCTCTGGCCGTCGTTCCTGTTTCGCCGTGACCATGTAATTGGCCAGGGGGCTGGCGACCACACGCCGGCCCAACAGAACGAGCTTGCTCTGTTTGAGCCAGGCTGTCGCCAGGGGCAGGCGGGCCAACGCGATTCCCAACCCTGATTCGGCTGCGGACAGTACCAGCGTGTAATCTTCGAATCGGCGATCGTGCGCGCGTCCCTTGAGTGAAATGCCACTATCCTCAAACCAGGCGCGCCATCCCGTCAGGTCCGAGTCATGCAAAAGTGGGTAAGCCAGCATCCGCTCGGGGGCATCCCCTTTCAATTTTGCAGCGATATTCGGGTGAGCCACCGGGCAGAGGGTTTCCGGTAGGAGCAATTCAGCGAGAAGCCCTGGCCAATGTCCGCGACCATAACGGATCGCTACATCCGCCTCGCCACCGGCAATGTCGGCATTACGCGCGCTGACATCAAGTTGGATCTTGAGCGGAGATGGGCTCGCTTCGAGGCTGGCGAGTCGGTCAAAGAGCGCGAGCTGAGCGAATGACGAGCCGACACTCAATCGCACCAATCTTGCGCCTGTGCGCGTACGCCATTGATCGGCAGCGCCGTCGATGATATCGAAAGCATGCTCTACCTGTCCTACGAAGCGCTGTCCATCCATGGTAAGCATGACCCCGCGCCCGTGTCGCTCGAAAATCGGGACCCCGAGCCAGTTTTCGACAGCAGCAACCCGACGACTAATCGCGCCATGTGTAATGCCAGTAGCGGCCGCAGCCGCACTGAAAGATCCCGCGTGGGCTACCAGACAGACAGTTTCCAGATTGGCAAGCGGTGGCCGCGCTTTGGGGATGTGTTTCAAATTCACACCTCGCTGTTGAACTGTGAGCTAGCTTATCAGAGTGCCTGACCTCCACAATATGGCTTACCAGCCCTCGCATTGGTTTGATTTCTCGTCCTGCGATAGCAGTCAGACGCGACGTCAATGTCCCAGTCGTTACCGCACAATCGGTTTCAATACATGAGTTACCACGAGTCTAATTTGCCAGCATTGAATCTTCGCCTCTATGCCGACGCCCAATTCACAAGTCCATACGCAATGTCGGTTTTCGTCGCTCTTCACGAAAAGGGCTTGCCATTTGAACTTGTAACCATCGATCTGGACAACAATGGGAATCGCGAGGTCGATTTCGCTGCACGTTCACTAACTCAGCGCGTGCCTACGCTGGTTCACAACGATTTCTCCCTGTCGGAATCATCGGCAATAACTGAGTACATTGAGGAAGTGTTTTCAGGTTCGCCGTTGTATCCAAAGGATGCGATCGGACGTGCCCGGGCACGTCAAATTCAGGCTTGGCTGAGAAGCGACCTTATGCCTATTCGTCAGGAACGCTCCACCAACGTGGTGTTCTACGGCGCGCACACTGCATCCTTATCGGAAGCAGCCAGTATGGCTGCAGGAAAATTGTTTTCAGCTGCTTCAGCGCTGCTTGATGGGCATTCACCAAACCTGTTTGGCGAATGGTGTATCGCGGACGTTGATCTTGCCCTCATGCTAAACCGGCTTGTTCTGAACGGTGACTCTGTACCAGAAAGACTAGTCGAATATGCGACGCAACAATGGCAGAGACCGTCTGTTCAGCGCTGGGTCGCTCTAAAACGTCCCCCGCTATAAATCCGCCAATGTCCGGGCCATGGACAATTGTTTCTAGACCTGGACGAACGCTCACTGAGTGCCCACCCTTTGGGCGCGCGACCTGCTCCTAAGCGTCATAGCGAGCCATCGGCTGACCGTAACTAAATAGCGCTCAAATGGAAAGCTCGCGATCGAGTCGACGGAGAATCGGGCAACCCGGCGTGACCTATCCATGTCGGATGAATCCCCTTCCCAATCATGCCCAAGAAAAGACCCACAGCACCTGACAACGTTCGCCTCGGGTGCAAGATTCGAACCCTCCGTAAGCGTCTTAACAAGACTATTCAAGACCTGGCAACTGCTTCAGGACTCTCGAAGGGATACATATCCCAAGTCGAACGTGGACATGCCTCGCCATCGCTGTCATCGCTTAACAACATAGCGACTGCCTGCGGCGTTACGTTAGATTATTTCTTTACCCAGTCGGTCAATGCTCTTTCAATTTCGCATGCTGTATCGCGAGCATTTCTCGGCAATCCAGAATCCGCAAGCTGCTTCTCGCATTTAACGGGAACTGATGGAAACTGTCAGATGGAAGCAGTTTTGATCCGGACACCGTCAGGAGAGCGCTGTGTCGATCGGGTAGCGACATCGGCTGAACAACTGATTTACGTTCTGGAAGGAGAAATTACACTCACCCTGGATGGTGAGAAGTTTCATCTGGGTGCAGATGATTTCATCCAATATAAGACAAAAACACCACACATCTTGCAGAACACCGCTCAAACCGAGGCAACACTGTTGTGGATTGGAACGCCAAGCAATGAAGATCCGAAACTGCACAGGCGCGCGCAAGTCCGTCTCCGTTAATCCGTGAATGGATGCAGACCTGCTCACATTCATCACCGGTATCCGCCTTCCAGCATCGCACTTCAATCGCCTGAGTCACTGACGGTCGTCGTCACCGCACATATTCACGACAGCCGCGACCGAGTATTGAAAATCTTGACACAAGTTCAGCGTAGCCTGACGGCACGTGGCCTCAAGGTCGAACAACGCTGATCACCTTTCGCACACACGAGCGGCGGTAAAGAACCTCAAAGCGGTCATTTACAAATCGCCACGCGAATGACGGCAACGGGTCGGCACCGGAAGTTCGCGGACGTTAGCGAACGACGTGCCGCGGCCGCTTCCAAACAGGAACCCGTCAGCACATGCCGGCCGTCAGCCGCGTTGTGACAAATTTCATGCCGCAACGGTGACGCTTTTAATGCGGTCTACGACTGGTGCGCATCCGAGCACGAAACCAACTGTTCCGAGGCAGGTTCGCGATCGCTTAACGGATGTTGACGGTCGAAGGGTACGGCGGTCGACTGAAACTTCCTAATCTGGACAAGGTATTGTCGTTTCCGCCCGCAGTCTTGCCCAGACCGAATGGCAACGTTTAGACGTTGATCCGCGCCGCGGAGGCCCGCGCGCGCCTCCAGCATGCTCATCCTGCACCCTGAGGGTCCCGATTTATTGCGCTGCCATGCACTTCGGAAGCATGAGAGTGGACTGACCCCACGGCAAACCAACTGGTGTCGAGCGTCACGTGCTCGACGCGAACAGGATCGTCGTTACGGACATAATTGCCGGCGCTAAAGGCTCTTGGCGTCCGAAGGGATTGTGATAGCACGTTGGAATACGGATTGAATATGTTAAATGCATAAACTGAAGAAGCAGTTAGTGGATGTCGCGTACCACCAGCAGGATGCCAATAACAATCTGCTCGGCGCGCTACAGATGCAAGGTATGGTTGATTCGGCTGCGACCCAACAGCGTGTTGCGGATGCGCAGCAGAAGGTTGCGCAACTGAAGCAGCAAAGGTCTCAGATAGAATCGCAGATGAAAAGTGCACCGCAAGAGCCCATGAATCGGGACTACCCTGGATTGAAAGTACAGATCTGTACGCTCGTCGCACCGGACTCTCCTGCGGGCAAGTGGGTCCCAGTCTACGTGCACGCAAAGTTGATGACAATCGATGACGCATTCATGACCTTGGGTTCTGCGAATATCAACACGCGAAGCATGGAAGCCGATAGCGAACTGAATATCTGTCACGAGAACAGTCAGGTGACGAAGACGCTGCGTCACCAGTTGTGGAGTCTCCATACGAACAATATAGGCACCCAGGATAAGCCAGGGGATGCAATTGATTCGTGGACAGACATCGTCAAGCAGAACACGGTCCGGCAGCAGGGAGGCACGCAACAGCCCTATGCCTCGCTCGTCGGCTTTACGCGCACGTCCAATGTCCGTAGTTACTCGGACTGACTAATGAAGAAAACATATTCGCTCGTTGCTCTCGCCCTGCTCGTATGTGCCTGCACGTCCAAGGAAAACACCGTGGCATCCTCGCTACCCGACATGAGCGCTGTTCGCGCCAATCTCGCGTTCACCTGCATCCATGAGTCCGATCATCTGCCCGCTCTTGATCCGAAGGCGGATGCTTTGTTCCAGTATGGACGATATCTGCAAAAGAAGGATGGCCCGAAGGACTTCAATGACATTGCACGTTACTACCGTATAGCAGCGGCTTATGGGCACTACAAGGCCAATCACAATGCGCAGGTGCTGATTTCTCAGGGGCTTGCAAACTCTCCCGACGGGCCGAAAGAAGCAATTGCGCTTGCTGCACAACTGGTCAGGGAGGAGATTCCCGGTGGGTACTATGACATCGGCCACTACCTCGAAACAGGCTATGGCCTGAAGCAGGACGAGGAAATGGCGTTACGTTATTTCCGCAAGGCGGCTGACCTAGGAAGTCCCGAAGCACAGGCCTATGTCGCTGAACAGCTTGCACCACACGATAAGGCTCCCGATATCGCTCGACAGATGCGTCAGTGCGCCGCTGATCAGGGTTATGGCGATGCCGCAAATATGTTGGGGATTTTTTTGCAGAATCAGTCGGATTACTCCGATGCTCTTAAGGTGTTTCAAAAAGGCGTAGAGGCGGGCGATCTTACCTCTGCCTCATATTTGAGTAATGGGTTTAAGGCTCCACCTCCATCTGACAGTTTGTACTATCTTAGATTGAACGACGACCCGGAGCGTTCGGCACGATACCGCGCGATTCAGGAGTTCCTCCGCGCGAACGATGGGCTAAATCCAAAGGTTCCTGACATCGACGAGATCGTGCCGCTACCGCCTGCAAAGCTACCGGCGTGGGATGGCACGTTCGAATGGCAGAAACATCAGGATGCTGCGATACCGCCGCAAAAACCGTCCGACGAACTCATTGATGGATTGGCAAAAGCGAAGCAGCTCGATCCGGCTACGGGCCTGCCCCTATCTGGATTTACGGACAAGACATCGCAGGCTGACGAATCCTCAAACATCGGGGCACGTGTTCCGCTTGGTACCCTCGCGAAGCCTGTCCAGAAGATGGTGTCTGGCAAGCGAAGCTTGAGGTTGGACAGACGGGAGATTCGAAGCAACGATTCCTCAAGGGCAACACTCTGCCTTCCCTCAACGTCCGCGAGGCGCGCCAGCTTGCGTTTCTGGATCGCATAGTGGGGAGGCGCCAGAGGACTGCTAAGGTTGCGTGGGAGCTGGTAGCGTACATTGAGCAAGCATGAGACTTTGCGATCCTCTCGAAAGAGGGTGAAGCGATATTTGATTCAGGGTGGCGACCTTTTGACGAAAATATCCTTGCTTGCCTCACTCACTCGCTCTGCTTGCCTGTGCCTGTGCCTGCACGTCCGAAGAAAATACAGTGGCACCCTCGCTACCCGACATGAGCGCTGTTCGCGCCAAACTCGCGTTCACTTGTACGAGTCGGATCATCTGCCCGCTCTCGATCCGAAGGTCGATGCCTTGTTCCAGTATGGAAGGTTTCTGCAAACGAAGGATGGACCGAAAGACTTTAACGATTTTGCACGCTTCTATCGCATCGCAGCGGCTTACGGGCACTACAAGGCAACCGTCCGACGAACTCATCGATCAGCTCGCAGAGGCGAAGCAACTCGATCAGGCCACTGGCCTGCCGCTATCGACGTTCTCGAGGAGGAAATCGTAGGCCGAGCAGCATTCGTATGGCACACGTGGCGTACATCGATGAAGCGAGACGTTTCGATTATAGGGGGCAGACTGTGAAGCGATATCTAATCCTTGACGGCGATCACACGACAGTATCAGGAAAGGTTCGGGCACAGCCGACGACCCTGTCATTTAGCGGTCGGCAAGTCGCACATGAAGGCGACGACGTGATGTGTCCGGCGTGCAATTCTACAGGCAAGATTCAGTGCGATGGCCCGCGCCTCTCAATGCCAGGACCCGGCGGACGCCGGACAGCACTAAGCGATGATTTGTGTATCTGTAATTGTGCCCCGCCTCCGAAGCTTGTCGCCACACAACAGGGAATGTCTATCGACGTGTAACTACGGCGCTAGTCAATAGCGATGGTCTCTTCCGTTGCGAACGTGATGGCGCGCGATCACATATTCAAGACGTTGTGAATGGCGCAGCGAAACGTCGCAATAGAGTGGTCGGGAACGCGGTGATCGGCTTGTCGGATTAGCTAGATGGCAATACAACAAGGTGCATACCGGAATGACTTACAACGTGACAGTCGATACCGGCGAAGCTACACCTGAGGGGTGTGCGCAAGCTGTGATGCATGCGCAGTCGTCGTGAATTGATGTAACTGCCGTCCCCTGGTAGGCACGAAGGCTCCGCGTAAAGTTCACCGCGAACGTCCGCTTAGTAGAAAGTCGAAGGTCGCTTCAGGGTCGATACCGGAAGTTCATAGGCAGCGTCGACGTGTTTGCCATGGACGCACGTCTGCGCCACGACATGAAACGGGAGCGGGCGCGTGCCCGGCGCGTTGTGACAGATTCATTGTCGCAACTGTGTCAGTTTTATTTTGTTCTACGCTAGGCGGTGTGCTTTCGCGCGTCGACGCGCTCGATTGACAGCGGCGTGCGCGCGTCAGTCCGATTTGCCTGCGTACCACGTGGGATGAAACGCCTTGACGATCGCGCCGTCGGCCTTGAGCGCGTAGCAGCCGTCGATCTGGAACGGCCGCTGCGCGTGGCTGGCGTTGAGATCGATGCTCATCGTCTGGAACGCGGCCGTGGCCACCGCGCCGATCAGCTCCGTCAAATGCGTGCAACCCCGCGTGCCGCCCACCAGACGCCGCACGTCGCGCATGAAACCGGCTGCGATCGTCAGGCCGTGCAGCTGGCGATAGTCCTGTCCGGCCACGTCGCAGTAGCCCGCGTACGGGACCACGAACGATTCCACGCGCACTTCGCGAATCACCAGATCGCTCCCCACCGTCATGCACAACAGCATGTCGTGGATGGGCTCGCCCGCTTTCACGTTGACGCCGTGCGATTCGCGATCGTACGACTTGGTGTCGCGCAAACGGCCTTCGATATCGTAAAGACCGTCCGCGCGCCGATAGCCTTGCAGCACGATGTTGCGGGTGTGGAGCAGGGTGCGTGCGTCGTCTTGCGCTTCAGCCTGCGCGCGGGATTCGGCGGCGCTCACAGCGCGCTCACGAGTTCCGGTACGTTCGTGAACAGATCGCCCACAAGACCGTAATCGGCGACGCTGAAGATTGGTGCTTCGTCATCCCTATTGATTGCGACGATGACCTTCGAATCCTTCATGCCGGCCAGATGCTGGATCGCGCCCGAGATGCCGACTGCCACATACAGTTGCGGCGCGACGATCTTGCCGGTCTGGCCAACTTGGAAGTCGTTCGGCACGTAACCGGCATCGACTGCCGCGCGCGACGCGCCCAGTGCAGCGCCGAGTTTGTCGGCGAGCGGTTCCAGAACCTTCGTGTAGTTTTCGCCGCTGCCGAGGCCACGGCCGCCGGAAACGATGATCTTCGCGCTCGTGAGTTCCGGGCGATCGAGCTTCGTGACTTCACGGCTCACGAACTGCGAGAGGCCCGAGTCAGCCGCTGCTTCGATCTTTTCCACCGCTGCGCTGCCGCCCACCGCTGCGACCGGGTCAAAGCCCGTGGCGCGCACGGTGATGACCTTGACCGGATCTTGAGACTGCACGGTTGCAATCGCGTTGCCGGCGTAGATCGGGCGCTCGAACGTATCGGCGGAATTGACCGCCGTGATATCGCTGATCTGCGCAACGTCGAGCCTCGCGGCAATGCGCGGCGCAACGTTTTTACCCGCTGCCGTGGAAGGCGCGAGGATGTGCGAGTAGTTCTTCGCGATGTTCAAAACCGTCGCTTCGACGTTTTCCGCGAGACCTTGTTCGAGCTGTGGCGCGTTGGCCAGCAGCACCTTCGCTACGCCCGCGATCTTCGCGGCCGCATCGGCGGCCGCTTGCGCGTTGTGGCCTGCGACCAGCACATGCACGTCGCCGCCAAGCTGTTGCGCCGCGGCAAGCGTGTTCAACGTTGCCGGCTTGAGCGCGGCATTATCGTGTTCGGCAATAACCAGAATCGTCATTTTTTACAGATCCTTTTACAGTACCTTGGCTTCGGTCTTCAGCTTCTCGACCAGCGTCTTCACATCGGCGACTTTCACGCCCGCGCTGCGCCGGGGCGGCTCGGCGAGCTTGAGCGTCGTCAGACGCGGCGTGACATCCACTCCGAGATCCGCGGGCTTGATCGTCTCCAGAGGCTTCTTCTTCGCCTTCATGATGTTCGGCAGCGTGACGTAGCGCGGTTCGTTCAGGCGAAGATCGGTCGTGACCACAGCGGGCAACCTGAGCGAAAGCGTTTGCGCTCCGCCATCGACATCACGCGCGACCGTGGCACGGCCGTCGGCAATCGCGACCTTCGAGGCGAAGGTCGCTTGCGGAAAACCGGCCAGGGCGGCCAGCATCTGCCCGGTCTGATTGGAATCGTCGTCGATTGCCTGCTTGCCGAGAATCACCAGCGAGGGCTGCTCTTTATCGACCAAAGCCTTCAACAGCTTCGCCACAGCCAGAGGTTGAAGATCCTCACTGGACTCCACCAGAATCGCCCGATCCGCGCCAATGGCCAGCGCCGTGCGCAACGTTTCCTGCGCCTGCGAAACACCGCACGACACTGCAATCACCTCGGTTGCCACGCCCGCTTCCTTCAAGCGCACTGCTTCTTCAACCGCGATTTCGTCGAACGGATTCATCGACATCTTTACATTGGCGATATCCACCCCCGTGCCGTCCGATTTCACTCGAACCTTCACGTTGTAATCGACCACGCGTTTCACTGGCACCAGAATCTTCATACTTGCATGTTCTCCATAAGGCCGCGCTCAGGCGGTCTGAATTACGCAGCCCGAATTACGCGGCTTGAATGCGTCTCGCGCGATCGACGATGGGTTTGTCGACCAGCTTGCCATCCACCGAAATCGCGCCGCGCGGATTGTCGGCAAGAGCGGCCAGCACGCGTTTGGCCCACGCACGCTCGGCGTCGCTGGGCGCGAAGCCGCGATTGACCGCGTCGACCTGCTTCGGGTGAATGCAGAGCTTGCCGCCGAAGCCGAACTGACGCGCATCGAGCGTGTCGGCCGCGATGATTGCCGGGTCGTCGGTCGAGAGCGTGACGCCGTCGACGGGCGCGGGCAGCCCCGCAAAACGCGACTCGATGACGAACTGCGAGCGCACGTAATCGAGCGCGCGCCCGCTGCTTTCCGTGCCCGCATCGACGCTGTAATCGAACGAGCCGAAGGCCAGCCGCACTACGCCGCTGGCATGCGCGATCTGCCGCAGCGCCACTACGCCTGCGACGCTTTCCACCAGCGCGACCAGCTCCACGTTGCGGCCGCAGCGCGCGGCAATATCGGCGAGCTGGCTCGGGTTTTCGGCTTTCGGCACCATTACGCGGCGCAGGTTGGCGGCGTTGAGCATCGCGACGTCGGCCGCATGCCATGGCGTGCCGAACGCGTTGACGCGTACCATCACGCGCTCGCGTTCGGTGTCGGCCATGCCGGTGCGCAGCCACGACGCGAGCTGATCGCGCGCGCCGGTCTTGGCGTCGGGCGCGACGGCGTCCTCCAGATCGATGACGACTTGGCTTGCCTCGGTTGCCAGCGCCTTGAAGAAGCGTTCCGGCCGGTCGCCGGGAACGAACAGATAACTGCGTGCGATCATGAAGATTCCTTTCGAAAAGGCTTCAGACGCCGGCCCAACCTCGCTGGAAGGTTTCGGAGTAGCTGAAGCGCTCGGCAGGGTGAATGCTGATCGCCACCTCGACGATCTCGCCGCGCCGGTTCAAATAGCGGCGCGACAGCCACAGCGCCGGCGTACGCGGCTTGGCATTGACCAAGCGCGCGACGTCGGCGGGCAGCGCCACCGCCTTGATTTCTTGCTGCACCTGCGCGATCTGCTCGCCGAACTGACGCTCGATCAGCGCGTAGATCGGCGTATGCGGGGCGTCCTCGACGCCCGTCAGCGAACGGAACGCAGGCTGGATATACACCTCGGTGTAGCAGATCGGATCGATGTTTTCCGGCGAACGGCGCACGCCTTTCAGGCGCAGCCAGGTTTCGCCGGATTTGGCTTCGAGCATCGTGCGCAGCGCAGGATCGTCGATCTCGACGGTCTCCTGCTCGAGCAGATGCAGCGCGGTGTCGGCGGTATAACGGTGCAGGTCGTTCAGTTGCTGCATGACCTGCCGATAGCCGCCTTCCGCGCTCGTGGCCTTGACCGTGGTTCCCACGCCCGCCTGACGCACCACCATGCCGAGTTGCACGAGTTGCTTGACCGCTTCGCGCACGGTCGAGCGACTCGCGCCGAACTGCTCGCACAGTTCGAATTCGGTGGGAATGGTGGAACCCACAGGAAAGCGCCCACCCTGTATTTCGTTGATGAGCGTCTGCGCCAACTGCATATAGCGTGGCTGCTGACCGAGCACATTAACCATCTTTTGCACGCACGAAGAGAGATTGACAAACAGAGTCGCCTGTCGCGCCGCGTCGTGCGTTGCCTGCAAGGTCATTGCACGACACCGCTCTCGCGCAGGGCGGCGACTCGTTCAGCATCGTAACCGAGTTCGGCGAAGAGTCTGGCGTTGTCCTGACCCAGTTCGGGCGCGGCCCGCGCCGGCAGCGGCTCGTCCACGCGCACCGGCGCCGCCACGCCGCGAATTTTGCCAAAGCGAGGATGCTCCGCTTCGACCACGTTCTGGCGCTCGGCCACGAACGGACTGTCGAGCGCCTGCTGGATATCGTAGACCGGCGCGGCGGGCACGCGACCGCCCAGGCGTTCGAGCCATTCGACCGTGGTCGCGCGTGAAAGCGCCGCGTCGAGTTCCTGCTCGACCAGATCGCGGTTCGCGAGCCGCGCCTTGAAGTTGCAGAAGCGCTCGTCGGTGATCCACGAAGGACGATCGAGCGTCTCGGCCAGCACGCCCCAGAACTTTTCCTTGTTGCACATGAGGAAGATCCAGCCGTCCTTCGTCTTGTACAACTGGCTTGGCGTGAGCGAAGGATGCGCCGAGCGGCGGTCGCGCCCCGTCACCGTGCCGCCGTTCAGATACCACGTGCCCACGTAGGCGAGGTTATGCAGCGCGACATCGAACAGACTCGTGTCGAGGTCGCGGCCCACGCCCGTCGCGCGCGCCTGCACGAGACCCGCGAGCAGCGCCATGGCGGCGGTGGTGCCCGTCATCAGGTCGATGATCGACAGGCCGAAGCGCGCGGGCGGCGCGTCGGGTTCGCCCGTTACCGAGAGATAGCCAGCTTCCGCCTGCATCAGATAATCGTAGCCAGGCCACGACGCGCGGCTGCCGGTGCGTCCATACGCTGAAAGATGCGCGCAGACGATGGCCGGATTGGCTTCTTTCAACTGCTCGTAGGTGAGGCCGAGCTTCACGGGCAGGTCACCGCGCAGGTTGTTGAACACCGCGTCGGCGGTGCGCACGAGATCGTGCAGCACCTCGCGTCCTTCGGGCTTTTTCAGATCGAGCGTGAGGCTGCTCTTGTTGCGGTTGAAAGCCTCGAAAAAGTGGCTGTCGCCTTCGCCGAAGAAGTGCGGCCCGACCGCGCGGCCCACATCGCCGCCTTCGCGGAAATTCTCGATCTTGATGACTTCCGCGCCGAGATCGGCCAGATGTTGCGTGGCGAACGGGCCCGCGCCGTATTGTTCGATGGCGACGATGCGTACGCCGGAAAGGGGCAGGCTCATGCAGGGTTCCTCGCAATCAGCATCTTCGCGATGATCAGGCGTTGCATCTCGTTGGTGCCTTCGCCGATGGTCAGAAGCGGCGCATCGCGATACAGCCGCTCGACGTTGTATTCCTTCGAATAACCGTACGCACCGTGAATGCGCATGGCTTCCATGCTGTTTTCCACCGCTGCCTCGGTGGCGAAATACTTCGCCATGCCGGCTTCCATGTCGCAGCGCAGGCCCTTGTCGTAAGCACGCGCAGCGGAATCGGTGAGCAGGCGCGCGGCTTCCACGCGTGTTGCCATTTCGCCGAGCTTGAGTGCGATGGCCTGGTGCTCGCAGATCGGCTTGCCGAAGGTCTTACGCTGCTGCGAATACGCCACGGCTTCGTCGAGCGCCGCCTGCGCTACGCCCACGCCGCGCGCCGCCACGTTGATGCGGCCCAGTTCGAGCCCGCTCAGAATCTGCTTCAGGCCAAGGCCTTCTTCGCCGCCGATCACGCGCGAAACCGGCACGCGGAAGTTCGTGAAGTTGAGCTCGCAAGTGTCGATGCCTTTGTAGCCGAGCTTTTCCAACTGGCGGCTCACCTCGAAGCCCGGACCTTTTTCGACGATCAGCAGACTCATGCCCTTGTGGCGCGGCTGCGCATCCGGGTCGGTCTTGACCAGCAGCGCGAGCAGGTTGCCGTACTTGCTGTTGGTGATCCACGTCTTGCTGCCGTTCACGATGTAGTGGTCGCCGTCGCGCTTCGCCACCGTGCGGATCGCCTGCAGGTCGGTGCCGCAATCCGGCTCGGTCAGGCCAATGCCGCCGCGCAGTTCGCCCGTCGCCATGCGCGGCAGGAACTCGCGCTTTTGCGCCTCCGTGCCGTTGCGCTGGATCGTCATCGCCATGATCAGATGCGAATTGATGATGCCGCTCACCGACATCCACACCGCCGAAATACGATCGACGATCTTCGCGTAGGTGGACGTGGACAGCCCGAGGCCGCCATATTCGGTGCCGATGAGACAGCCGAACAGGCCCATCTCCTTCATCTTTTCGACGATCTCGTGCGGGTATTCGTCCTTCGCGTCGAGGTCGTGCACATAAGGTTTCACTTCCGTCTTGAGAAAGCGGTCCAGCATGTCGAGAATCAGCGTTTCGTTCTCGGCGTAGTCGCCGGCGTCCCGTTGATGATCGGCGTCGATCGTAGCCATCGTCACTCCTGGTCAGTCGTTTCGTTGTGCGCGCAACGTGTGCGTGCGGGTATTGGATTCAGTGTCGATTCAGCGGGCCGCGCCCAGCACCTGAGCAAGTTCGCGAGCGCTCAGGCGCTCAAGCGAGAGCACCGCTTCGCAGATGCGCGTCGCCGCGTCGTGTGACACCTTGCGCTGCGCGTTGTCGTAGAACTTCGCGACGATGTCGTAGTTGCTGAGCGGCCGGTCGGCGCTGCCACGATTCACGGCTTCGCGGTGCGTGAGCGTGCGCCCGTCACGCGTGTGGATCGTCACTTCGCCCGTGTAATGCTGCGGGAAAGTGGTCTCGGGATCGACTTCGTGTGTGACGCGGGCGGCGAGGGCGCGCACGGCTTCGTCGGCGAGCGCGGCGGGGTCGAGATCGTCGAGCGTGAAGCGGCCGTGCAGCAGACCGGTCGCGACGATGTACGGAATGCTGAACTGCGCGTCGTAGCTGTTCGACGGCTTCTGCTTGTTTTCCACCGGCTCGCAGATGATAGGAATGGTCGGGCCGGGCACGCGCACCACCACGCGCTCGATCTCGCTGGCCGCCAGTCCGTGCGCGCGATGCAGGGCGATGGCCGCATCCGAAGAGGCATGCGTGAAATGGCAGGCCGGAATCGGCTTGAGCGCGACACCGTCGATTTCCCACGTCTCGCCGAGGCCCGCCGTAGCGAGCGAGAGATCGTCGGCGCCCAGCGGCGTTTTCATGTAGAGCGAGTACAGACCGAAGCGGCCTTCGTACGGCGCACCCGGGCCGATATAACCGTGCTTCGCGAGCGTCGCCGCCGTGGTGCCCGCGACCGCGGCCCAACCGGGATGCAGACGCTTGGTCCATGCGCCGTCCTCCAGAAACTCCAGGCTGCCCGAGGCCATCGACAACGCAATGCCCTGGGCGTGCTGCGCCTGTTTCTGCGACAAGCCGAGCAGACGCGCCGCGCCCAGCGCACAGCCGAACGTCGCCACGAGCCCGGTCGGATGGAAGCCCGTGTTGTGGAAGCCGCTTTTCGCGGCGGCGCCCACACGCGTCGACACTTCCATGGCGCAGAGATAGGCCGCGAGCAGAGCGGCGCCGCTTGCGTTTTCGCGCTCGGCCAGATTGAACGCGACGGGCAGCGCGCTGGCGGTCGAATGAATCACGCCGCGTGCATGGGTATCGTCGAAATCGAGGCTATGAATCAACAGGCCGTTGAGCAGCATGGCGTCGCGCAGCGCGAGCTTTGGCGCGTGGCCGAACACGGTGGCGCTGCCGTCGCCGAGTTCCTGCATCGCGGCGAGCGTCGACGTGGCGTAAGGCAAGTCGATCGTGGCGCAGGCGAGGCCGATGCTGTCGAGCATCAGATGCTTCGCGCGTTCGCGTACGGCGGCGGGCACGTCATCGATGTCGAGCGAGGTCGTGAAGGCGGCCAGTTGCTGCGCGATGGTTTGCGCGTGTTGTGCGTGCTGCTCGATGTCGTTGCGAGCGTTCATCGGGTGGCTCCCTGATGGTTGAGCGATAACGGGTCGGCGCTGGGGTCTTCGTCGGGCGAGACGGCTTCGAGCGAGAACTGGTTAGCATCGACGCCGAGTTTCAGCACGGCGATCACGAGCAGCGCCAGCACGCCGGCCACCATGCCGAGCACACCGAACAGGCCGAGTTGCGCAAACAGGATGACGGCGGCGTACGAAGTCAGCATCGACGCGATCCGTCCGCACACGCCCGCCACGCCGGTGCCGCGCAGGCGCAGCGCCGTGGGAAACAGTTCGGGTACATAGCCGAACAGACCGAGTGTGACGATGGCGTAGATGCAGCTGACCAGCGTGAGGCCGACCACGGCGATGGCCGCGTTGGCCGTCATTTGCGGATAGACGAAGCCGAGCACGATCGTGACCAAGCTGAAGAACACCACGCCCTTGGCGCGGCCGAGGCGATCGGCGGTGAGGTAGCCGAGCACGGCGCCGAGCGGCGCGCCCAGCGACATCAGCGTGGTGAAACCGAGCGAGGTGACGATGTCGCGACCTTCGTGCACGAAGAAGGTCGGCAGCCACGCGACGAAACCGTACACGGCCACGTTCACGGCCACGGCGGTGAGGGCGGCCGTCAACGTGCGGCCGATCATGCCGCGGCGGAACAGCGCCGAAAGCGGGGCGCGCGGCACTTCGAGATTCTGCGAACGCGTGACCTGCGGCAGCGGGCCCTTGAGTTGCTCGACTTCCTGCTCGATGGCGCGCACGGTTTCCTCGGCTTCGGCGGTGCGGCCGACCGATTCGAGCCAGCGCGGCGACTCCGGCATGCGGTGACGCAGCGCCCACACGACCACTGCGCCGATGCCCGCGATGCCGAACATCCAGCGCCAGCCCAAATGCGGAATCACCACATAGCCCACGCTGGTCGCCATGACGAGCCCCGAGTTGACAATCAGGCCCAGCAGCGAAATCCAGCGGCCGCGATACGCTGGTGGAATGAATTCGCACAGCGTTCCGGCCGCCACCACGAGTTCCGCACCGAGCCCGATGCCCATGAGAAACCGCGCGCCGATCAGCCAGTGAATACTCGGCGCAAATGCAGCGGCGAATGACATCAAGCCGAACAGCGCGAGATTGAATTGATACGACGAGCGCCGGCCGAAGCGGTCACCGAGATAACCCGAGAGGCCCGCGCCGATCACCATCCCGAAAAAGCCGCACGAGACGAACAGCGCGTTGAGCTGCAGCGTGGAAAAGCCCGTCTTGAGCATCGCCGCGGACACGCCGCCGGCGAGATAGACGTCGAAGGCGTCGAGGCACGCGCCCGCGCTGATGAGCCCGAGAATCTTCCAGTGAAACCGCGACATCGGCAGCCGGTCTAGCCTGGCGCCCGAGCTAACGTTGTGACTCACAGTTGTCTCCAGTCCTGTGGCAGTGAACCGTCGCGCCGGCCGCTCTGTGGATGATGTGGCGGTTTATCGGCGTGACGGCAAAACAGCGGAACGCAGCGGCGTTCCGTGTGCTTGTCCTGCAGGTGCTCAGGCCTCGTTGGTGCCGTGGCCGCGTTTGGCGATCAGCGCCGAACGAATGTAGTCGAGAACGGGCTTGCCGTCCTGATTGAATGCGCGCGTGTGAACGGTCACGATGCCTTGCGTGGGCCGCGATTTCGATTCGCGCACTTCAAGAACTTCGGACTCCGCATAAAGCGTATCACCCGCAAATACCGGGCCTGTGAGGCGAATTTCCTTCCATCCGAGATTGGCGATGGCTTTGCCGCTCACGTCGTTGACTGACATGCCGAGCACGATTGCCACGGTGAGGCCGCTGCTCACGAGCAGTTTGCCGAATTCGCTCTTCGACGCGTGATTCGCATCGCAGTGCATCGGATGCGGATTCATCGTCAGCAGCGAAAACTGGATATTGTCCGCATCGGTAATGGTGCGGCCCGGGCGATGTTCGTAGATGTCGCCCACCGTGAAATCCTCGAGATAACGGCCGTAGCTGGCACGGTAGCGCTGCGTCCCCACTTTCTCCGACTGCATCATGGTCTGTCTGCTCCTGTCTCAAATGTCACTTTGTACGGACAAAGTATCGGGCGCAGTGAGTTGGGGTGTCAAGCAGGAGGTTTCTACGGTTTACCCTGGCGATTCGAGGAACGGGTGCGGGCGGAATTTGTATCGACGCTATAGGACAAAGTCGCTATTTCTACGCGGCATTGGCAGTCCACGCAGACGCGTGAAAGTAGAACGCCGATAGCCGATAGCGACCTTTATCCCGTCTGGGTGGCTGCCAGAGAATTGCGGAACGTGGCGATCAGCGGGTTATCGTCGCGAGTGCGTGTGATCATCACGAGCTTCGTGCGCAGATCGAGATCCTTGACAGGAATAAAGCGCACGTCGCGCCGGTTGTTTTTCGACGTAGAGCGGCCGACCAGCGTCACGCCTAGGCCCGCACCCACGAGCGCCAGCGCCGTATGAATCTCGATGGCTTCGTGCGCCACATTCGGGCTGCCCCCTGCGGCCTTTAGTGCTGCCAGCATCTGCTGCCCGAATTGACTGCGCGGGTCTTTCGGATAATGGATAAAGGGCAGCCGCGATAGCTCGGCTGCCGTCACTGACCGCTGTTTCGCCAACGGATCGTCGATTGGGATGACGGCTACGAAAGGCTCGTCGAGCATCACCGTGTACTCGAGATCCGGGCTGGTATCGAACGGGCCGATAAATCGTGCGATGCCTAGGTCGATGCGACCTTGCCGCAGGCGCTCGGGCTGATATTCGGAAAGCGCTTCGACCAGATCGAGATGCACGTCCGGGCATCGCTCGCGAAAGCGCCGCACCGCAGCCGGCAACACCGAAAACGCCACCGAACGCACGAAGCCGATGCCAAGCCAGCCGCGTTGTCCCGAGGCAATGCCGCGCGCCTCGTCGTCGAGCCGCCCGAAATGCGATAGCAGTTCCTTTGCACGCGGATAGAAGTATTTGCCGAGCGAAGTGAGTTCCATCGGCCGGCGCGAGCGATCGAACAATGCTCCGCCGAGATGTGCCTCAAGCTGCGCTAACTGCATGCTGATGGCCGTAGGCGCCACGTAGAGCGCGTCGGCGGCGTCGGCCGCACTGCCGGCCTCGACCACGGCGCAAAAATAGCGAACTTGCCTAAGATTCATTTTTATTGAACTAAAGCTCAAAAAACGATGTTTGATATCGCTCAGACTTTATCTAAAACTAGCCGCACGATCAAATTTCAAAGAACTAACATGAGCAGTCAAGAGACATCGGTCGAAGCCATTGCCGCCCTGCGTGTGCTCGGCAGCGCGACGATTTACGAAGCCCAGGGCGCTTACGGCGCGCTCGATAGCGGCATCAAACCGATTCATCCGTCCATGTGCGTCGCCGGTCCGGCCGTCACGGTGGATACGCGCCCCGGCGACAACCTGATGCTCCATTACGCCATGCTGAAGGTGAAACCGGGCGACGTGCTCGTGGTCGACGCAAAGGGCTTTCTCGAAGCCGGCCCGTGGGGCGATGTCTTCACCGAACTCGCGCTGCAAAGAGGGTTGGCGGGGCTGGTTATTCACGGCGCGGTGCGCGATGCCGGCACGATCATCGAGCAGGGTTTTCCGGTGTTCGCGCGCGGTTTGTCGATCAAGGGCACGGGCAAAAACCAGCCGGGCAAGCTTAACGTGCCGGTCACGATTGGGGATGTGCGGATTCATCCGGGCGATATCGTGGTTGGCGACATCGACGGCGTGGTGGTGGTGCCGCAGCATGATGTCGAACGCGTCGTCCAGGTCAGCCGGGAGCGCGAGGCGAAGGAACAGGCGTTCCGCGAGAAGATCCGCGAGGGCGCCACGACGGTTGAATTGATGGGGCTCGACGTGACGCTGCGCAGTTTCGGTCTGACCTGAGGCGCGATTCGGTCGCGACTCGGACGCAATTCGGTCACGATTCGGTGCGACCAGGGCGCATCACGATAGAAAAACATGGAGTGAGACACATGGAAAAGGACACCGCGTTGTCTGTGGCAAATGCGCTTGCAGCGTCGGCGCGCCCTACGCGTTATCGCTGGGTCGTCGCTACGCTTTTCTTTCTGATTTACACGGTAGCCGCCGCCGATCGCGCCAATCTCGGCATCGCGCTGCCATTCCTGCGCAAGGAATTCACGATGACGAACGCCGAAGCCGGCGCGCTCGTCAGCGTGTTTCTGATCGCCTATGCGCTTGCGCAAGTGCCCTCGGCGCTCATTATTTCGCGCTTTGGCGTACGGCGTGCGCTGCCCATTTCGATGATCCTGACGTCGATCGCCACGGCGCTCACGGGGATGGCCGGTTCGCTGCTGACGCTCAAACTCTGCCGCCTCGCGCTTGGCTTCGCCGAAGGGCCGCTGCCGCTTGGCATTGCCGCGACGATCAACAACTGGTTTCCCGCGAAAGAAAAGGGCACCGCTTCGGGATTGTTTCTATCGGCCGTGAAATTCGGTCCGGTCATCACACCGATTCTTGGCGCTGCGGTGATTTCGGTTTGGGGATGGCAGGCGATCTTTGTCGTCTTCGCGGTGCCGGGCTTACTGTTCTCGATCATCTGGTATCTCATGGTGGCTGATAAGCCGGCCGATAGCCGCGCGGTCAATCAGGCGGAGCGCGAACTGATCGACACGGCGAGCCCGAAGGCGGGCAGCGCCATGCACATCGAGCGCACGAAAGCCATGCCGTGGCTCGACCGGTTGACGCGCGTGCGCAGCGAGAAGCCGCTGGAAACCACGCGCACAGTGCTGACTTCATGGAACATCTACGGCTGCGCGCTCGGCTATTGCTGCCAGCTCGGCATTTCCAGCGTGATGCTGGCATGGATACCCACGTATCTGCTCAACGTGAAGAAGTTCAGTGTGGCCGGAACCGGCTTTGTGGCGGCGGCGCCGTGGGTGGGCGCGGTAGTCGGCAACATCCTCGGCGGCTGGCTTTCGGATCGCGTGCTTGGCAGGCGTCGCAAGCCGGGCATGATGTTCTCCGCGATCGCCACTGCGGTCATGATGGTCGTGCTGATCCAGTCGCCCACATCGCCAGTTTTATACGGTTTCGTTATCTTCTTGGCGGGGGTGGCGTTGAGTGTCGGCTTTTCCGCATATATGGTCTACCCGACGTCGTTTGTCGCGAAAGCAAAGTTTCCGCTAGCGAACGCGATCGTCAATATGGGCGGGCAGCTTGGCGGCGCGGCGACGCCATTCATCGCCGGATTGCTGCTCGATCATTTCGGATGGGATTACGTGTTTGGCTTCATGTCGGTGATTTCGGCAGTGACGTTTGTCATTTTGCTGACGATCACGGAACCCCTGGACACGCGTGCGTCCCATCGTCAATGATCCGAACTGCGTTGAACATCCGCTGGGTAGCCGAACGTGTTTCCATCGTTCCCGTTAAACTGCTGGTCGGATTTACGGACCATCCGGCGCGCCTCGTGAAGCTGCACAGCGCCAGGGCATGGCTTTCGATACGATTTCAGTAATTCTTCGAAAACAATGCCTGCTGCTCTCAAGTCATGGAAGCTGATGCCGTAATTCCGGTTACGCAGGCTTCGGCGGTCGGTCAACGACGTATGCGAATGCCCCAGCAAACGTCGTTTCATCGAACTTCATCGACCATGAATAGCCTTTCGCGCGTACAGCCGCACAATGACGTGTATGAGCTTCTCGTTCAGAGCATCACGCGCTATGCGATCTATATGCTGGACATTGACGGCTTCGTCGCCACGTGGAATTCGGGCGCCGAGCAGAAGAAAGGCTATCGGGAAGAGGAAATACTGGGGCGGCACTTTTCCTGTTTCTATAGCCGCGAAGATCGCCTGAATCAGATTCCCGCGCGCAACCTGCACGTGGCGCGAACGAAAGGGCGATACGAAGCCTATGGCTGGCGCCTGCGCAAGAATGGCACGGCGTTTCGGGCCCATGTCGTAATCGATGCGCTGCGCGACCCGCAAGGCGAATTGTTCGGCTTCGCCAAGATCACGCGCGATTGCACCGATATTGCGGCCTTCGACACCATGCCCGCCGAAGGCGAAGACGTGAGCCGGTCTCCAGTAAGCGGGGCGGAGCACGCAATGTTGATGCTCGATGCCGATGGTCTGATCTCACACTGGAGCGCGAGCGCACAGATGTCCGGCGGCTATTGCCAAGACGATGTGGTCGGCAGGCATTATGGCTCGCTCTATACCGCCGACGATCAGGCGAGCGGTAGGCCCGAGCGCGAACTGCGCGCCGCAATGCGCGAAGGGCGCTTCGAGGGCGATGGATGGCGCGTGCGTAAAGACGGCGTGAGCGTCTGGTCGCATGTGGTTATCGAGCCGATCTATCACGCGGGCAACGAGCTGTTTGGGTACGCGGTGCTGACGCAGGACCGGACCGAAGCGCGCCGCATACAGCAGCAGTCGCTCGATCATGAGCGACGTTTTCGCATGCTGGTCGAAGGCGTCACCGACTACGCGATTTATATGCTCGATACCCGGGGCTGCGTTTCGAACTGGAATGCCGGCGCGCAACGGGCCAAGGGTTATAGCGCCGAAGAGATCGTCGGGCGGCACTTCTCGCTGTTCTACACCGAGGAAGCGCGCATGCGTGGCTCACCCGAAAGCGGACTGCGGCAGGCGCGCGAGACGGGCAAATTCGAAGCTGAGGGCTGGCGTCTGCGCAAGGACGGCGGCAAGTTCTGGGCGCATGTGGTGATCCAGCCCATCTACGACGATGCGGGCGAGTTGTTCGGCTACGCGAAGATCACGCGGGATCGCACCGAGCAACAGGAGTCGGCACTTACTTTGGAAGCGACCCGGCGCAACCTCGATCTCGCGCTCGACAATATGCGTCAGGGCCTGTGTCTGTTCGACCAGCAGGAGCGCCTTGTCATCGCGAACCGGCAGTTCTCGTTGCTGTTCGATATGTACGAAGCGCCAGCGGCGGGCGCGAGCCTCAGTGCGTTGCTGTGGCGCATTGGCAAGCAATTGCGAGGACAGTCCGCGAACCGCGCAGCGCTCATGACACAGTTTCGCCGCGTGATTGCGGCAAGCTCCACGCCGGATACCGCAACCGAAGTCAATCTGGCGAATCGCGTGATCTCCGTGACGACCCGGCAGTTGTCCCACGGCGGCTGGGTATCGACGCTCGAAGATGTCACGCTGCGGCACGCCGCCGAGAAGCAGGTTCGTCATCTGGCGCTACACGATCCATTGACCGACCTGCCGAACCGCTTTGCGTTCCACGCGAAACTGCAGCATCGGCTTGCCGATCTGCGGCGCAGTCAGCCGTTTTGTCTGCTGTATCTCGATCTCGACCGCTTCAAGTCGGTCAACGACACGTTTGGGCATCATTCCGGCGACGAATTATTGCGTGCGGTCGCGCAACGTCTTGCCGCGAGCGTGCGTGAGGGCGATCAACTGGCGCGCCTCGGCGGCGATGAGTTCACCATTATTCTCAACACGCCCAGAGGCGTCGACGATGCCAGGGCGCTGGCCATGCGATGTATCGAGATGCTCTCGAAGCCGTTCGCGCTGAGCCGGGGCGAAGCATCCATTGGTGTCAGCATCGGTATCGTCGAGCTGCCTCGGGGTGTGGACGTCGCCGATAAAGCGCTGGAGCGCGCGGACCTTGCGCTTTATGCGGCCAAGGCGGCCGGGCGCAACTGCTTCCGCGTTTTTGAAGGCGATATGCATGATGCGGCCAGCCAGCGCAACGAACTCGAATTCGAGCTTCGGCGTGCGATGAGCGCGGAAGATCTGCGGATTCACTATCAGTTGATCGTCGACGGCATCTCCGGTATGCCGACTGCTTGCGAAGCGCTGCTGCGCTGGCCGCATCCGCGACACGGCAATATCCCGCCGTCGAAATTCATTCCGCTTGCAGAAGAGCGTGGTTTGATGCCAGAGCTGGGCGCCTGGGTACTTCGTCAGGCGTGTCTCGACGCGGCGCAATTGCCGATGCCATTAAGACTTCACGTCAACGTTTCGGCCGCGCAGGTCACGCGTATCGATTTCGTCGATACCATGGCGCAGGTTATTCGCGAGTCGGGTCTGCCGGCGTCGCAACTCGAAATCGAAATCACGGAAACCGCATTGCTCGAATCGTCCGAGACCTTGCGCTCGGTGCTGAATTCGCTTCGCGCACTCGGCATTGGGATTGCAATGGACGATTTCGGTACCGGCTATTCGTCGCTCAGCCTGCTTCGGGACTTTTCGTTCACGAGTATCAAGATCGACCGCAGCTTCGTGAAGGACGTGGAAGAGAGCCGGAAATCGCGGGCAATTGTCCGTTCGATCGTCGGGCTCTGTAAGGACTTGAATATTGCGGTTATCGCGGAAGGCGTCGAGACCGAACAGCAACGCGACATACTCGTGCATGAGGGATGCACCGAGCTTCAAGGTTTCCTGTTTGCGCGCCCCGTTGCTCTATCCGATATCAAAGCGTCGCTGCCGGATTGGGCGGTTTAATGCTGGGGGCTCAGCTTGAGCCAGCCCAACCAGCCTGTTGCGTACGCAACGATATCGATCAGCCTTGCTTGCGCGCGCGGGCTGCCGCAACGAGGCCGTCGAGCCAGTCCTGATGACCGTTGATCATGGGATTCGGTTTGGCATTGCGCAGATCAACGGCCGGCTTGCCCTTCTGGCTTTCTTGCGTAAGGATGCGCACGCGGCCACCGTCGAGATCTTCAACCAGCCAGGCGTGGATGACGTCCAGACGCGTGTCGCCTTCGCCCGCCCAGCCGTGCCATGCAACGCGGCCCGGCTCGCCGTTCGCGGGCGCGACGAATTCCGTGCATTGCGACTCGACCGGAAAGCCAAAGGTTTCGAAGTAGAAGCGCGCGCCATCCTGCAGTTCCGGCCCTTTGCCGTCGTGGAAGCGGATGTTCGCCGAATTGGCGTAATAGGTTGGCCAGTGCGACGGCGTGCTCAGCAGTGGCCAGACATCGGCCGCACTCAGACCGGCCACGATTACTTCGTTAGAGCAGTAATTATCTGTGAAACCGGGCGTGTAATCTTCGGGCCAAATGATTGCGTTCATCTTCATTGCGATACTCCAGAATGGGCGATTGATGAGGGGATGATGCACGTCCGTCTGAAATAACGCCAATGACATCTTGTGATTCCTATTATCGATTTACGTGATATCAGGACCATGTCCTTGCTGCCGCCCAAGCTGCACGGCACGCCCGTAAATCGCTTCCATGAGGAGCGTCGCGCTTTGCGGCGGCGCCGAGAACTTCGAATAAACGAAGGTCGCCGTCATTTCCAGATTCTCGACCAGCGGCCGCACGGCGCAAGCGGCACCTTGCGCGGCGAATTCATCGACGATCGCAAGGCCCAGACCGCCGCGCACAAGTGCGAGCGCCTGATCGGCGTGCGTGACGTCCACAACCGAAGTGAGATCGACGTCCGCATGCTGGCAGGCGCGCACGATCACGGTGCCGAAGGGAATATCGCGGCGAAACAGGATCATCGGTTCGGACTGGAGATCGGCCAGCGCAATGCGTTCCTGCGACGCCAGCGCATGCCCGGACGGCAGCGCGCACACCATGCGTCCGCGCATGAACGGTACGACTTCCAGATGTTCGTGCTCAATCGGCATCGAAGTCACTGCCAGGTCGACCGTCTTGCTCAAGACCTCCATCGGCATTTCCGCCATGAGGGTCGTGTGCCAGTCGACCCGCAGACCCGGCAATCTGCGTTTCAGCTCGACGATTGCGGGGGCAACGATCGTGGTTGCGAGCGACGGGCTGCACGCCACGCGCAACAGACTGGATGGACCGAGCGCCAGCGCGCGCGCGAATTCATCCACGCGCAGCGCGGACTGATAAACCTGCTCGACTTCACGAAACAGCGCCTGCGCTTCCGCCGTGGGAATCAGGCGGCCTTTGGTGCGTTCGAACAGGCGCAGTCCCAGCGTGGTTTCGGTGTGCGAGACCAGCTTGCTCACGGCGGGCTGGGACACGTAGAGCATTTTGGCGGCGGCGTTGATCGACCCCGTCAGCATCACCGCACGAAACACTTCCATTTGCCGGAGTTTGAAGCGCATTGCCGTTCCTGAGGCCCGCGCGGCGGGCCATTAACCAAAAGTTATAGGATAGCTGAAACTCGGCATACGACAGCCGTGCGGCACTTCCCTAGTATCTCCATCAAGGACCGCACCGACCAGAAACGGGCTTCAAGAACCCGGCGGCGTGGCAAAAATCAATGATGGAGACGCGATGAACCCAGTCCAGACATCCAGGGCGCTCGGCGCCTGTGCCGATCCGGCGACGATGAGCGCCGCGCGTACCCGCACGCGATTCGGCATTCTCGCGCTGCTCTCGATCGGCACGATGATCAATTACCTCGATCGCAGCGTAGCCGGCATTGCCGCTCCCGCGATGAGTCACGATCTGGGGCTGACGCCCGCGCTGATGGGCGTGATTTTCTCCGCGTTTTCGTGGACCTATACCGCTTCGCAGATTCCCGGCGGCCTGTTACTTGATCGAATCGGCACGCGCTGGACGTATTTTTTCGCGCTGACCCTGTGGTCGTTTTTCACCGGCTTGCAGGGACTTGCAACGGGATTCGTCTCGCTGATCATCATGCGTCTTTTGATCGGCGCGGCTGAAGCGCCGTGCTTTCCCACCAATAGCCGCGTCGTGGCGATCTGGTTTCCGCAAAGCGAGCGCGCGCGGGCCACGGGCGTCTACACCTTCGCCGAATATGTGGGCCTTGCGTTCCTGAGCCCGCTGCTGTTCTGGCTCGAACAACGCTACGGCTGGCGTGCGCTGTTTGGCATGGTTGGCGCGGTCGGGGTGGCGTTCGGCGCGGTGTGGCTGATGCGCTTTCACGAGCCGCATCAGTCGAAACGGGCCAATCGTGCGGAACTCGACCATATCGCGAGCGGCGGTGGCGTGATCGACGGCAGCCAGGAAGTGACACGCTTTCGCTGGTCGGATGTGGGCGCATTGCTGCGCCACCGCAGCATGTTCGGCATCTGCATTGGCCAGTTCGCCTGCAACTCGACCAATGTGTTTTTCCTCACGTGGTTTCCGACCTATCTCGCCACCGAGCGGCATATGCCGTGGCTAAAGGTGGGCATCGTCGCCGTGCTGCCGTTTATTGCGGCTTCGGTGGGCACGCTGTCCGGCGGCTGGGTCTCCGACGCCATGCTGCGCCGTGGCGTTTCGCTGAACTGGGCGCGCAAGCTGCCGGTGATCTCCGGGCTGCTGCTGGCGGCGACGATCGCAACGGCGAATTACGTCGATTCGACGGCCGCGGTCATCGCCATTCTTTGCGTGGCGTACTTTGCGCAGGGCATGTCGGCGCTCGCCTGGATGATTGTTTCCGATATCGCGCCAAAGGGTCTGCTCGGCCTGAGCGGCGGCATTTTCAATCTGTTCGCGAATGCCGCTGGCATTGTCACGCCGCTGGTGATCGGTTTGATCGTCAACGCAACAGGATCGTTTGTCTACGCACTCGCATTCATTTCGGCCGTCACGCTGATGGGCGCGCTCTCGTACCTCTTTGTGGTCGGGGACATCAAACGGATTGTTCTCGATCCACTCGCGAATTCCCGCACTTGAACTTCAAAGGAAATGTTAGCCATGAGTCACACTCTCGACGGCCAGGTCGCTATCGTCACGGGCGCCGCGCGCGGCATCGGGCTGGGCATCGCGCGCCAGCTCAAGGCGGATGGCGCACGCGTCGTAGTCTGGGATCTCGATACCGCGGGTTGCGATGCAAAGCGTCTGGGTTTTACGCCCGATCATCTGGAATCCGTCGATGTTTCGTCATACGAATCGGTTGAGCGAGCCTTCGAATCGACGGTTGCAGCGCTGGGGTGTGTGGATATTCTCGTCAACAACGCGGGTATCAACGGGCCGGTGGCGCCGAGCTGGGAATATCCGCTCGACGCCTGGCATCAGGTGCTGGCCGTCGATCTGAACAGCGTGTTTTATACCTGCCGCGTGGCAGTGCCGCATATGCGCAAGCGCGGCGGCGGACGCATTCTCAATGTCGCGTCGATCGCGGGTAAAGAAGGCGTGCAATTCATTTCGGCGTATTCGGCAGCGAAGGCGGGCGTGATCGCATTTACTAAATCGGCGGCCAAAGAACTGGCTCACGACAACGTGCTGATCAACTGCATCGCGCCGGCCATGGTCGAAACGGAACTGTTTCGCGAAATGTCGGACGAGCATATCGTCGCGAGCAAGGCAAAGATTCCGATGGGCCGTTTCCTGCAGATCGAAGAAGTAGGCCGCATGGTGAGCTGGGTGGTCAGCCCCGCATGCAGTTTTACCACTGGCTTCACCTTCGACCTCACGGGCGGGAGGGCCACGTATTGAAACCGGCAGAACCGCTCGCCCGCCCGCTCGCCGCCGCACATTTGACGGTGCTCGACCATGCGCCCACGCAATGGGTGTGTCTTGCGGCTCGCGCCGGTTTCAGTGGCGTGGGGCTGCGGCTCTATCCGGCCGCGCCTGGCGGCGTGTCTTATCCGATCATCGCCGGCAGTGCGGCGCAACGCGAGTTGCGCGATGTGCTGAGCGGCGAGGGCGTTGGTGTTTTCGATGTCGAATTCGTACCGGTTGTGCCCGAACTCGATCCGGCTTCCTTGCTGCCGTTGTTCGAAACGGCGGCGTCGCTGGGCGCATGCTGTGTGAGCGTATCGGGCGATGACCCTGACGAAGCACGTCTTGCGGAGAAACTCGCCGCGCTTGCGCAATTGGCAAAACCATTCGGGCTGCGAATCGATCTGGAATTCATGCGCTGGCGGCATGTTGGTACGCTCGCGCAGGCACGCGCTGCGATCGAGCGAGCGGCTCAACCCAATCTTGCGGTGCTAATCGACGCCCTGCATCTGTCTCGCGCGGGCGGTACGCTCGACGACGTTGCAGCCATGCCGCCCGAGATGCTTGGGTTCGCGCAGCTTTGCGACGCGCCCGCAAGCCTGCCCGCCAACGACGAGGAAGCGATACGCGAGGCCCGCACCGCACGCCTTGCGCCCGGCGACGGCGCGTTGCCGCTCGACGCTCTGTTACGGGCGTTACCGCGAACGTTGCCGCTGAGCGTCGAAATGCCAATGCCGTCATTGCATCCGCAAGCGCGGATTGAACTGGCTTATCGCAGCGCGCGACGCGTGGTGGATCGCGCAAGCGTTGCTGCAAGTGTTTGAAGAGGAAAACAACCCATGTCCGTATTCGACGACGACAAGATCGACTGCCATTGTCACGTGTTCGATCCCCTGCGCTTTCCGTATCGCGAGGACACGGTTTATCGGCCGGCGCAGCAGGAAGTCGGTACGCCGGACCAGTTCGTGCGCGTGATGGATGCTTATGGCGTGCGCCACGCGTTGCTGGTTGGCCCGACGAGCGGCTATCGCACCGACAATCGCTGCATGCTCGACACCATCGAATCGTGGGAAGGGCGCTTTCGCGGCGTGGCGGTGGTCGACCACACTATCGCGCGTGGCGAACTGGCCGCAATGCAGCGCGCCGGTGTAGTGGGCGTGGCGCTCAATGCCGCGATGGAGGGGCTTGACGCAGTGCGCAACGCGGGACCGCTTTGGGCCTTGCTCGCGGATCTCGGCATGATTGCGCAGGTGCAGGTGGAGGGCGACCAGATGAGCGCGCTGGGACCGTGGCTCGCGAATCAGCCGGCGCAGATGGTGGTCGATCATTGCGGTCGCCCGCATAGCGCGGATGGTATCGGCCAAGCGGGTTTCGACTCACTGCTGCGGCTGGCGGATACTGGCCGGGCGAGTGTGAAACTCTCGGGCTGGCAGAAGTATTCGCGCGGCTCGCATCCTTATGAGGACACCTGGCCGTATGCCCATGCACTGCTGCGCGCATTCGGGCCCGAGCAGTGCATGTGGGGTTCAGACTGGCCATTTCTGCGCGCGCCCGAGCGGCTCGATTATGGCCCGCTGCTGACGCTGTTCGAGGCTATCGTGCCCGACCCGGTCGTCAGGCGCCAGATTCAATGGGACACGCCGCGACGGCTGTTTGGTTTCGATACGCCGCTGCGCGCGGGTACGTCCAATGCGAACGTTGATCGTGCGTTGCGCAAAGACAGTTCGAACGCCTTACACTGCACTATCGATGGTCCGTCCGTTTGATTGAATACCCGCGTTGGCGCGCCATCAGGCAAAGGAGAACGCAGCATGACCGCTCCACTGCATCCCGTGATTACCGTGTTCGAACGCTCGCCGGATCGCGGCAAGGGACTGGCGCGGGACATGCGGGTGCGCTGGGCGCTGGAAGAAACCGGTCAGACGTACGAGGTTCGTCTGGTCTCGTTCAGTGCGATGAAAGAGCCCGCGCATCGCGCGCTGCATCCTTTCGGGCAGATTCCGACTTATGAGGAAGGTACGCTCGCCTTGTTCGAGTCGGGCGCGATTGTGTACCACATCGCCGCCTCGCATTCCGGCTTGCTGCCCGACGATCCGCAGGCCAGGGCACGCGCGATTACCTGGATGTTCGCCGCGCTCAATACGGTCGAGCCGCGTGTTCTCGATCTGCAGACGATCCGCTTTCAGGAGCGCGATAGAAGCTGGTATGCGGAGCGTTTGCCGCTTGTCGAAGATCGCATTCGCGAGCGCTTAAGCGATCTTGCCGATCGGCTGGGTACTGCGGATTGGCTCGATGGCGCGTTCAGCGCGGGCGATCTGTTGATGGTGTCGGTATTGCTGAGATTGAAGGCTTCAGGTTTGCTCGATGAATTTCCAGATCTCGCCGCTTATGTTGCGCGCGGCGAGGCGCGGCCTGCGTATCGACGCGCCTTTGCGGCGCAACTGGCGCTTTTCAATCGCGGTGAATCCGGCGCGTGAAACTGCGCCGGTTTTCTGTGGAAAAACTCCGCGGATTTCAGGAACGCATCATTCGCGCCGTGCCCGAAACGCGGATCGAACTGCCCGCTTCCGGCGTAATTCTGGCGCGCAGAAGCGAGCGCATACCCATATCCTCGCCCTGAACGATTTCGATGCCTCCTTCATGCGGCCACTGAATATCGCGCAGATAGCCCGCGAACGCAGCCGTTGCCGCGCCGGTGGCGGGATCTTCGTAGACGCCGCCGAAGGCAAACGGATTACGCGTGTTGAAGCGCTGCGGTGTTTCGGCGTGGGCTAGCAGAATCGTCGCCCATCCTTCGCGGATCATCAGAGCGCGCCCGGTATCGAAATCGTATTGCATCTCTGCGAGGGTTTGGCGGCTGTCGAGCATTAGCAACAGATGATCGGCGCCACCGTGAATCAGTGCGGGCGCGATTCTGTGATCGAGATTCTCTTGCGTAAAGCCGAACAGATCGAGCGCTTCGGCGAGCAGCGCAGCGGGCACCGGCGCGCTGCGCGTGGGTGGCGATTGCAGCGCCGCCGAAACCAGTTCGCCGCTGCGCCATGCTTCGACGGTAATGGCGGTGCGATTGAGCACGAGTGGAAATACGCCATCGCCCTGTTTGAGCGCCAGCGCTGCGCCGAGGGCAATTGTTGCGTGTCCGCAGAACGGCACTTCGGCGGCGGGCGAGAAGTAGCGAACGCGCCAACCGTTATCGTTATCGGCGCGCGCGGCAAAGGCCGTCTCCGAGAAGCCAACTTCGGCCGCGATCTGCTGCATTTCATCGTCTGGTGGGAGTTGATCGGCAATAACGACTCCGGCTGGGTTGCCACCTGTATCGCCATCGGAGAATGCAGCGATTTTGAGGACGTTCATATTGGCTCCTTTTGGCTGTTGTTTTAATACTTCACAATGGTCAGGAGAATACCTTAGTCGTACCGTGTCGCGATGTCTCGATCGCGCGCAATAGGCATCCTCACAAATGCCCTGCCTTACACTATGAATCCACACGGAGGCTCCAATGAACGCCAAATGCCAATGCGGTCAACTCTCTGCTGCTCTAACAGGTGCGAGCACAACGGTTATCGCTTGCCATTGCAGCGCTTGCCAGCGGCGTACCGGATCGCCGTTTGGCGTATTGGCCTATTACCCGAGCGAGTCCGTCGAGATCACCGGCACCGCAACGCGCTATGAGCGGCCAACGCCCACCGGCGGAATATTCGAAACGTTTTTCTGCCCTGTCTGCGGATCGACCGTTTATGCACGCGCGTGGAAAAATCCCGCATTGATTGGGATCGCGGTTGGGGCAATCTGCGATCCTTCCTACTCGGCGCCAATGTGGTCGGTTTGGGAAGAAGGCAAGTATTATTGGGTTGAAATTCCGGCGCCAGGCGGGCATTTTCCACAGGGCCGCACCTAACCCACTCCCGGCGAACCGGGAGGGCATTTAGAAATTAAAATCGTCGTATCAATAAACCGGAAGCGAGCGAAGCGGATATCTATTGATCCGGCGTCGTTGAACTAACGTCGACTGCCGGCGCTATCGCAACCGTACTCTGTACAGGCGGAACAGGACTGTCCTGACTTTGATGAGTCGCTGTGCCGGGGCTAACAGCGTGTTGAATGGCCGGCGTGGCCACATACGGGACGAAAGCGGCAACGGCCACCATGATCACGAAGGCAAACATAAGTTTCACCTGTCGGTCGGATTGAGGGGCCTCCCCGGGCGCAGTGACATGTCGTTTGTTCGCTCCATATTTGACCTGATCGTCAGTATTCTCGACGATTGCGGCACGGAATTAAATTGAGCTTTATTTGGAAGTAAAGTATAGCGAGTAAAATAATTAAAACAAGATTTAATATTCAGACAATGCTCATATGTTTTTAATTTATTAATCAGTCATTTTTGCATTTGTCGGAGTAAAGAAACTTCGCAAGGCGCACGGTATCCGTGTTTCTGGTCGGTTATGCTGATTGCTCCCTAAAGTGACCTGCGACCCACGACCAACCCTCGCTCAGCCTATGCGCAAGCCCGCCCATCCCGACGCACTCGCCTCGCATATTCACGCGCGCTCGCTGCGCTACTTCGACGCCATCCGCCGCCATCGTTCGATTCGCGAAGCCGCGCGGCAACTCCATGTCGCTTCTTCCGCGGTCAATCGCCAGTTGCTGAAACTCGAGGCCGAAGTCGGCACGCCGCTGTTCGAGCGCTTGCCGGGCGGCCTTGCGCTCACTGCCGCCGGCGAAGCGTTCGCGCGTCACGTCATTACCGTGCTGCAGGACGCGCGCCGCTTCGACAGCGAGATGGACGCCTTGCGCGGCATCCGGCGCGGCGAAATCTCGGTCGTGACCGTCGAAGGTCTGAACACCAGTCTGCTGCCCGACGTGGTGGAGCGCATGCTCACGCGCTATCCGGGCATCCGCTTTCACGTGCACACGGCTGGTTCGGCGGCCATCCGGCGCATGATTCTCGATGGCGATGCCGATCTAGGCCTGGCGTTCTCGCTGCCGCACACGGGCGACCTGCAGCAACTCGCCGTCGGGCGCTTCCAGTTGGGCGCGATCGTCGCGCCGGGTCACGCGCTTGCCGCCGAATCGAGCGTGACGTTCGCGCAATGCGCGCGCTTTCCGTTGCTGCTCGGCAACGCGCGGCTGTCGATCGGCGGCCTGCTCGAGCCGCTGATCCGCCGCTACGCCAAGCCGCTCGACACCGTGCTCGAAAGCGATTCGATCGAGTTGATGCGGCGCCTCGCGGCGCGCGGGCACGGCGTTGGTTTCCAGACACGCCTGGGCCTCGAAAACGATTTCGCCGATGGCTTGCTGCTGCACATTCCGCTGCGCTCGCCGCGTCCGCTGGTCTCCGAACTCGGCGCCTACGCGCGCGCCGGCCGCACCATGACGCCGGCGCTTGACGCATTCGTGCGCCTGCTCGCCGAAGCGATCGCACAACGCGAGCAAGACGAGCCCGTCGTTTAACGTCTTGAAGTCGTTCACACACGCGGCTGTTTCCAGCCGCAATCTACGCACGCGCTGGCCGATGCCGAAACGGCATCACTATGCGCGCTTTTCTGTGCTTTTTTGAGCACCCCGGCGCCGCTAGACTTGCCTGAAATCCGTCTGCAAGGAATGCGCATGTCAGCCAGCTTGCCCAACCTCGCGTCCTTCGATGCGCTCGATGTCCCCACGGCCACGCTGCCCGTCATCGACATCGGCGGGCTGTTTTCGGTGCACGCTGAAGATCGCGCGCGCGTTGGCGCGGCGCTGCACGCGGCCTGTGCCGACAAAGGCTTCTTCTACATCGCGAATCATGGCGTGCCGCCAACGCTGATCGAGGCTGCGCGCCGCGAGTCCGAACACTTCTTCGCGCTCGGCGATGCCGAGAAACGCCGCATCGACAAGGCGCTTTCGCCATGCAATCGCGGCTACGAGCCGCTGCGCGCTCAGGTGCTGGAAGCGGGCACGCCGCCGGACCTGAAAGAAGGCTTTTATATCGGCAACGAACTTGCCGCCGATCATCCGCTTGTGCTCGCCCGCACCTTCAATTGCGGGCCGAACCAGTGGCCCACGCATTCGGAGGCGTTTCGCCCGGCGATGCAGGCGTATTTCGATGCGCTCTACGCGCTTTCGAAGCGTCTCACGCGGGGCCTTGCGCTGGCGCTCGATCTTGCCGAAGACTATTTCGACGGCTTTTGCGCCGACGCCATGGCCACGCTGCGTCTGTTGCACTATCCGCCGCAACCGGCCGGTGCGTTGCCGGGCCAGAAAGGCTGCGGCGCGCATACCGATTTCGGCTGCCTCACGCTGCTCTGGCAGGACGGGCACGGCGGCCTGCAAGTCGAAGACGGCGAGACCTGGATTCACGTGCCGTCGCTGCCGGGCACGTTCGTCGTCAACCTCGGCGATCTGATCGCGCGCTGGACCAACGACCGCTACCGCTCGACGCTGCATCGCGTCGTCAATGTCTCGGGGCAGGAGCGCTACTCGATGCCGTTTTTCTTCACCGGTCGCCCGGACTATCTCGTCACCTGCATCACGGCGACGCCGGGCGAGGCGGGCAAGTACGCGCCGATTACCGTTGGCGATCATCTGCAGGCCTGCTACCGGAGGACCTACCGATGACGCGCGCGGCCGGCATGCTGCTGATCCACGGCGCGTGGCAGGGCGCGTGGGCGTGGGACGCGTGGCTCGCGCCGATGCGTGCGCGCGGCTGGCATCCGCACGCCATCAATCTGCCCGGCAACGGCGCCGATCTTGCACACGACGCTGCACACGCCGCGGCGCCTGGCGATATCACGCTCGACACGTATGTCGATGCCGTTCGCGCGCAACTCGATGCGTTCGACGGCCCGTGCGTGATCGTCGCGCATAGCGGTGCGGGCGTGATCGCGTCGCAGGTCGCGGAAATCATGCCCGTGCGCGTGGCGGCCATTGTCTACGTGGCCGGCATGATGCTGCCTTCCGGCATGGGCTACGGCGATCTCGTTGAAGCCGCGCGCGCGGAGGTCGAGAACGCGAGCGGCATCGCGCCGTATCTCGTCTGGAGCGACGATGCCCGCGTTTCGAGCGTGCCCGCCGAGGCCGCGCTCGACATCTTCCTGCACGATTGCCCGCCCGATGCCGCCCGCCGCGCCGCCAGTCTGCTGACGCCGCAGGCCGAAGGCGGTCGCGCGCTCGTCGCCACCTTGAGCGCGGCGCGTTTTGGCAGCGTGCCGCGCATCTATGTGGAGGCGCGGCGCGACCGTTCGGTGCTGTTGCCCTTGCAGCGGCGCATGCAGGCGCTCGTGCCCGGCGCGCTGGTGCGCTCGATCGACTGCGGGCACGTTCCGCAGCTGGCCCAGCCTGAAGCACTCGCGCAGATCGTCTGCGAAGCGCTCGACGGGCTGGGCATCACGCATGACAAATTCTCTGCTGCACGATCCGGTCTCTAACCTCGCGCCCTGAATGGAACGCTCACATGAAGACGCCCGCTATTTCCGCCGCATCCCGTTTTAGCGCAATGCCTACGTTTGCCCGCCTCGTTCGACGTGCCTCGATTGCGTCGATGGTTGCTGTCGCGCTGGCGGGCGCGATCGACGCACACGCCACACAAACCGCCCAGACCGCAGCCACCGCGCCGCTTGACGTCTCCATCGTCTATCTCGGCAATCCCGGTGACGCGGGCTGGACGTACGCGCACGAACGCGGCATTAGCGCCGCGCAGAAGGTGCTGGGCGACGAGATGAAGCTCAAGCGAATCGAGAATGTGCCCGAAAACGCCGATGCCGAACGCGTGTTCCGCGACCGCGCCGCAAAGGGCGACAAGGTGGTGATCGGCACGTCGTTCGGCTATATGGATGCGATGATGAAGGTCTCGCGCGATTACCCGGACACCGTGTTCCTGCATTGCTCGGGCTACAAGAGCGCGCGCAATTTCGGCAACTTCAACGGCAAGGTCTACGAGTCTGCGTATCTGGCGGGCGTGGTCGCGGGCTATACGTCGAAGACGCATGTGCTGGGCTTTGTCGGTTCGGTGCCGATCCCGGAAGTGATCCGCAATATCGACGCGTTTGCGCTCGGCGCGCGTTCGGTCGCGCCGCAGACGGTCGTGAAAGTCGTGTGGGTCAGCAGCTGGTTCGATCCGGGCAAGGAGCGCCAGGCCGCGGAAACGTTGATCGGCCTGAACGCCGACGTGCTGATGCAGAATACCGACTCCACCGCAACGATGAGCGTGGCCGAAGCGCATCATGTGCACGCGTTCGGCTGGGATTCGGATATGAGTCAGTGGGGGCCGCACGCGCATCTAGGCTCGGTGGCGTATGACTGGAGCAAGTACTACGTGAAGGCGATCGAAGCGGTGCGCCAGGGCACGTGGACGAATCAGCCCGTGTATTGGGGCGTGAAAGAAGGCATCACCGATCTCGTGCACGTCAACACGCAGGCCGTGCCGCCTGAAGCAATGCGCGCGCTGGCGCAACGTCGCGCGGCGCTGGTCGCGGGGACGCTCGATCCGTTCGCGGGGCCGATCAAGGATCAGAAGGGGCAGACGCGTGTGGCGGCGGGCATGACGCTTTCGGCGAATGACGCCAATCGGCTCGACTGGTTTGTCGATGGCGTGCAGGGCAGCCTCGCGCAATGAAGTTGCGCGCGCAACGAGGAGAGTGACAGATGCAGACGAATGAAGACGCGTCGCGCGACGTGCAGGTCTGGAACGACTGGCATCCCGTGGCGGCGCTCGACGGCGCGCGTGCGGGGCGCACACGCCTGCTCGGTGTGGATCTGGATTTCGATCTGGATGTCGACCCGCGTGATGGTATCGTGCGCGCAGCGAGTGTTACGCGCCGCGATACCGGCGCGCGCTGTCGCGCTCATGCGCAGCATGGCGTGCTGTGGGCGTGCCTGGGCGAGCCGCGTGCGGCGATTGTGGAGATTCCCGAAACGGCCGAACCGGATCGCCGTCTGCTGCACGCAGGCGCGTTTCGCGTGCATGTGAGCGGGCTGCGCGCGGTCGAGAATTTTCTCGACATGGGGCATTTTCCGTTCGTGCACACGGGTTATCTGGGCGTCGAACCGCATACCGAAGTCGCGCCGTATCGCATCGAGCACGACGAAGTAAACGATGAACTCTACGCGCGCGATTGCCGTTTCTATCAGCCACGCGCGGCGATGACGGCGGATGCGGGGCTCGACGTGCAGTACGTGTATCGTGTGGCGCGGCCTTTTATCGCCGTGCTCTACAAGACCTGTCCGCCACAGCCGTCGCGCTTCGATGTGATCGCGCTGTTCGTGCAGCCGCTCGATGAAGCGTGGTGTGTCGCGCACACGGTCATGAGCTATCTCGACGATGCGAGCCGCGACGAAGAATTGCGCGGCTTTCAGCAAACCATCTTCGCGCAGGACATCAAGATTCTCGTGAACCAGGTGCCCAAACGTCTGCCGCTCGAAGCGGGCAGCGAGCATCCGGTGCTGGCCGATGCGATGTCGGTGGCGTACCGGCGCTGGCTGCGCGCGCGCGGCGTGATCTATGGAACGACATCGACACAAGGAGCGCAACATGAATGAGGCGAAGCAGGAGCCGTTGCGCTGGTATGCGCTGTGTGCGGCGGGCGCGCTCGATAACGCGGCGATTCATCGCACCGAACTGGCAGGCGTCGGGCTCGTGGTCTGGCGTGCCGACGATGGGCGCGTCAATGTCTGGGAAGACCGTTGCCCGCATCGCGGCGTGCGTTTGTCGCTCGGCCATCATCGCGGCGATACGCTGCAATGCCAGTATCACGGCTGGCAGTTCGCAAGCGGCGAGGGCGCGTGCCGCATGGTGCCCGCGCATCCGCAGGCGAGCGCGCCGCCGATTCGCGTGAGCACCTGGCCGGCGATCGAGCGCCACGGCTTCGTGTGGACTTGCCGGACTGCGCACGGCGAAACACCGGCGTTGCCGGAAATCGATTCATTCGAAGGCGTGACGGCAAACGCATTCGCGCCGCTGCGCAGCACGACCATCGACGCCGATCGCGCCAGCGTGCAGTGCGCGTTGCTGGCCTACGTATTGCCGAACGCCGATGCCGCCGAATGCGCAGCCTTCGAAGGCGCGTGCGAGACCTTGACGGTCGAATCGCTCGACGGCGCGGCAGCGTCGGCGATCTTCGTGCTGCAGCCTGTGCAGTCGGGCAAGACGCGCGTGCACGGCATTGTGCCCGGCGATTTCGACGCGGCGCAACGGCTGGCGCTTCAACGCGCGCATCAGACGCGGCTCAACGCGCTGCGCGATGCGCTAGAAGCGATGGCAGCGGCGGTGGCTGAAAAATCGGCGGAAAGTGAGGCCGTATTCAGATTTGCCGAAGCGCCTGCATCGGCGCGCATCACGCCGATCGCACAGCCTCTCGTGCGCATGGATATCGCGCCGCGCACGCCTGTGCAAAGCACGCCGCAGACAACACAGCCCGGCGACGACGAAGAGCGCGCCTTCACCGTGCATCTCGCCCGTAGCGGCGGCAGCGTCGAGGTGCCCGCGCACACGAGCCTGCTCGACGCGCTGCGCGCACAGGGCGTCGATGTGCCGACATCCTGCGAGCAAGGCGTTTGCGGCACCTGCCTGACGCCCGTGCTCGACGGCGAGCCGCTGCATCGCGACGCATGGCTCGACAATCGCGAACGCGCCGCCAACGACTGCATGCTGGTGTGCGTTTCGCGCGCACGCACGCCCACGCTGACGCTCGACCTGTGAGGCCGCCCATGCTCAAACTCTACGATGACGAACTATGCGGCGACAGCTACAAGGCGCGCCTGCTGATGGGCCTGCTCGGGCTGGAAGCCGAACGCATACGCGTCGAGCGTTATCCGTCGCGCCAGCACGATACGCCGGCGTTTCGCGAACTCAGCCCGCTCGGCGCGCTGCCCGTGTTGCAGGACGACACGACCACGCTCGCCGATGCGCACGCGATCCTCGTGTGGCTCGCCCAGCGCTATGACGCAGGCGGCACATGGCTGTCTGCGAACGACGCTCGCGTCAGCGCACAAGTGCAGCGCTGGCTGGGCGTGGCGACGTCGCTTTCGCAAAGCGTGTTCGCGCGCCGCGAGCAGGTGCTGCACGACATCGGCGCGCCGTTGCCGGCGGCGGATCGCGAAGCGCGGCCCTTGCTGCGTCTGCTCGACGAAACCTGCTGGTTCAACGAGGCGATGGGCACGCCGTTCCTGTGCGCCACCCGCATGCCGACTATCGCCGATATCGCCTGCTTTGTGCCGGTCGCGTTGCTCGACGAAGCGCAGATCGATACGATCGACTATCCGTCGCTGGCTACATGGTGCGCGCGCATCAAACGTCTGCAAGGCTTTGTGACGATGGCAGGCGTTTATGCGGCGTATTCGTGATTCGAGGTGAGCGCTTCAGGTCAGCAACGCCGTATCGCGCCGCGTCGCGGAGGAAGGCATCAGCACGGCGGCCAGTGCAAAGGCAATCAGGCAACCGAGCACCACTTCCTCGATGCGCAGAACCGCGAGCGCGACGATGGCGAACCCAAGCTCGCCATACACCAGACCCACGAGCAGCGTGATAAAGAAAACGCCGCGCGCGTAGGCGTGCAGGATGAAGTAGGCCCAGCCGAACACGGACAGGACCATCAGCGCCACCAGCATGCCCGGCGTGCCTTTGAAGAGCGACACCAGCAGCACGCTGGCGGCCGCGCCCAGCATCGTGCCCACCAGCCGCTTGCCGACGCGCGCTAGCGTGCCTTCGCGCGAATGCGTGCCGAGGAACACGACGAACGTGCTGATGACCGCCCACATCGAACGCTCGGTGGACATTTCGTCGCCGGCCAGCAGCGCCAATAGCGCCGCGATCGTAGCCAGCGCGGCAGGCCGCCACGCAAGATGATGGCGATGCCGCGCAAGCATCGCGAGATCGGTTTGCAGAAGGGCGCGCATCGAAACCGGTGCCGATAGGGGTTGTGCTGCGCCCTTCGGCGGCAATAACACGCGCCCGACGCAGACAATCACGGGCAGCGTGAGCAGAGAGAGCGCAAGCATCGCATCGAGCGCATGCGGCGCAGGATGAAGATAAAGCCCCAGATAAAACGCCACGAGCGCGAGCAGGGCGCAACCGGTGGCGCGCGGTCCCAGCGCATGGCAGAGCATGCCGAGGAACACCATCGACAATAACAACGCGCCGCTCAGGAAGGGATGGGACGCGGTAAGCGCGGAAAGCGTAAAGCACGCGCAAGTGCAGACAAACAGCAGCGCCAGCGACACCAGCCAGTCCGACATGCGCCGCTCCCGCAGGAAAAGCGGCGCGATCATCGCGAACAAGGTGGCGAGCGCGGCCAGTGTGATGGCCGAATCACGCACCATCAGCCACGTCATGCACAAGGTTGCCGTCAACAGGGAAGCGAGCGTCGAGCGCGTCGCCATATGAAGACGCGAGAATTCCGGGTCGCTGGTTCGCGCCCATTCGCGTACGCGCGCATACACGGCAATCATGTTCGATGATCTCCGGTGTTACCGGCGATGCAGCTTGTGACTGCAAACCGGTGTGCCGCCAGGATGGCCGGCGTTAAGAGAGCGCCCGGTCCCGTTACGCGGTCTCGCGGGGATTTCCCACGACAGCCGGCAGGACGGACAGTGGCCCGCTGCGGCGGCTCGATCGAAGGGTAGCGATGCGAAGCCGCCGGTTCAGCGGATTGGCGCATGATAACCGGCCAAAATTCGCGCGAGGCGGCTGCCGACTGCGCGCCCGATGCACGCTGGGTATGCATATCACCGTCCTGCGGTCAAGGACGCCTTCGGCGAATCGCCAACAGTCGGCATGCCGCTCATCGCCGGAAAAACAACGCGAAATGCCCATACGCGCCCATACACGCGCGCTGCGCCGCTGCGAGCGCGTCAGTTTCGATTTCTTGAATTGAGAATTTCAGCCCCTGATTTCTAGCGACTTTTGATTAAACCTAGACTGCCCTCTCTGCTTCGGCGTGAACGGCCGGCAGAACCGTGCAAGGCCGCGACGACGGCGCAGCGGTGAAACGCTCTAATTAATCCAGAACGTATCTGAAGGGTATCGATGAAGATCAAAAAGACCGCAATGTCGGTAGCGGCCATGACGCCGCTTTTCCTCCTCTCCGTCGCCGCACACGCGCAAAGCAGCGTCACGCTGTATGGCTTGATCGATGAAGGCCTGAATTTCACCAGCAATGCCGGTGGCCATTCGGCGTGGACGATGGCCAGCGGCGACACGGCGGGCAGCCGTTGGGGCCTCAAGGGCAGCGAAGATCTGGGTGGCGGCTACAAGGCGATCTTCAAACTGGAAAACGGCTTCAATATCAACACCGGCAAGCTTGGCCAGGACTCCAGCATGTTCGGACGCCAGGCATATGTGGGCCTGTCGTCGGACCGCTACGGCACGATCACGCTGGGCCGCCAGTACGACACGAGCGTCGACGATTACGGCTTCGCGAGCCTGACCGCAGCCGGCAACTGGGCCGGCGATATCGCCACGCACCCGTTCGACAGCGATAACGCGGACTGGGATTTCCGCGTCAACAACGCGATCAAATACGTCACGCCGACGTATCGCGGCCTCACCGGCGAAGCCATGTACGGCTTCAGCAACGAGGCGGGCGGCTTCGCCAACAATCGTATGTGGGGCGCGACGCTGAACTATCAGAACGGCAACTTCGCGGCGGCGGCTTCGTACCTGAAGATGAACAACCCGGGCTTGACGACGAGCGGCGCGATCACCTCCGGCGATCTGTTCGACGGCGCTTCGCAGCAGACCATCGGCCTTTCCGCGAGCTATCGCTTCCCGAAGGTGGCGGTGGCCGCCGCGTGGTCGCATGTCGATGTCTATGATCCGACCAGCAACGTGTGGCTCGAAAACACCAGCCTCGCAAACGGCGCAAGCTGGAACTCGTGGAAGTTCGACAACTTCGAAGTGAACGCGCAGTACTTCTTCACGCCGACGCTCTGGCTGGGATCGACCTACACCTTCACGATGGCGCACCTTTCGTCGACGGCGGGCAGCTACGTGCCCAAGTGGCACCAGATCAGCATGATGCTCGACTACGATCTGAGCAAGCGCACTTCGCTCTATGTTCAGGGCGCATGGCAGCATGTCGTCAGTGCGCACACGGGCACGGACTTCGACGAAGCGCAGATCGTCGATGCTTCGGCAGGGGCGTCGTCGGGCGTGAACCAGATGGTGTATCGCGTCGGCATCATGCATCGCTTCTGATGGCGTAACGCAAGGCTTCAGGCAAAAAAAGGCCCTGGCGGGTTCCAGCGCCAGGGCCATCCAACGAGGCATGTGCCTCGGCCATCACACCTGGGGGTGTGAAACTGTGAAAGCTATCATGCGGCGTTAACCCACGACGGACCAGCCGCCACCCAGCGCCTTATAGAGCGCAACAAGCTGCTGGCGCAGCGCCATATCGGCCTGGACCAGATGGTCTTCGCCCGTGAGCAGCGCACTCTGCGCGCTATCCACTTCCAGATAACTCGAACTACCTTGCTGATAACGCTGCGTGGCAGCGGCGAGCGCCGTGCGATCGTGATCGACCGCCTGCGCGAGGTCGTTGCGACGGCGCTGGGTGTTGCCATAGGCGGTCATCGCGTTATCCACGTCGCGCCAGGCCTGCAATACGGTCTTCTGATACGCAATCGCGGCTTCGCGCTGCTGGGCGCGGCGCAGCTTGAGCATGCCGTGGAGACGGCCGCCTTCGAAGATCGGAATGTCGACGGACGGCCCGATTGAAAACGCGCGGCTGGGCAGCGCGAACAGATTGCCGAAGCTCAGGCCTTCGGTGCCGACGCTGCCCGTGAGACTCACATCGGGATAGAACGAGGCCACTGCCACGCCGGTTTGCGCCGTTGCCTGATGCAGGCGCGCTTCGGCTTCGCGGATATCGGGGCGTCGGCGCAACAGCGCGGATGGCAGTCCTGCGGGCACGCTCGGGGGTAGTAGCGGCATATCCTTCACCGGCGCAAGCTCGCCTTGCAGCGCGCGCGGTGGTTGCGCGAGCAACAAGCTGATTGCGTTGATGCTCTGCTGCTCGGTGGTCTGGAGATCGGGCAGGAGCGCGGCGATCGATTCGCGCGTGGCTTTGGCGCGGGCCACGTCGAGCGTATTGCCGATGCCGTTAGCGTACTGGTTTTCAACCAGCGCGAGCGAGTGCGTGGCGGTGTCCAGATTGTGCTGCACGATGGCCTCGCGCGCCTGGGCGCCGCGCAGTGTCATATAGTTGTCGGCGAGTTCGGCTAGCGCGTCCAGCGCCACGCCGCGGCGCGCTTCGTCGGCGGCGGCGCTGCCGGCGTCCGCGGCTTCGACGGCGCGGCGCACGCGGCCGAACAGATCGAGTTCCCACGACGCGGAAAGCCCACCGCTCCAGTCGTTGTATTCGAGCGGCGCGCCCGCCGGATGCGTCACCAGGGTCGACGTGCCCGTCGCACTGATGCGCTCGTGCGACTGCGAAGCAGATGCGCCCACATTAGGCATGCCCGCCGAAGCCGTCACCTTGCGCGCCGCCTGCGCTTCGATCACGCGCTCGCTTGCGCTGGCCAGATCGAGATTCTGGCGCACGAGACGCTGCACGAGGCTGTCGAGTTCGGGGTCCTGGAAATGCGTCCACCAGGTTTCGTCGATGGCGGCGGTGGTCACGTCGCTCGTGCCATCGCCCGGCGTGACGTGCCAGACCGACGGCGTGGGCGGGTTCGGGCGCTCGAAGCGCGGCCCAACCGTGCAGCCCGCCAGCAGCGCGCCGACCACACTGAGCGTGCCCAGCGTGCGCGCAACCGTAGCGGCTTGATGTCGCTTATACTTAGGATTGCGAATAGCCATGTTCACGCTCCGTCCGTGGGATGCGAGGCGCGCGAAGTCATCTGTTCGCCATTGGCATCGTGCGAATCGGCGTGTGAGTCGGCATGATAGGTGTCATGCACCGTGCCCACTACGTTGGCGTAATCCGTTTCCACCGTCGTCTCTACCGACATCCCCAGGCGCAGCAGCGCGGCCTTCGGCTGATCCGGCGCGAACACGATCTTCACCGGCAGGCGCTGCACGATCTTCGTGAAGTTGCCGGTGGCGTTATCGGGGGCGATCGGTGCGAATTCCGCGCCCGTCGAAGGCGGCACGCTGTCCACCACGCCATTCAGGTCGATATCGTAGGCATCCACATGCACGCGTACATGCTGGCCTGGCTGCATATGCTTGAGCGCCACTTCGCGATACTGCGCTTCCACATACATGCCCTTCGCGGGCACGAGCGCCATCAGCGCGGCGCCCGGACTCACGTAATTGCCGGGCTCGACGGCGCGTTCGCCCACTACGCCGTCCATTGGCGCGACGATGCGCGTGTAGCTGAGGTTCAACTGCGCCTGTGCGAGCGCGGCTTCGTCGGCATGTACGGTGTCGATGGCCGCCTCGTGCTGCGCTTTGAGCAGATCCAGTTGATGCTGCGCCGCGCTCACGGCAGCGCGTGCCTGCGCGAGTTGCGCGGTCTGTTCGCGCAAAGTGGCATCGGCGGCTTCGGTGTCCTGTTTCGAGCCAGAGCCGAAGGCTGCGAGATTGCGGTAACGCGTGGCGTTGGACTGCGCGAGCGCGAGTCGCGCCTCGATCTGCTGGACCTGCGCGCTGTTCTGCGCGATCACATCGGGCTGACGTGCCACCGACGCCGACGCGTCATCCACCTGCGCCCGGTCGCGATCGAGTTGGGACTGCGCGCGCTCCACGGCGGTGCGATAGTCGCGGTCGTCCAGCGTCGCGAGCAACTGGCCCGCATGCACGGTCTGGTTATCCTCGACGTTCACGCTGGCGATCTGGCCCGCCACGCGCGGCGCGATCGTGGTGTAGTGCGCGGTGATGCGCGCATCGTCGGTCCAGACGTCGGCGCTGGGCGCGTAGATCTTCCAGCCGGCCACACCGGCAAAGAGCGCCACGACGGCGATGCCGATCACGAGCGGCACGCGGCTTTTCTTCGGCGGCGTGTCCAGGGGGGCGGCGGGCTTGGCCGCGGCTGCGGGAGGTTGGGTCATGTTGTTCATGGGTAAATCCGATGCCGTTTGATTCTTTCGTTACTTTTTCTGAAGCGCGATGCGCGGTGGCCACGTGCGTTGCGGCAACACCAGCAGCACCACGAAGATGATCGTGGCCACACCCGCGAGCAGCAGATAGTCGTCGCTGATGACCATCACGGCGCGTTGAACGTCGATGGCGTGTGCAAAGCTCGCGAGACTGCCCGCGCTGCGTTGCGCACCATCGGCGAGCAGCGGCGGCAGATGCTGCGCATCCAGTCCGCCTGCGGCCTGCAAGGTCGAAAAGCGGTGCGTGCCCGCGCTTTCCAGCAGACGCGTGTCATGCAACTGGCCGCGAAAACGCGCCATCAACTCAAGCAGGCAGGCGCCGATCACCTCGCTCAAACCGCGCGGCATGTTGACCAGCGACGAGGCGATCGGGCCGTCCTGCGGCGCGAGCGCGTTGGTCGCCATCATCAGCAGCGAAAGCACCACGCACGCCTGGCCGAAGCCGGACACTGCCTGCCACAGATAGAACTGTTCGCGGCTCCAGGTGGAATCTAGCTGGCTCGAACCGATGCACGCAGCAATCAGGCAGATCAGGCCCATGCCATTGACCCAGCGTGCGTCGATCCATTCGGTGTCGAGCAGCTTGACGGCAAGTGGCAGGAAGACCAGTTGCAGCGCGGCCACCAACGCCATCACGGTCCAGATCTGCAGCGGGCGAAAGCCCTGCACATCGGCGAGATATTCGGACGGTACGGTCGAACTCGACATCGCCACCATCACGAAGCAAAAGAGCGTGAACACGCCATAGGCGAAGTTGCGGCGCTTGAGCAGCTGTGGGCGGAACAGCGGAATCGTCTGGCGGCACTCGTTGACGATTAGCAGCGGCAGCGCAATTACACTGATGAGCGCGAGCGTGCAGATGAACTTCGACTGGAACCAGTCAAGGCGGCTGCCGTGCTGGAGCATCGTTGTGAGCGCACACAATCCCACCACCGCGAGCAGCGTCCCGGGCCAGTCATAGTGGCGCAGGCGCTCGTAATGCGGCGGGTCTTGCGGCATGCCGTACCACACGCACAGCGCGGCGATCGTGCACAGCGGAATTGCCTCGAAGAACACGAACTGCCAGCCGACCACGTCCGTCCACAACGCGGAAACCGCCGCGCTCAGGTTCGGAAAGAACGTCGCCGTGAGCGCGTAGCACGCGAGCCCCCAAAGGCGGATGTTTGGCGTGAGGTACTTGAGCGCCGTCGTCATCAGCAACGGGATGGTGAGGCCGTGGGCGAAACCTTCTACGGCGCGCAGCGCGAAGAAGCAGGTTTCGTTGGGCGCGAGTGGCAGTAGGGCGGTTGCCACGCAGTTCAGAGCGATGGCGAACAGCACCATGCGCTTGAGCGAGACCGCCGCCGACCAGCACGGCGAAAGCGCCATGCCGATCACCATGCCCGAGAGGTACAGGCTCTCGATCCAGATCCCCGGATCGTGGCCGATGCCGAGCGCACCGCGCACATCGATCATCGCTGCCGAGCCCACCTGATCATTGAATTCGGCGGACATTGCTGCCACGATGACGCCGCCAAGCCCAATCAAGGGTTTTTTGTCCAAAATCATTTCCTTCTAACAACACGCGTTGGCGCTGCAACGCCTCGCGTTGATAATGCATATAACCGCAATGCGGTGCAATGTATCACAATATGGTTACTGGGTGCGCTGACACCCCGGTGGAAACATGGTCAAGAAAAACGCAGCGGTAGTCCCTCCCGCAGATCCCGCGAACGCATCCCACGATGAGCGCGGCGACGACGCGCGCTCGGGCATTCAGGTCATCCGGCGCGCCGTGGGCGTGCTGCGCGTGCTGGCCGAACAAGGCCACAACGGCCTGAGCCTGGGCGCCATCGCCGCGCGCGTGGCGTTGCCGCGCTCGACGGTGCAGCGCATCGTCGGCGCGCTCGAAGACGAAGGCATGGTCGCGCCCGCGGCTTCGGGCGGCTTCTGCCTCGGCCCGACAATGGGCGTGCTCGCGCGCGGTCTCGACGCCGATCCGGTCGAAGCGTTCCGCAGCGAAATGAGCCGCCTGCTCGCCGAACTCGACGAATCGGTCGTGCTCACCACGCTCGCCGACGGCCGCGTGATTGTGCTCGAAACGCTCAGTTCGCCGCGCCCGCTGCGCGTCGTGCTGCCGAAAGTGCTCGAAGTCGATCTGTTCACCAGCGCGCCCGGCAAGGCGATGCTCGCGATCTTGGCCGACAGCGCGCGTGAAGCGCAGATCGCCGCCGCGTGTGCGTGCGGGGGATCGAATCCGAGCGTCGATCGTGGGGCGCTGGACGCAGAACTCGCGCAGGCGCGTCTCGACGGCTACGCGATCGAAGAGGACGAACCGTTCGACGGGATTTCGGCGCTGGCTATCGCGCTGGAAATGGGCGGCAAGCCGTACTCGATCGTGGTGACGTTGCCATCAGCGCGATTTGCTTCTGAGTGCGCGGCGATCGCGCTTGCGCTGGCGGACAGTGCGCGACTGCTGACGCGGCGTATCTCGGGCGCGTCAGCCTGAGACAGAAGTGGCGCCGGCGTTCTCCGTGTGGCGCTCCCACGTGGTCTTGCTGTGGCGCTCCCACGTGGTCTTGCTGCCGAAGGTCGTGCGGTTGTCGGTGAGCTTCAGGCGCAGCAGATGAATGCGCCAGAGCGGTGCGGGCATGCCGGTCGCAAACGGAAAGCGCGTGTGGTAGAGCTTCAGGCCCGTGCGCCGTTCGGCTTCGTCATCGACCACGCGTGCGAGGCCGTAAAACTGCATGCCGGTGATCTCGCTGAGCGTGGACGGCTGGCCCGCGATCGTGCCGGCCACATGGCAATTCGCCAGCAGCATGCGCGCGTGCTGCGTCTCCAGATGACCGAGGATCGCGAGGCTCGCCGTGGCCTTGTCGAAGGCGAAGAAGGCGTTGGCCGCCCACGGCACGTCCTGGCTGCAGACGGCGAGCGAGAGCACGTGATGCGTGTGCAGGAAATCGGCGATATCGGCGGGCAAGGTGTTCATGGATTCAATTCCCGATGCGCTTGAAAGCGCCGATTACCACTGCAATTCTTCTTCAGCCGACAGCGCCGCCACCGTCTCGCCCCAACGCGGCTGCGCCTGCGATTCGAAGCCGAGCATGCCGACCGCGCGCGCCGCGCTGTGGGTGATGATGGCGTCGACAGTCTGCGGGCCCGCGTAGAGCGCCGGCACCGGCGGAAATACGATCGCGCCATATTCCGTCACGGCCGCCATATTGCGGATCTGCCCCAGATGCAGCGGTGTTTCGCGCACCATCAGCACGAGACGGCGACGCTCCTTGAGCGTGACGTCGGCGGCGCGCGTGACGAGATTTTCGGTCACGCCGTTCGCAATGCAGGCGAGAGTGTTCATCGAGCAGGGCGCGACGATCATGCCGGCGGTGCGGAACGAACCGCTCGAAATCGCCGCGCCGACGGCGCCGGTGGGATAGAACACATCGGCCATATCGATTACGTCCTGGCGCGCAAGCGTGGTTTCGTGTTCGCGCGTGAGGCCAGCTGCCTTCGACATGACGAGGTGCGATTCCGCGCCCAGTTCGCGCAGAAGCTGCAGCACCTTGACGCCGTACATGAATCCCGTGGCGCCGCTGATTCCGACTACGACTCGTGGCTTTTGCATGATGTGTGACTCCAGTGTGCGGTTGAATGTGCGCAGCGCGTTCCGGTCCGCAAGCGAGGCGGGAAGGCGTTCGACGATATGGAGAGTATGCGCGTCGGGTTGAAGAAGATCGATACACTTGAACGTGTAATTTTGATAAGTTTTATCTTATGTATTGGCAGGGATTGAGCTGGTGGGTGGGGGTGTTGTTGGGGAGGGAGCGGAGGTTTTTTCGTGTTTGCTGCCCGGTAGGATCGCCGGGAGGTTCCTTGCTTATAGTCGCCGACGCGACCGCGCTCGGTAGGGGGAACTGGTGGTCAAATCAGGTGGAGAATGCGCGGATTACGCTCATACAGGTCGGCGGAGAAAAGCGAGCCGATAACTGAGATGAGAAACGGCGGTTAGAGGATCGGTGCAGCCGTTCCAACGGAACGCTCGTACGCTCCCTGAACGCCAGTGTACGAAGTGGTGATGATCAGAGGGAAATTGAGGGCGCGTGAGCTGCCGAGGTAATCACAGATATGTTCGGAGAAATCGCATGCAGATGAACGACGCCGACGTGTGGGAATTGCGCGATCGATGGAGGGCCGGGAAGTATAAGAACATGCTCGACGCGATCAAAGACGCGTCGCCTGACGACGCATGGGTGCCCTTGTGCGACTCCCTGACCCATCCTGTGAATGGATCACCGACGCTCGACCTACGCGGCGCGGAGCTGCGAGGCGGAAAGCTCAAAACCCTGGAACTGGCCGGCAGCCATCTCGGTTTTGGGGTGTTCGACGCAACGCAGTTCGATGAGGTCGGGTTTCAGTACGCAATCCTTGATGGCGCATCTTTCAGGGGATGCGAGTTCTATCTGGCACAGATGCTTCCAGTCTACGGAGACGGCACCGATTTTCGCCACGCGCGGTTCCGAAAATCGTTCATCGATTATGCCAAGCTGAACAACGTCGATTTTTCCGGTGCAACGCTGTCCGACGGAAGCCTGAATTCGTCGGAAATAGCAGCGTGCAATTTTTCGGGTGTGCTGACCGAGCGGAGCGACTGGAGATGGAACACGATGGTGCGCTGTGACTTCGTGGCGGCCCGTTTTGTCGAGTGCCAACTGAGGGCAACCCGGTTCGATGGCGCCCGGCTGATCGATGCCACCTTCGAGAATTGCGATTTGAGCGGAGTCGACTTCAGGGGCGCGGATTTGACGGGGGTGCGCTTTCTCGGCGGGACATTCGGTGATGTGCTGCAGGGTGAGACGACATACCGGACGCGGTTCGACGATACGCCGGAGGCCCGCCGAGCAGTAGCCGCGTGCAGTACGGGGAACCAGCATGCCGTCGAATGGTGTCCCGTTGTGCTCGGTTCGAGCGCGCCCGCCCAGCCGGTCGCCTCGTTGAAATTGAAGGGCAAGCCCGGCGACGTGGTACCGCAGAGCGGATGGTGGGTTAGCCCGGCACTCGGGAGCGAACAGGGGCGGCGCTATTTTAAGGCGGGGGAGACGTTTCCCGACATCAAGTCGACTAACTGGGGGCTTGTGATCTGGAGTTACAACTCTGCCGATCAGGGCTGATTCCGACGGGCGGCCCGTCGCAAGTACGGCGGCCACGTACGGCAAGTTTACTGTCTAACCGTCTCGACTGCTAACCGGTTGTCGTTCGGCGCGGGCTATACGTTGATGACGGGCAACGCTCCGCTGGAGCGCATCCTGTCGCAGCAGGTTCTGCACCGAGCGATCGGCTCTCTAAGCGAACGAACGTCTATCTGGAGGGCGCATCGGGCACATCCGCCACACGCGTGGCGCCTACAATCGCACCGTCGCTCGCTTCGAGCAGCACGGCCAGATGCTCACCCGCGACACTGGTCGCGTTCAACGTTTGCGCCGCGCCTGTCCACTGGCCAATCGATGTGAATTCACGGACGATGTTTGACTCGGTGAGCGTGCGCCCGGCATTTTCTCCGCGTCCGACCGGGGTGACGCGTCGCGTGTCATAACCCACCAGCACGACACGCGCACGTCCGTTGCCCGCTCCGATGGTTACCGACACGCGTCCGCCTGCACGCTTTGCGTTCACTGCAGCGGCTGATTCGACGTTGCGCGTTGCCTGATCAATGGCCGAACTGGCCGCGACGCGATTCGAGCCCACGACCTCGACCTTGCCATCGATGACCATTTCCGGCGTGTATTCAAAGTCACGAAAATGTTGCGCGTACCGGGCCTGACGTGCATCCGCATCGCCGAAAGAAAAGGGGTCTTTCCAGCCGAGCTGATTCCAGTAAGTGACATGGAAGGCCAGCGGCAGAACGTCCGGGCGCGTGTTGCTCAGATCCGATAGAAAGAGATCGGCGGGCGGACACGATGAACAGCCCTGCGATGTGAACAGCTCGACGACAACCGGCCGCGGAGCGGCGGCGAACGCCGGCGATACGAGGACGTTTGCAGCACAGAGCGCAATGAGAAAGCGGGCCAGCATGGAGTGACTCCAGAAAACGTCGGTATAGCTAATTCGCTCGCCCGACTGAAACGGTTACACCCAATGCCCCGCGTTACGCCGAAAAAAATTTCAAAACACTGTAACCCTTGCGCTCGCCACAGCGAACTAGGTTTATCCGATCGTCATGTCGACCAATCACTACTCGGGCGGCGATTGGGTTCATCGGTTCATCAGGGCTAGCACGGATGCCCGTTTCACCCACCAAGGAGATCAGCAATGAAGCGCATCATCACGACCGTACTCGCAGCGGCACTGGCAATGGGCGCATCGGCAGCGTTTGCGCAGGCAAGCGGCACGATGTCCAACGACACGATGGGCAAGGATGCCATGTCGCACGACACGATGAGCAAGAAGAGCATGTCGCACGATTCGATGAAGAAAAGCAGCAAGATGAAGAAGCACGATGCGATGGGTATGGATCACGCGGCGTCTGGCTCGATGTCGCAATAGCCAGCGCATACGAGGCGAGCGCTGAGGGCGGGCAAGCTGCCATCCACCAGTGGAGCGAAAGAGGGCGAAAGCGACGGAGCGGGCATAGCGTCCGTCGCTTCCTCACGGAGGAACAGGAACCGCAGAATTCAGTGTGGGTTTTATTCTGCCGTCCTGGCCGACATGTATTGCTCACGCACTGCCAGCCCGCCGTAGGGCATGTGAGACGCAGTCACTGTCGCCACGTAGTCCGAATAGGCATAGTTCACCCGCGCGACCGCAACGGGTTTTTCCATCAACGACGTCAGGGTTGTGTCGCCAGACGTCGATGTTGGAAATCCGAGTGCATGCCTGAGGTTTTCCACGGCGATATTCCAGCTCTGCCGAGCCTCGGTTTCGGTCATGTCACGGCGGTACAGATTGATCGCCATCAGTGTGTGCGCCGGTCCAAAGCTAAACCATATTTCGCTCACGGGCGGCCCGTTCGTGCCGAGGAGTTGCGCAGGCACGCCACGGCATCGCAGGTAGCGCAGCCCACGTGAAAGTTCATCGCAACGGACGTTTTCGTGGGCCATCTTGTCGGCTACTTGGGCCTCAGTACTGCGGTCAAGCAGCAATCCAAATGCCGGTCGCTCGGGCGCCACAATTGCACCTCGTTCACGCGAGATGGCAGTCTGCTGAATCGCGAGCACAAAATGAGGATCGATGCTATTGACCGGACATGCGATACCCAGCTTCGCCAGAACCTCGCGACCCTGTGACGTGTGCATCCAGCCAATGGCAGCGACGCTCATGCAAGTCGCTGCAGCGATCCCGGTAATGAGGCGCTTCGTGCGCGCAGTGCCTAGCTGGAACATGACGTTGCAACCGTCGGAGACAGATAGACCGGGCCGCCTGGCGTCGCATTGATGATGGTGCTACGCAGGTTGAACAAGATCGGCACCGCGCTGTACTGGAATTGGGTGCCCACCGGGATGCCGGCCGAATTTTTCTCGGTGAGCGCGTACGTTCCATTGGTCGTCGAGGTCAATGCGGCAAAGTCCGCTGCTGGAAGTTTGCTTTGCAGCGTTGCCACCAGATCCACCATGAACTGATCGAATACGCAGCCAGGCGCGCCGACATCGTTATGAGCGGTCGTCATGTCCTGGCACATCTCGGGTTGGGTGTCGGTATCGCCGGCAACCTTGACCGGGCCGGGATAGGTGTAAGGGCCGCCGAGCAGCGATTCGAACTGCAACGTCAGACAGGCTTCGAGTCTGGCGGGCGTGTCATGGGCAGCACTGCTGTGAGTGGTGTTGCCGGAGACCGCCGCGAAGTAAGGGGCCTCGACAGGATCGGCCAGAAGCCCGGTGGCCGCGGCGCTGACGATGCCAGACACGGCTGCCGGAGCCGCCGAATCTCCACCAAGCGCGGACCATATCGCCTGATTTTCCGGGTGTTGGACCACTCGCGTCGCCGTCACGTCATTACCGCCGCCACAGGCACTGAGCGAGGCGAGCGTTGCCACAGCAATCGCGATGCCAATAGAACGTTTCATGAACTGTCTCCTGACAAGGCCATCGCAACGCTGTTTCCCGACGCGGGGCGATAAAGACCTCAGCGGGATGGCAAACGTTTATACGTAATCCGAACTAAATTGGATGCGAGCATCGCGGGCGTTTATTGACCGTTTTTGGCCGGTGCCGTTTGCATCGTCGACGGATCGGCAGGCATGCCAGTTGTCTGATTTTTCGCTTCAAGCTGGGCTTGCTGCGTTTGGGGTAGCGGGCTCGTTGGACCGGATATCGGGTCGCCGTGCCAGGTCATGCCTGCCGTTGCTGCACTATGGGCGTTGCCTGCGGCGTGTCCGGCATGAGGAAGTAAGCCGCACGTCATGGCTACGAGGGCTGCAACCATCGTCATCAGCGTTTTCATCGACTGGCTCCTAGTGAGGCTCCACCTGAATGGCGGCGCAATACCGGAGTTACGTTAGAGACGGTTTGCCGGATGCATGTTTTTTAAGTGCCGGCGCGAATTGAGCCACTATCGATACGGATGACGGTGAATAAATGCGGTGATGTCGTCGAGTATCGGTGCGATTGGGATAACAGGCGCGAGTGCCCGCAAGGGCGCGGCGAGCATGCCTATCGTCATTTCGTGCGATAGCGTCGCATATTCGTGCACTTCCACTAGGTCACCCTGTTCGCGCAGTTTTTTGGCCATACGCGCGGTATTCACGGGATCGACCGAGGTGTCTCGTAAGCCAGCGGCGAGAAAGACAGGCGGCTCGCCGCCCTCGATGAAACGGATCGGCTGACTGGCGGCGCGCACTGTGAGCGGGAAAACGCGCATGAGCGTTGGGTCGGTCAGTGGCAGGAAATCATAGGGGCCAGCCAGCCCGATTGCCCCCGCTAAAGCGTGGGGTGAAACACCTGCTTGCGCGAGCCACGACCGGTCGGTGGCCAGAAGCAGGGCGATTTGCGCACCGGCGGAATGCCCCATCAAGAAAATTCGCGCGGGATCGGCGCCGTACATCGCGGCGTGATCGCTTGCCCAGCGGACAGCCTCGGCGGCGTCGTGCATAAAGCCGGGAAACACGACCTGCGGATAGACCCGGTAATCGGGAATCGCCACCACAAAACCCCGCGATGCAAGGGCTTCGCCGACGAAGCGGTAATCCTTGCGGTTGCCGCCTTGCCAGCTACCGCCATAGAAAAACACAACGATTGCGCGATGGGCGTTTTGAATTGACCCTGGTCGATCCGCACGGGGTTGGTAGACGTCGATGCGCTGACGCGCGTCTTGTCCGTACGGCATGCCGATAAACCTGTTGTAGTCGGCACGCGGCACCATGGCGTTGAGTAGCACGACCGGATGAAGGGCGGCCCACATGACCGACGATGCGGCGACGGCTGCACAGGCAGTCAGACTCGCGAGACAAATCTTCATACCTGCAACCCCTCGCGTGAAGCTGTTGGAAGTTGTTGAAGTGGACCGTAAGGACCATGGCATGCGCCCTATTGGCTCAGGCCCAGAAGGTTTTTCCGCAAGCGGACAGCGCGCGTGTCGGGGTCGAGCCAGATGCGAAAGAACGCCTGCGCAAAGGACGGATCGTCCACTTCAGTGGTGAGCAGGCCATTGGCGTAGAAGCGTGCGCCGCGACCAGGCAGGAAGACGCCACATAACTCGTCGCCTGGCGCGACATTCTTGAAGGCGCGTGCCATCTCCTTGCGCCACCCGACGAGTGTGGCCGCGGGCAAAGGTGACGGCGCGAGACGCTCGATCTCGCCCATTCCCGCGTCGACCAGCCTTTGCGCTGTTATCGTCCGACGATAGGTCAAAAGCAGCGCGAAGGGCTCGTCGAATGCCTGCGGCGGGTGCGCCGCCCAGAGTTGCGCGTCATAAAGACAAAAGCCGAAGATGCAGAACGGACCTTGCCCGATCAGATGCGCCTGCGGCACATCTTCGCGACAGCCCGCGCTCGCGGCGGCGGTAATGCAGGCAATCATTGCGGCGAAGGCCGCCCGGGCGAATAGGAGTCGCAGGGTGCCTGCGCGGTGGACGGCAACGGTACGAGCAGCAAATATCGCGCCGTCCATCGTGGTGATTCGTGCCGCTGCGAATGCTGAACGGGTTCCGGGGAACATGGCGGCTCATCTCCTCTTGGCCAGGCAGGGGTGTTCGCTATTTACGTGCGACACGCACAGATGGATGCAGACAAATTCAGCCAGATGCCGAGGCCGTTTGAGCGCGGCCATTCTGCTGGACAAACAGAGGTAGGCTTGATGTGTTCGTCAGTGCTGTACGCCATGCACGTGCGTTTGAAGAGGAGGCTTTGCCGATGCCACCATTGCCGTCGCAGAACCGGTCATCGACGGGACTTGCCATCTGGTATTTCGTGGTGTGCCAGGGCGCATGGTTCGTGACCGTGTTGGCTGGCGCGCGCGCCAATGCTTTACCGGGGCTGATCTGCGCCGCAGCAATCGCGGGTTGGCACCTGCTGCGTGCGACGCGCCCGTGGAGCGAGGCCAGGGTCGTTGTCGTAGTGACGTTGGCTGGATGGATGTGGGATAGCCTGCTGGCCAGCACGGGCTGGCTCGTGTATCCTGCCCGCCCGTCGATCCTCGTACATGCGCCTTTATGGATAGCCGCACTGTGGATGTTATTCGCCGTGCAACTGAACATCGTCTTTATCTGGCTGCGCGAGCGCCGCTGGCTCGCCGCCTTGCTAGGCGCCGCTGGCTCGCCGCCTTGCTAGGCGCTGCAGGCGGCCCGCTGTCGTTTCGTGCGGGGGCGGCGCTGGGCGCTGTGCACTTCGCACAACCCATGGCCGCGTTCTGTGCGCTGGCGCTGGGGTGGTCGGTCATATTGCCTGCCTCGCTTTGGCTGGCAGAGCGCTGGGACGGTATGTCGGGTCCGGCCAGCCCATTGGATCGCCAGCAGTAGAACGCGGCTTATCGAGTGAGCGGTTGCGGCCGGCAACCGCTCGATGCGCTTCGATTCCAGCTCGAGCTGACTCTCGATCACTGGCGCATTTCGCGTATAGCCCGGTCAAATTCCTTTCAAATTTCCAGAGTGTCTCCACCAGATGAACTTCTTTTGCATGAAAAACTTAGCGCATAAAATCGCCAGCGCACTAACTACAAAAGAAGAGAGACATATGTTGAAGCGCCACATCTTTGCAGCCACCGCTGCGCTTATTTCAAGTACGTCGACTTTCGCGCAGAGCGCGGGCGATTTCGTCGCAAACGTCGGGTGGTTTCATCTCGCACCCCAGGTTTCGAGTCAGCCGTTTTCCATCAGCGCACTGGGTACAACATCGACGGCAAGCGGGTCGAGTGCGGATGTAAGCGACGCGGATACCCTCGGCCTGACAGCGACGTACTTTTTCACCGATCACATTGCCGTCGAGGGTGTATTTGGCATTCCGCCGCGCATGAAGTTGACGGGCACCGGTACGCTGTCGGGGATCGGCCAATTGGGCAAGGCGTATGAATGGAGCCCGACGCTACTCGCGAAATATTATTTCTTTAATGCGAAGAGTCGTTTCCGGCCGTATGTAGGCGCGGGCGGCGCGTACGTCTGGTATAGCGGTGTGAAGCTGAGCGGAGCGATGTCCAGTGGCACTTTCCTCTACTCATCCACCTACCAGTCGGCGCTCGAAGGCCCAACGACCGCGAAGCTTAGTAGCTCATTTGCTCCAGTGATTAATGCGGGTCTCGTCTACAACATCAACGAACACTGGTCTTTGAATGCTTCGGTCTCGTACATGTGGCTCTCGACGCGCGCCACACTGACAACGCACTCGAGTGTTGGCACAGTGACCAGCCGTTCGAAGATCCATGTCGACCCGTTGATCACCTACCTCTCCGTGGGCTACCACTTCTAAGCCTGATTTAGCGGCGTTTTCAATGCGCGTCGTGATGCCTTTTAATCTAAAACGTAAACGGACAATGCAACACTCGCGCTGCCTGGGCAGCGTGTGTGTTGCATTGACTGATCTACACGAATCACGCAGCGAGAGATCGTACGGCTATTTCACGCGCTGAATGATCTTTGCGATCCAGGATCAAGTCACAGACTCGATCTGGCGATTACGGCTCGATCGCGATGATCTGCGTCACATGCGGTTCGCCCTTGCCCGGAAGCGGTTGATAGATGTGCACGCGCACCACGCGCAGCCCGGCTTCCGGCACGACGGTTTTGGCTTGCGAGAGGAAAGAATAGTTCGTCCCTGCCACCACCTGAGTCGCGAAAGCAAACGGCGTATAGCTCACGCCCACCAGATGCCCGATCGCTTCCTGAAACACTTCTCGTGCGGAAGACGTGATTTCGAAGTTAAAAGCAGACCAGCCGCCAACCAATGACGTCGACATTATTTTTCACCTTTGCGTGTGGCTGCATTGAAATTTCCCCGTCTCTGTCGCAGCCGAATCAGGCGGGGACACCTTCATTATTTTTCGAATATCTAAAGAAGCATTTCAGGAGAATTCATAACATCAGGATAGCTATAGAACATCGATGTTGAATTATCCTGACGACACGTCTTGATCCAGACGCGTAGCTAAAGTACTTCCATGGAGGGGACTTTGCATCCTATTCGTATGGATAGGGGCGTGCGCGTGCAAGAACTGCCAAACGTTTTCGTCGAGTTTTTGATTCGAATTGCATCGGCTTTTTCATTCGCCTCAATCTCATTCAATTCGTCACGCGATAAGCAGCGCGGCGCGCAGAGCTAGAGTGCGTTGAAACCGCATCATTTTTTGTAGAGCTGAATATTTAGTAATGATCCGGTCTGCTGAAGCGTCGCGTCCCACGGCCGTTCATGTGGATGACGCAGAAGCTGTGTAGAGCTGGGCCATTGATCCACAAGCGCGCCTGCCCTACGGTATAGCGACCAGGCGCATGCTGGTTTTCCCTCGCGCCGATAAGATTTGCGGCATGGCATGCATTGCCACGCCATGCCGCAGCAACGATTACGTCGTTTCGCGCGCCGCGCTGCTCAATTCGACGATTTCTTCGTTGAGGAACACCGGATAGCGATCCGGCCAGGGCTGCGCTGCATGACCGCTAACGTTGATTTTCACGACTTCGAGCCACTCCTGCACGAGCACGCAGTCGGCGAAACCCGTAGCGGTAGTGGCGGGCCGCGGCTCAATGCCATCGTGTTCGCGAGCGGCTTCCAGTTCCCAGCATGCATTCATCAAGCGATACACGAGCCGCTGCGTGGCGGCGGCCGTGCGGCCCAAGGTGCGTGCGAGTTGCGGTTGCCGTTGCAGGGCGGGGCCATCGGCTTCGAACACCTGTTGCAGCGTGATGGTCTGATGTTGCAGATCGCGCCGCGCTTCGATGGCATCGGGCGTGGCGGCATCGCCGTGCGAGAGGCAGCGCAACACGCGCTGCGCGGCGGCCAGCGTGCGCGTCATTTCGCTGCGAAGCTGATGATGCGCCGAGCGGCGCACCGTGAAGAGGAACACGGCCAGCGCGACCGCACAGCCGATCGCCGTATCGAGCGCACGCGCGCTGAATAGATGCGTGATGGCGGGAAAACCGTGTCCGCCTGCAGCGATCGTCAGCGCATTCGAGGTGATGAAGATGGCCGCGATGGCGTATTGCAGCACCACCCAGATCTCGATGGCGAATTGCAGCAGACCCACCGCTGCGGCGATCCACAAACCCTGCGGATGCAACGCGAGCACCGCCCACGCCAGCCCCAGTCCGGCGAGCGTGCCAAGCACGCGATAACACGCGCGCCGAAACGTGCCCGGCCAGCCATACGCCTGATTGAGCACGACGACCACGGCCGCCATGCCCCAATAGGCGCGATCGAGCCCGAGCGCCACGCCGATGCCGCCCGCGATCAGCGTGGCGACGCCCACGCGCCCCGCGAGCAGCAGCGGGTTGGACCACGGCACGATATGGTCCTTCAACTCGGCCCACGCGCTGCGATGATGGCGCGGATCGCTCAACGCGCCGGCGGGCGCGAAGGGTTGCGCCGCGTGACGCGCTTCGCCGCCCAGGTAACGCGCTTCGCTCGCGAGCCGGACGAATTCATCGCGATGGGCTTGCTGCTGATCGTGCACGGCGGAATCGGTGAGCAGTTGCGAGAAGATCGTGTGCAGGCGGCGCGCCTGGCGTCGCAAAGCATCGAGCACCGGGTCGCGGCCCGCCTGCGTGCTGTGCGGAGACTGCCAGGTCACGAGCGTGGTCCACGCATCGTCGAGCGCGCGTGCAGCTCGGTGGCGTGCCGCGATGCGTTGCGGCGCGCCGCTCGCTTCGGCGAAGGCGGCGACCGCATCGGCGGCGGTGGCTGTGGCCGCGCGTTCGGGGCCGCGGCGATTGATCAGCGCGCCCGCCATATGCGCGAGCCACGAAACGATCCCGCCGCACAGCACGTAAAGGCCGCTGCGCACGGGATCGGCGCCGCTCGCGGCCATGCCGGTGCCGCTCGCGCAGGCCAGCGCGAACATATACGCGCCGGGCGGACCGATGCGCAGCGAATTGGAGACGAAGGTCGCCAGCGCGGCGATCAGCGCGACGACGAACACCGCCAACGCCTTGTGAGGCGCCACGCAGATGCCCAGCGACACCACCGCGGCCAGCGCCACCGCAATGACGGCGAGATGCAGCGCGCGATTGCGATAGGGACGATCGCTGCCGTACAGCGCGGTAAAGGAGCCGATGGTGGCGAGCAGGCCCGCCTGGATGTCGCCGGCGAACCAGCCGATCATCACGGGGATGCCGCAGCACAGACCGGCGCGCACGGCGAAGGGGAAGCGTCGCTTCGCGGCAGGCGAGGCGAGCAGGGAGGCAAGCGCGCAGAGCGCGCGAAAAACGGCAAACGGCTGGCGAAGCAGGGCGGCGATGCCAGACGGCGAGGGAGTATTCATAGGATCGACCTTGTTCAGTCGTGCGCCGGACACGATGATAGCGGCTCGATACAGCAGCCGCTGTTCGATGCGTCGTTCGATCGGATCGTCGCATCCGGTCGCGCCGCCGCTTGGGTACAAAGGCGGCGGCGATGGTCAGGATACGACAGGGAGAAGCCTGGTGCGGCGGCTTAGCGCGCGTTGAAACCCGGCAGGAAGCGGTTCACATCGACGTCGAGGAACTTCGAGCGCTCGAATTCGTGCTTGAGCTTGAATGGCACGGTGCAGTCGAAGATCGTTTTGCACGAGTTGCCCACTTCGAGAATGCTCGGGCTGTACGCGGGCGTCTGCGACGGATCGAGCGGATGGCAGCGCACGCCCGGAATGAAGATCGTGCTCACGTCCCCCTGATAACGCGTCTGCATGGCCCAGAGCACATCGTCGGTATCGAAGATGTCGACGTCTTCATCGACGAGCATCACGTGCTTGAGTTCCGGGAACGCCGCGAACGCGAGCAGTGCCGCCTGGCGGTGACGCCCTTCGTCGACCGGCGCGCTCTTCTTGAATTGCATGACCGCCAGCAGCTTGCCGCCGCCCGAGGTGTGCGCGAACACATTGAGCAGCTTGCCCGGCATGGCGCGTTCGACCATCTGCAGAATGCTGGCTTCGGTGGGAATGCCCGCCATGTTGACGTGCTCTTCGCCGGGGCCCATGGTGGTCTGCAGGATCGGGTTCAGGCGGTGCGTGACGGCCTTCACCTTGATGACCGGCAGTGCGTCCTTCGCTTCGCCGGTATAGCCGGGGAATTCGGGCATGGCCTTGCGCGTGTCGGTGTTCTGGTCTTCGCGAATGCGCACGTTCGGCAGCAATTCGCCTTCAATCACGATCTCAGCGTGGGCGATGGCGCGCGCATCGATCGTCAGACACTTCGAGAGTTCGACCGGGCGGCCGCGCAAGGCGCCGGCGATCTTCAGTTCGTCGAAACCCAAAGGCGTGGTCGGCGGCTCGAAACAGGCGGCCACGTAGATCGCCGGATCGACGCCGATGCTGATCGAGATCGGCAGCGGCTTGCCTGCGGCTTCGGCCTTCATGCGGAAGGCGTCGATATGGCGGCCCGGCGTGAGCCACATCGTCAACTCGTCCTTGCTTTGCACGCACAGACGGTGGATCGTTACGTCGTGTTCGCCGGTTTCCGGGTCGGCCGCATAGCACAGACCCATCGTCAGATACGGGCCCGCATCTTCGGGCGTATTGGTGGGCGCGGGCAGCAGCGTGCGCAGATCGAAGCTGGGATCGTCGGCGCGATGCACGACTTCCTGGCACTGGGCGCGCGCGGCATCGACGACCACCGGGTCGATCGGGCGTTGCACCGAATCCTTCAGCAGAAAGCCGAGTTTTTCGGGCGCGGCGCCCAGCAGCCGTGCGACGCGCTGGCGCGAGCCGAGCATGCCAATCGCCACCCGGAACGCCGGGAAGCCCTTCACGGTGTTGAACACCATCGCCGGGCCGCCTTTCTTCGTGGGGCGCGCGGTGGTGCCGCCCGCTCCTACGTAACGATAGACGCCCGACAGTTCCGCTTCGGGATCGACAGGTTCGCTGGTTTCCACATATTCGCCTTCGTGCTGCTTGAGCAGGGCGATGGCGGAACGCAGATCGGTTACGTCGGCGGCGGTGAGAATCGGTTCGCTCATGGTCGGAATCTCCAGGTTGGCAAGGGGAATCGGACGCCGCGTCAAGCTGCTTGACTGTTGGTCTGCTGGCGATGAGGCGGCGTCGCTGCGTGAGAAAAAGTATGCAATTTGCGTGGCAAAAGATCGATATACATGGACCGGCGATATTGATAAGCTTGAGCTTATGGATTCCTTGCTCACTTCCGCTTCCCTGCGCCGCCTCCAGGTGTTCCTGGCCGTGTGCGAAACCCTGCATATGGCGCGTGCCGCCGATCAACTCGGCGTGGCGCAGCCCGCGCTCAGCCAGCAGATCAAAGGGCTCGAAGAGGCGCTGGGCGTGCGCCTCTTCAATCGCCGCAAACGCGGCATCGACCTCACCACGGCGGGCGAGGCATTTCGGGCCGAGGCGCAAAAACTCCTCGCGCTGCATGGCCAGGCGATCGATTCGGTGCGGCGTACCGCGCGCGGCGAGATGGGGCGGCTTTCGGTCGGCTATGTGCCTTCGGCGATGTTCGAGCGCAGTTTTCCGCTGCAATTGCGCGCCATGCGCGAGCAGCATCCCCACGTCGAACTGACGTTGCGCGACGACAGCTTGGGTGAGCTATGCAAGGCGCTGGTGGCGGGCGAGATCGACGTGGCGCTGGTGCGCGCGCCGGTGCCCGGAGGGTTGCCGCTCAAGCATCGCGTCCATTCGACCCAGGAGCTGGTAGTGATCCTGCCGACCGGGCATGCGCTCGCCTCGCTCGAAAAGATTCCGGTGGCGCGGCTGGTGGCGGAGCCCATGATCGGTTTTCCCGATCCTGAACACGTGGGCATCATGAATGTCGTCGCGAATCTGGCCGCGAACGCGGGCGTGACGCTGGAGCAAAAGTGGCGTGTTGCCGATGTGGGCAGCATTCTGGGTCTGGTGGCCGCGGGGCTGGGCTATGGCATCGTGCCGCAGAATTTTGCGCAGCTTGCCGGGCCGGAAATCGTCGTGCGTCCGCTGGCGGGGCGGCCCGCGCGTGCGGAGCTCTGGCTCGTCTGGCACGAGGAAAAGGAAACGCCCGCGCTCAAGCGTTTTCTGGCGATTAGCGTGCTCAAATGATGCCGCAACGCGTTTGAGGCCACCGATGTCGTTTCGGAATTCGTTGTAGTATTCAGATACCAAACGGAATCTGAATGCAGCAAGAAGTCTCTGGAGCGAAACAATGTCAGAAGAACTCAAGGGCCGGCGCGTGGTGATCGTCGGCGGTACATCGGGCTTTGGCTTCGAAGTCGCCCGCATGGCGCGCGACGCGGGCGCGCAGGTCGTGATTACGGGCCGCTGTGCGCAGCGGCGTGAAGCCGCGCTTGCCGAACTCGCTACGACCGACCATTCCGTGAGCGCACTCGCACTCGATATCGCAGACGAAGCGTCGCTGGAGCCGTTTTTCGCGCAGATCGGTCCGATCGATCATCTTGTTTCGATGGCGGGCGGCGCGATGGGCGGCGGCTTTCTCGAAGCGCCGCTCGACACCATTCGCAATGCGGTGGAAGAGAAGTTTTTCGCCAATCTGCAGCTCGCGCGGCATGCCGCGCCGCTCGTGCGAGCAGGCGGAAGTCTCGTTTTCACGGCGGGTTCGGGCGGGCGCGCGCATAGCGCGTCGGGCGCCATTGTCGGCAACGATGCGATTCGTACGCTGGTGGCCGGGCTTGCCGTCGAACTCGCGCCGCGTGCGCGGGTGAACGCCGTCGCGCCCACGTGGACGCGCACGCCCCTCTGGCGGGGTTTGCCAGCAGGCGATGTCGATGCGATCGAGCAGCGGTTCAATGCGCTGATTCCGCTTGGCCGCACGGCTAAAGTGGAAGAAGTGGCCTCGGCTTATGTATTTCTTATGAGCAACGGTTTCGTCACGGGGCAGACGATTGCCGTCGACGGTGGCGTGACGCTCGTTTCCTGAATCCATGCCAGGCTGGTATCAGCGCTTTGTGCGCCCGCGTGTCGAGGCGGGCGCGCTACTTGCGCCGAAGACACCTTGCAGTGCGACGCGCAGCAGATCGCCGGAAGTCGGCTTCGTGACGAAACTCATGGCGGGCGCATGAGTCAACTCGAATACGAGCGCGCCCACGGTCTCGGGCGCGAGCGCATCGGCCCGCGCCGGCGCGAGCGCGAGCAGGCGTTCGCCAAGCGCACGCCATTGGAGTCGCAACACTCTTTCCTGGGCTTTGCGAAAAGCGCTTGTGGGTTTGGCGTGGCGCGCGTATTCGACAATCAGCGCGGGCCAGTTGCCGGTGCGCGATTGCTTGTCCGACCAGCGTGCGAGCGCGTCGATTGCTTCGTCGATCGATTCTGCGTTCTGGGTGGCCGCAAGGATCGACGCGAGACTGTCCTTGCCGTACGCATCGAGCACTTCCAGGAACAGGCTTTCCTTGCCGTCGAAATTCGAATAGACGGCGCCTTTGCTGAAACCGGCTTCGTCGGCGATGCGTTCGAGCGACGTGGCCGCGTAGCCGTCGCGTGTGAAAAGCGTCTGCGCAACGCCGATAAGCTTCGTGCGCGTCTGCGCCTGGCTTTCTTCGCGGGTCATGCGGGGCATGTTGGCTTCCTTCGCGTGGGTACACCGGTTTCGGTATGTGGATACCAGCAGGTATCCGAAGACAGTCCAAGTGGCGCTGACTGCAAGCAGAACGTGCAGCCAGCGCAAATTTTACCAAAGATGTTTCGAGGATCTTTTCATGACAATCAATCCCGCACCGCTTATCAAACTGGCCAATGGCGTGGCGATGCCGCAGCTCGGCCTCGGCACTTGGCCGCTCGACGCCGCCGCGGCGGCGCAGGCCGTTGCCAGTGCGTTGGAGATTGGCTACCGGCTGGTCGATACGGCGGAGAATTACGGTAACGAGGCTGGTGTGGGCGAGGGCATCCGCCGTTCGGGTATCGCGCGTGAAGACGTGTTCGTCACCAGCAAGTTCAACCGGCAATGGCATGGCGTGGACGGTGTAGGCGAAGCGTGCGAAGCCAGCCTCAAACGTCTCGGGCTCGATTACCTCGATCTGCTGCTGGTGCACTGGCCGAACCCTGATCAGGACCGCTATGTGGAGGCTTTCGAAGGGCTCGTGCGAGTGATGGAGGCGGGCAAGGTGCGTGCGATCGGCACGTCGAATTTCAAGCCCGCGCATCTGCAACGCCTGTTCGACGCGGGCTTCGTGCCGCACGTCAACCAGATCCAGCTCGATCCCTGGCACACGCGCGACGATATCGTCGCGATTCACGCCGAGCGCGGCATTGTCACCGAAACCTGGAGCCCGATAGGTCGCGGCGGCGAGTTGCTGGTGGAAGACGCGATTGTTTCGGTTGCGCAGCGCTACGGCCGCACGCCCGCGCAGATCGTGCTGCGCTGGCAGACGCAACGCGGCTTCGTGGCGGTGCCGAAGTCGGCGGACCCGCAACGTCAGGCGCAGAACCTCGACATTTTCGATTTCCGTCTAACCGATGAGGAAATGGCCGCCATCAACGCGCTCAAGCGTACCGACGCCGAAATTCTCGACGCCGATATCTTTGGCCATTAATTTGAGATTGCAAATCCATAAAATTCAATGGGTTATCGAGAAAACTTTGCACATGCACAGTTTTCTCTCGAACATGCCATAGCGGAGCGATGCCGCCCGCATCATTCCGCTTGCCAGCTAATGCCGCCTTAAACGATAATGATTGTTATTTACAACCTATCCTCCGGCTAGCGCGGCATCCGCCGGACGGGCTGGTCAGGACGCTTTCATACTGATTCAGTGGTCGAACGCTACTACCGCGAACTGTTGCACTTCCTTGGCCGGCTGGTGAAAGACCGCGATACGGCGTCGGATATCGCCCAGGAAAGCTACGTTCGCGTCCTCTCGCTACGCGATTCCGGCGCGACCATTCTCGATCCGCGCGGCTTGCTTTACCGTACCGCGCGCAATCTCGTCATCGATACGCACCGGCGTGCTACAGTCCGCGCTCAATCGGTCGTCGAAGAACTCGACGATATCGACGAGCCCGCCGCGCACGTGTCGAGCCAGCCCGAGCACGTGTGGGAATCGTCGCAGCGCACGCGTGCGCTCGTGGCCGCGATCGACGCGCTGCCGCCGCGTTGCCGCGAGGCCTTCGTGCTGCACAAGTTCGACGGCCTGAGCCATAACGACGTGGCCGCTCGCATGGGCATCTCGCGCAATATGGTCGAAAAGCACGTCATTCGCGGCCTGCTCGCCTGCAAGCAGGGGCTAACGGCGTTCGACGGCGCGACTGATCAGCAGACTCAAACGCGGACCGAAGCGCAAGCAGAAGCGCACACCGGCAGCGCCGAATAAACCACAATGCAAGTTTCCCCGATGTCAGGTTTTTGCCCTGTCGCGCGTCTTCATGGGTATACGCGCTGACGATATGACGATGGAACGACCTCAACCCGAATCCGAAGTCTCCACGACGACCGATCCCGCCGTGGAAGAGCAGGCCGCCGCGTGGCTCGTGCGTCGCCAGAGCGGCCTGAATGCGCGAGACGAAGCAGCGTTGCAGACATGGCTCGCGCACAGCGCGGCGCACCGGCGCGCATTCGAACAACTCGCGGATATCTGGCAAGCGCTCGATGAGATGCCGCAGCGCGAGGTTGCGCGCCTGCGCGCCGAAGTCCAGCACGATGCGAAGCCTAAGCGCGCGCGAACCGCTGCTCTGGCCTCGCCCGCGCGTCGTGCATTCATGCCGCGCTTCGCGGTGGCTGGGACGGCATTCGCCGCTGCGGGCGCAGGTTTGATCGGCTGGAATTACTGGCAGAAGATGCCCACGTTCAGCGCGGTCTACGAGACGCGCCGTGGCGAACTCCAGACTGTAGGGCTACCCGACGGCAGCACGATGGAACTGGACACCGATACGCACGCCGAAGTGCGGCTATACCGCCATCGACGTGAAGTGCGCCTGGTACGCGGGCAGGCGATGTTCACTGTGCAATCCAATCCCGATTGCCGTTTCGATGTGCTGGCGCGCGCCGTGACCGTGACGGTGGTGGGCACGCGCTTCTCCGTGCGTTGCACGGAAACCGGTCTGGTACACGGCAACGTGCGCGTCGAAGTCGAAGAAGGACGCGTGCGCGTGGCGTCCGCGCCGCGCATGGTTGAACTGACGGCGGGGCAAAGCGTGGCCACCGACGAAACCGGCGTGCTCGAGCAGATCGCCCCTATTTCGCCGGGAGAAGTCGCCGGTTGGCGCGAGGGCCGCGTGAGTTTCGACAACACGACGCTGTTGCGCGCGCTGCAGGAATTCGCGCGCTACGGCCCGACGAATATCGTCGTCGACGATCCAGCGGTGGCGGCGATGCGTCTCACCGGCAGCTTCGATGTCCATCAGTTGAACCGCTTCGCACACGCATTGCCGCGTGTTTTGCCGGTGCGTTTGCGTGCGCGCGGCGATCTGATCGAAATCGTGCACGCGGCTTAATGCGCCCGAATACGCTTTCCAAATTTTTTTAACGAACGATGTCAGGGTTAGCGGCGGTGCTGCGTCTTCATCGGTAATGGTTCTTGATTCGTTACTTGTTGGAGATGTCGTCAATGCTGCATCCTCGCCTTTCGCTGGCCACCATGACGGCCGCCGTCATTTGTGCCGTCATGACGTTCGAAGCGCCCAGCGCCCTGGCGCAAACTTCGTCGGCCGTCGTGCCCGGCGCGTCCAGAAGTTATTCGATTGCGGCTCAACCGCTGGGTAGCGCGCTCAATGAATTTGCGCGCCAGGCCAATCTGCAATTGCTCGTGAAGCCTTCGCTGGTTGCGGCCAAAACGGCTCCGGCTGTGGCCGGGCGCATGACAGCGGCACAGGCGCTCGATCGTCTGCTGCAAGGCAGCGGTCTTGCCGCCGATTTCGCAGGCGGCACGGTGACGATTGCGCCCGCACCGGCCGCGCCCGCCACGCAGGCGGATGCGACCTTGCCGACAGTGAGCGTGACGGCCAGCAGCGGCGACGTGCAGCCGCCCACGGAAAAGACGCAGTCCTACACAATTCAGTCGACCACGGCGGGCAGCAAGATTGCGCTTTCGCCCAAGGAAACGCCGCAATCGGTTTCCGTGCTGACGCGTCAGGAAATGGACGATTTCCAGCTCAATAGTGTGAACGACGCGTTGAAACACGTCACGGGCGTGACGGTCGATCAGTACGAATCGTTCGCGACCGACTACACATCGCGCGGTTTCAATATCACGAATTTCCAGTTCGACGGTGTGGGCACGCCGCTGATTTACACCTCGCAATACGGCGATATCGACATGGCCTTATACGACCGCGTCGAAGTGCTGCGCGGGGCGGACGGACTGAATGCGGAAACAGGCAATCCATCGGCGACGGTCAATTTTATTCGCAAGCGTCCGACCTATGATTTTCAGGCTTCGGGCAACGTGTCGTTTGGTTCATGGAACACCAAACGCGTCGATGTCGATATTTCGGGGCCGCTGAATAAAGCGGGAACGGTGGCGGGGCGGCTTGTGGCCGTGCATCAGGATGGCGATTCATATACCGACCGCCTCAAGCCGAGCAAGGATATCGTCTACGGCATCGTCGAAGCCAATCTAACACCCAGCACGCTGGCGACGGTGGGCTTCAGCTACGAACACAATCGCCAGGAGGGAGCGGGCTGGGGCGGTTTGCCCTTTTTCGATTCGACGGGCAAGCAGTTGAGCTACAACATCGGCGCCAGCATGGCGCCCGTTTGGGCCTTCTTCAATACCGAAGAACAGCGCGCTTTTGCGGAAGTTTCGCAACAGCTTGGCGAGCGCTGGAACTGGAAAACGACGGTCAATTACAACGATATTTATAGTTACGCGAATATTTTTTATCCGTATGGGACGCTCGAACCGGATGGCTCCGGCGTGAATTCCTATACGTCCTGGTATCAATCGTCGAATCGGCAACTGGTGCTGGATACGAGCGTGACCGGGAAGCTCGATCTGTTCGGGCGCACGCACGATATTGTTTTCGGTGCGAACTTCTCGCGATCGGAATTCACGAATCCATCGGCGGAAGGCGATGGCGACGGCGTGCCCGTTAGCTACGCCGATCTGCTTGCGGGCACTTACGCCAAGCCGTCATTCGGCGAAGCGACTTCGCATGTGCACTATCTGGACGTGCGGCGCTCGCTCTACGCATCGTCGCGCTGGACCTTGACGGACCGTGCGCATCTGCTGCTGGGTATCAACTACACGCAGGCTTCGAGTAGCGGCGATTCGAACGGCACCGGATACAACCAGCAATCGGTCGGCACCGCGCCTTATATCGGCCTGACCTATGATCTGACGCGCAACATCACGGCCTATGCGAGCTACACGAAGATCTTCAATCCGCAATATGAGTTGAATCTCGGCAATCAACTGCTGGGACCGGCGCGCGGCAATAATCTGGAAGCGGGTATCAAAGGCGCGTTTCTCGACAACCGCCTGAATGTGGCGCTCAGCGTGTTTCGTGTGCGCCAGACCAATATCGCCACTTACGGCGGCGTGAATCTTTCTACCGATCAGTATTACTACAATCCAGAAAGCGCCACCTCGCAAGGCATCGAAGCCGACATTGCCGGGCAGATCACACATGACTGGAACGTTAGTGCTGGCGCGACGATTCTGCGCGTGACTGGCGACAACGGGCAATCGGCGCAATTATTCGTGCCGCGCAAATCGGTGCATCTGACCACGACGTATCGCGTTCCCTATTTCGATCACAAGCTGACGATCGGCAGCAGCATTCGCTGGCAAAGCGCGACGAGCTATGTGGAAGAGGGCGTGGGCACGGCCACCCAGGGCGCGTATGCGGATGTCGATTTCATGGCGCGCTTCGACGTGAATAAACACTTCACCATTACCGGCACGTTGAATAATGCGCTCAACAAGAAACACTGGGCGACGATGGAATACGACACTGGAATTTACGCAGCGCGGCTCAATGGCAGCGTGAATCTGACGTGGCGTTATTGAGACGCCAGGCGCTTTCGATGGACAGTGTCGCGGCGGTGCCGCTTTCGGCAAACAACCAGCGGCGAAAGACCGGAACTGTGGGCGCTTCGAGGCGCACCGGCGGGCGCACGAGAAAATAGCCACGTTCGGTGACAACGGGCTCGTCGATCAGGCACACGAGCTGGCCGTCCGCTATCAGCACATCGATCAGCGGCGTCCAGCCGAGCGCCACGCCCTGGCCCATCAGCGCCATATTGATGACCAGCGCGTAACTGTTGAACGTCATGCCCTGTTCGTCGACAGGCGCGGATAATTCGTGCGCCGCGAACCATTCGGCCCACGATAACCATCGGGCCGGTTCGGTCGGCTGGACATGCAGCAGCGGCAGCGCAGCAAGATCGGCGGCTGTGTTTCTCGCGTGGGAGCCGCATAAGATGAATACGCGTTTTCAGCTTACCTATCTCGCAGGCGGCGATGCGTATTTCGAGCCCAATTATGGCGCTGCAACGGTCAATACAGTAACGCGCGCGGGCTTTGACAATCAGTGCGCGAATCTCGCGAAACTCTTTCGTCAGATGACATTCAATGTCGATCTGGAAAACCAGATCATGACGAATGTGCTTAGTAACGGGCAGGACGTGAACACGGCTTCGCGCGATGCACTCAAGGCACACAACGATCTGCTCGCGCACTGGCTCGCAGGTGTGACGACGGCGAGCGGCAGCGACGCCCTGCACGCCGTCAACGCGGCACTCCGACCGCGTTAGCTGCGCGCGGCATTGGCCGAGATACCGCCTTCGGCATAAACCGTGAAACGCGTTGCAACGGGATCGCGATCGGCGCTTGTCGACATAAGGAAAACATAACGCCGGGCCCGCACGCACATCACATCGACCAGTTGCACCGCGCGACGCGGCGAAATCTGGAAACTGGCGGCGGCTACGCTCAGGTCAGCGAGCGTGTCTGGCGCGTGACCGAAGCGGCTGGCGAATAGGGAAGCGCTCCGGCTTTGCTTCGTGTCGAGCGGCGTGGATTGCCAGAACGGGTCGAAGGCCGGCTTCGCGAGAACGATGCCCATCTTGCGCACGGCGTCGCTAAAATCGTCCGCGCAAAGCTGAACTTCGGTCGTGGTGTTTTGAGGCGGTGCATTAGGCGTTTGCAGGCAATGCAATAACCAGCCATCGGGTACGGCAAGCGCTTTTTCCCACGCAGAAAAAGACGACGCGTTCGCGAAGCGCGGCATCTTGCCCGCTTCCCAGTTCTGTACGGTTTGCCACGGTGTCGCGAGCGAAGCGGCAATCTGCGCGAAAGACAAGCCAAGGCAACGCCGGCGCGCGGCGGCATGCTCGCCAATCTGGATGCGCTGTAAAGGCGTGAGTACGAAACTATCGGGTGCGCGCTCGGCGGCGTAACGCGGGCTTTTACGCGTTTCCTTTTCGATTACCGTTTCGACGTTTTCCAGAAGATATCCGCATGAGGATTTTAAAACGTCCGCCCAGGCATTGAGTTTGTATTGCCACATTCTGTCTGATATGCCGCCATTCTCCCAACGCCTGAGTGTTTGAGGCGTGACGCCCAGCAAACGCGCCGTTTCGGTGGGCGTTTGATTCAACGCCAGGCGCTTCTCGCGCGCGCGTCTGCCAATGATGGATTTGGCGCTCGAAGGGATAAGAACAACGGAATATCCATCAATGCCACTTTCTTCCTGCATTCCTTTTCCTGAAACTTGCATCGAATGAGTTTGGGTCATTGTGGCACGCGCTATATGGGGTAACGCTATTCAATACATCGCTGTTTTCGTTACGAATTGTTTATTAATAAATTGAAATGAATCGTAAAAATAGCGATGCCAGAACGAGGGTAGAGGCGAAAAATCTATCCAACGACCTGGTTGGAAACAAGAAATGAAAATGAAAGAAAAGAGTCGCCGCTAGAGCCTTTGTTGTGACCATTACACAACACTCACACGTGCGTCTTACATCGATTTTTACGGCTGTTTACAAAAATCGGTAGCTAACGAATAGCTTGACATCCCGCTACGCAAGGCGCTGAGCCACGCTTCATCTTTGCGTAGCCATCGCAGCCCGCCCCAATCCTTACTGCACGTTACGTTTTTCTCTAAAAATATATTGAATGGTAAAGGGAATCATTCGCATTTACGGATATCATCGCGGCCTTTGATGCACATTGGGTCACAAGACCCGCCACCACGCTGCGGATACCAACAGATGAACCGAACCACACACTCACCCGCGCAGGCGTTTCGCCTGGCACCGCTTGCCGCTGCGGCCTTTGCTCTGGCGAGCCTGTCCGTGCAGGCCTTTGCCGCCGATGCCGGAAGTGCCGGGAGCGACGCCAGCACCGCGTCCGGCGCGCAGTCGTCGGTGCTGCCCACCGTGAGCGTGAAGGCGGCCCGTGACACGTCGCCCAGCGATCTCGCGCCGGCATACGCAGGCGGGCAGGTGGCGAGCGGTGCGTCGATCGGCGTGCTTGGCAAGCAGAAGATGCTCGACGTGCCGTTCTCGGTCACGAGCTACACGTCGAAACTGATTCAGGACCAGCAGGCGCAGACCATCGCCGATGTCGTGGCCAACGATCCGGCCGTGCGTACTGCGCTGGGCTACGGCAACTTCTCCCAGACCTTCATCATTCGCGGTTTCCAGGTCTATTCGGACGACATCGGCCTGGATGGCTTCTACGGGCTGACGCCGCGCCAGATGGTCGATACCGGCGCGATCGAACGCGTCGATATCTTCAAGGGTGCCAGCGCGTTCGTGAACGGCGCGTCGCCGGGCGGTTCGGGCGTGGGCGGCACGATCAACGTGCAGACCAAGGTCGCCGACGACAAGCCGCTCACGCGCGTGACGGTGGAAGGCAGTGCCTCGGGCGAACTCGGCACGCATGTCGATGTGGGCCGCCGTTTTGGCGCGAACGACCAGTTCGGTATTCGCGTGAACCAGACCGTGGTGGGCGGCAGCACGGCGGTGCAGAATCAGGATAGCCACTCGCAGCAGACGGCGATTTCGCTCGACTATCGTGGCGACAAACTGCGTCTGTACGCAGATTTTCTTTATCAGAAGAACAACATTACTGGCGGCCGTGCAGGCGTATTCGTGACGGGCGACGAGATGCCCACGACGCCTTCGGCGAGCTACAACTACGCGCAGCCGTGGACGTATTCCAAGCAGGAAGACACGGTGGGCATGCTGCGCGGCGAATACGATATCGCGCCGAACTGGACGGCGTATGCAGGCGTTGGCTCGCGCCATACGACCGAACTCGGCGAATACTCGACGATCACCTATGACGCTGGTTCGGCGCAGGCCTATCGCATGGGCGACGCGCTCAAAGAAAATGCGGTTTCGGCGCAGGTCGGCGTGCGCGGCAAGTTCAATCTCGGCCCGGTCTCGAACCAGGTCAATGCGGGATGGCAGATCAATCGCATCGCCGAATACGCCGCTTATGACATGAGCGGCTACTTCGCGACGAGCCTGTACAACACGTCGGCGGTGGCATTTCCTTCGGCCAGCTACAGCGGCGGGAACTTCGCCGATCCTGGTCTGACGACCTCGATCCTGATGCGCAGTTTCGTGGTGTCGGACACGCTCGGCTTCTTCCACGATCGCCTTTTGTTCACGCTGGGCGCGCGCCATCAGAATATCGTCGAGAACTCCTACGCTTACGGCACGGAAGTCGAAGACAACAGCGCGGCGTATAACCAGTCGGCGACCACGCCGATTCTCGGCATCGTCTACAAGCTTCAGCCGAATCTGTCGATCTACGCGAACCGCGCGGAAAGCCTCGTGGAAGGCGGCACCGCGCCGAGCGGCTCGGCGAACGTCGGTCAGGCGATCGCACCGTTCAAGGCGAAGCAGTACGAAGCGGGCATCAAGTACGACGCGAATCACTATGGCGCAGCGCTCGCGGTCTATCAGATCAAGCAGCAGGTGGCCTACACCAACAGCGTGACGAACATATATGGCGCGGATGGTATTCAACGTCACCGTGGCGTGGAGTTCTCGATGTACGGCGAGCCGGTCAAGGGCCTGCGCCTGATTGGCGGCGCGTCGTATATCAACGCGCAATTGCTCGATACGAGTGGCGGCACGGAAGACGGTAATCGTCCGATTGGCGTGCCGACCTGGACGGTCAACGCGAACCTCGAATACGACGTCCCGCAACTGAACGGTCTCACACTGATGGGTCGCGCGATCTGGACCAGCTCGCAATATCTCGATACGGCGAACACGCAGAAAGTCCCTTCGTGGACGCGCTTTGACGTGGGTGCGCGTTACAAGACGCAGATTCTCCGGCACGACACCAGCTTCAACGTGATGGTGACGAACGTGGCGAATCGCTCGTACTGGTCGTCGGCGCTCGGCGGTTATCTAACGCAGGCTGAACCGCGCACGGCATGGTTCTCGGTGACGACGGACTTCTGAGTCTGAATGGCGCGAGCGCCCGAGCTTGAGTTTGAGCGCGAGCTTTAGCGTAAAGAGGCCCTGCAAATGCAGGGCCTTTTTGCATCGTGCGCCCAGCATGGGCGCACTCCTGCGGGCGCAAGTCCCGCCATAAGCTGGTCATAGCGAATGAAGTGAAGCGCAACTGCATGAGGGCGACCGAGTGTGGAGAGGAAGCGTGGAGCGTAAATCGCGAGCCGATGAACAAGAACCGCATATGAGGCGCTATGGAGCAGGGCGAGCGGGCGATGAACCGCGAAGCTCTTGTGACCAAGTCGAAGTAGCGTAGATGCGGCGGTTGTGCGATGAAGGAGTGCGTTCTTACCTGGGGAGATCTCGCCTCATGCCTGAAAGGGCGACGGCGTCGAGCCGGAGCGAGAAGTCAGCAGAGGCCGTAGTAGTCACAGGACAGGTCGATGAGACCGAAGCTGGTGACGAAGGGCCAAACGGGAAGGAGTGTCCAGCGTCATGTCGATGCGGCAGGTAATGCGTCAGATGCCCGTGCAAGCGGGGCGAGCGGGAGGCACACGCGGTGAAGCTGCGTCTATGCCCGTGAGCGACGAAGCTTGTTGCCCGCGCCATGAATCCGGGGACACAGGGTCATCGCTGCTGATGGCGGCGCTGACGAGAGAGAACCTGAAGCACTCTCATAACCTCAACTCCCCGAACCGCCCGGTGCGGACCCGCATGCCGGGTGGTGTGGCAGGGGCGCAGCCAGTTGGCTGCCCCCTATGCCGATTGCAGCAGAAAACCGTTCCCATGCGGCGTCTGCATTAGCAGCGTCTTTATCACGCTATTGGATAAACGTATCGGATTTGCTTCGTTGTCAGCCACTGCGCTCGCACGTAGATTGAGTGCTTTGGAACTCTCAAGGCAATCAGCGTGACTACCTCCGTTTCTCTGGCTGAACCCCGTGCTCAGGACGCGCAGCAGCACTTCGACATTCGCGCGCTGGACGCGCCGCTCGGTGCGGAAGTCATCGGCCTCGATCTCGCGCAGCCGCTGGGCGCAGCTGATTTCGCGCGCCTGCATCGCGCTCACCTCGATCATCACGTGCTGGTCTTTCGCGACCAGCGCATCACGCCCGAGCAGCAGATCGCCTTCTCGCGGCGCTTTGGCCCGCTGCAGATTCACGTGCTGCATCAGTTCGCGCTGCCCGGACATCCCGAAGTGCTGATCGTCTCGAATATCGTCGAGAACGGCAAACCCGTGGGACTGGGCGATGCGGGGCACTTCTGGCACTCGGACCTCTCGTACAAGGAAAAGCCGAGCCTCGGTTCGATGCTGCACGCGCAGGAACTCCCGGCGGAAGGCGGAGATACGCTGTTCGCCAACATGCATCTCGCGTGGGACGCGTTGCCCGATCTTCTACGCCGCGCCGTCGAAGGCCGCAGCGCCGAGCACACCTATCTCGCACGCTATGCCGAGTTGCAGGCGCGCAGCCCGTGGCGACCGAATCTTTCTGCCGGGCAGATTGCGCAGGTCAAGCCGGTCGTGCATCCGGTGGTACGTACGCATCCTGAAACGGGGCGCAAGGCGCTGTTCGTCAGCGAGCATTTCACGACGCGTATCGTCGGTTTGCCCGAGGACGAAAGCCGCGCGCTGCTGGAGGAACTGTTTGCGCATAGCGTGCGCGAGGACTTTCTTTATCGGCACGTCTGGCGCGAACACGACATGGTGTTCTGGGACAACCGCTCGTTGATGCATCTGGCGGCGGGCACGCCTGACCATCTGCGCCGCAAACTCTATCGCACGACGATCGAAGGCGATGCGCCGTTCTGAGCGCACTTCCGATACGACAACTACGCAACAATGACAGGGCTCATCCATGCCGCTTTCGTTTCCGCCTGCGCTTCGTAGCGCGCTCGCCCGCGCCATACAGCCATTGCGCCGCGCCGCTGCACCTTCCCTTTGCGCCGTGCTGGCCGTGACCACGCTGGCCGTCACGCAACCGGCGCAGGCCGAAGGTACGATCCGTGTCGCCGAGCAGTTCGGCGTGGTTTATCTGATGCTCAATGTCGCGCGAGATCAGCATTTTGTCGAGCAGGAAGGCCGAAAGGCCGGGCTCGATATCAAGGTGGACTGGGTGCGGCTCTCGGGCGGCGCGGCGGTCAACGATGCGCTGCTTTCGGGCGCGGTGGATATTGCGGGCGCGGGCGTCGGGCCGCTGCTGACCGTCTGGGACCGCACGTACGGGCGCCAGAACGTCAAGGGCGTAGCTTCGCTCGGCAACCTGCCGTATTACCTCGTGAGCACCGATCCAAACGTGAAATCAATCGCCGACTTCACGGCAAAGGATCGCATTGCGGTGCCGGCCGTGGGCGTTTCCGTGCAGTCGCGCGTGCTGCAATATGCATCGGCGAAACAATGGGGCGACAAGCAGTTCGACCGCCTGGACAAATTCACGCAGGCCATTCCGCATCCCGATGCTGCCGCCGCGCTGATCGCCAATAGCAGCGTGATTACGGCGCACTTCGGCAATCCGCCGTTCCAGCAGCAGGAACTGGCTGCCAATCCGAAAGCGCATATCGTGCTGAATTCCTATGATGTGCTGGGCGGCCCGAGTTCGGCGACCGTGCTCTACACGACGGAGAAGTTTCGCAACGCCAATCCCAAGACGTACCACGCTTTCGTTGCCGCGCTCGCCGACGCGGCGCAACTGATTTCCAACGATCCCGCGAAAGCGGCCGATATTTATATCCGCGTGAACGATTCGAAGATCGATCGCAATCTGCTGCTGAAGATCCTGCGCGATCCGCAGGTGCAGTTCAAGACGGCGCCGCAGAATACGCTGAGTCTCGCGCAATCGATGTATCGCACGGGCGCGATTCGCAACGAGCCCAAATCGTGGCGCGATTATTTCTTCGATGATCCGGCGACGGCGGGCGGTAGCTGAATCTGCCTGCTGGAACGGCGTAATCGCTGTTTATACGCCGCCGTGTAATGAATATGGGAATTCATTGGTTGGGATGCACGGCGGCTGCCCGTATGTTGACGTTTTCTCTGCTGGATTTCCAATCGTGAATGCCAATACGACCCAATCTTTAGCCTACGCGCCGCTGGCGCGCCGTGCCCTGGGGACGGGCGGGCAATCCGCAAGCCTCGAACGTCAGCCGAGTGCGCCGCTGAAAGACGATGCAGATGCAGAAGCGGCGCCGGGCGAACGTCTGCTCGCTATCGACGGCGTCAGCCTCGAATATCGCAATCGCGAGCGCATCGTACGGGCGACGCATGAAGTGAGTTTCGACGTCTATGGCGGCGACCGCTTCGTGCTGCTCGGGCCTTCCGGTTGCGGCAAATCCACTTTGCTCAAGGCGATTGGCGGCTTTATCGAGCCGGTGGCTGGCGCCATCACGCTCGACGGTCAGACCGTGCGTGGACCCGGTCCCGATCGCGTCTTGGTGTTTCAGGAATTCGACCAGTTGCCGCCGTGGAAAACCGTGGTGGAGAACATTGCGTTTCCGCTGCGGGTTGCGCGCAAGCTCTCGCGCAGCGAAGCGAAAGCGCGTGCCTTGCATTACCTCGATAAAGTGGGTTTGGCTGCTTTCGCCGATGCCTATCCGCACACGCTTTCGGGCGGCATGAAGCAGCGCGTGGCGATTGCGCGCGCGCTAGCCATGCAGCCGCGCGTGCTGCTGATGGACGAACCGTTCGCGGCACTCGACGCGCTGACGCGCCGCAAGATGCAGGAGGAACTGCTGCGCTTGTGGGAAGGCGAGCGCTTCACGCTGCTGTTCGTCACGCATTCGATCGAGGAAGCGCTGGTGGTGGGCAATCGCATTCTGCTGCTCTCGCCGCATCCGGGCCGCGTGCGCGCGGAACTCAACAGCCACGCCTGGTCGCACGCCAGCACCGACGACGACGCCTTTCGCGCAAGCGTCGCTCGCATTCATCATCTGCTGTTTGAGACCGGAACGGACGTGGAGGCAAACGCATGAGTACGCCTGTTAATTCATCGGCTATTTCGTCGATTAGTAGCGCGAAGCGTCGTGCCTTGCCGCCCGTGCGCGCCGAATACGAAGTCGCCCTGCAACCGGTGCCGCCAGGCGGCGATTCCATCACGATGCCGCTTGTACGCAGACTGGCCGATGCAAGCTGGCTGCGCCGCAGTTTTATCGCGCTGCTGTTGATTGCCGCGTGGGAGATCACGGCGCGCTTCGTGAACAACGATTTACTGGTGCCCACCTTCGGCGCTACATTCGAGGCCTTCGTACAAGGCATTTTGAGCGGCGAACTGCTCGAAAAGACGGCGATTTCGCTGTCCGTGCTGCTGCGCGGTTATGCGATTGGCGTGGTGCTGGCGTTCGCGTTGACTGCACTCGCCGTGTCCACACGCATTGGCCGCGATCTGCTTTCCATGCTGACCGCGATGTTCAATCCCTTGCCGTCGATTGCACTGTTGCCGATCGCCTTGCTTTGGTTCGGGCTGGGCACCGGCAGTCTGCTGTTCGTGCTCGTGCATGCCGTGCTTTGGCCGCTTGCGCTGAACATGTACACGGGTTTTCTCGGCGTGCCGGCTACGCTCAGAATGGCGGGGCGCAACTATGGGCTCACGGGCCTGCGTCATGTCGCGCTCATTCTCGTGCCGGCGGCGCTGCCGTCGATTATCGCGGGGCTGCGGGTGGGCTGGGCTTTTGCATGGCGCACGCTGATCGCCGCGGAACTAGTGTTCGGCGCGAGCGCGGGGCAGGGCGGCCTCGGCTGGTACATCTTCCAGAATCGCAACGAGCTTTACACCGACCGCGTTTTTGCGGGGCTCGCGGCGGTGATCATCATCGGGTTGCTGGTGGAGCATCTGGTGTTCGATATGCTCGAACGTTTGACCGTGAAGCGTTGGGGCGTGCAACAGTAATCCCATTGCCGATGCGCTCGATGGCGCTCCTTTCGTGGCTCGTTAAGCCGCACGCTTGCCAAAAGCGTGCGCTTCGATCACCCGCGCAAGCGTAGAAAAAGCCGGCTCGATGTTTTCGTGCGGCACGCACGCGTAGCCGGTCAGCAGACCTTTGCGCTGCTGCTTTCCCAGGTAGTACGAAGCGAGCGGCCGCACGATCACACCGGCGTCGTAGGCGGCGGCCGTGATCTGGCGGTCGTCGCAATGTTCGGGCAGGCCGAGCACGAAATGCAGCCCGGCTTCGTCGCCCATCACCGGCAACGCATCGCCGAAATGCCGCGTGACCGCGTCGATCAGCAATTGGCGCCGCTCGCCGTACAGCGTGCGCATGCGGCGCACGTGCGAGGTCAGATAGCCGTCCATGATGAACTCGGCCAGCACGGCCTGCTGCATCAACTGACCTTCGCGATACAACTCCGCCACGGCGGTGCGGAAGGTGGCGGCCAGCCGTTCCGGCACCACCATATAGCCGATCCGCAAGCCCGGAAACAGCATCTTGCCCAGGCTCCCCACATAGATCACGCGATCCGATTCGTCGAGCCCTTGCAGCGATGCAAGCGGGCGGCTGCCATAGCGGAATTCGCTGTCGTAATCGTCCTCGATGATCCAGACCTTGTGCTGGCGCGCGTATTCGAGCAAGGTGCGCCGCCGCGCCAGACTCATCACCATCCCGAGCGGATACTGGTGCGAAGGCGTGACAAGCGCTATACGCGGCGGATGGCGTAGATCGGCGTCGCCGGGATTGAGGCCTTCGGCGTCCACCGGAATTGGCGAGAGTTCGATGCCCGAAGCCTGCAAAACGCTGCGCGCGCCCCAATAGCACGGTTCTTCCACCCACGCGCGGTCGCCGTGATCGGCGAGCAGGCGCACGGCCAGGTCGATCGACTGATGAATGCCGGTCGTGATGATGATCTGATCGGGCGTGCAGCGCACCGAGCGCGCCACCCGCAGATAGTCCGACAAGGCGCGCCGCAGCGGACGATAGCCGCCGCCCGGCGCGTAGGTGAGCAGGTCGTGGCTCACGGACTTCCACAGGCGCGATTGCAGGCGGCTCCAGGTGCGCGCGGGAAACTCGGCGACATCCGGCACGCCGGGCATGAAGGCGCCCCATTGCTTCGCCGACACGCCCGCCTGGTCGATCAGACGCTGGCCGCGCACGGACATGTCGCCGCGCGGGCAGGCGGCTTTGGCTTCTTGAGTGGCGGGTTCGTCGCCCGAGCCGGCGGGCCCCTCGCCGTCTTCCTCCGCGCGCGTCACGGAGCGTGGGCCGACGGCGGCCGTGTCGGGCCGTGTGTCGGCAACATAGGTGCCGCTGCCGGTGGTCGAAAGCACATAGCCTTCGGCGCTCAACTGGTCGTAGACGTGCACGACCGTATTGCGCGCGATGCCAAGATCGCCTGCGAGCGTGCGCGAACTGGGCAGCTTGGTGCCGGGCACTAGTTTACCGGTCAGAATGGCTTGCTGCATCAGGCGCAGCAACTGGCGATAGACCGGCTCCACGCCGCTTTTATCGAGCTGCGCGGCCAGCCAGTCGGACAAAATTACCATCGCGTCGCCCCGCCAAAGTGGTTCTATCAAGAATAATGAAATGGCTCCATTGAATGGAACCGGAACCGACTATAGTAATCCGCACGTCAGGTTCGCTTCACACCTGCGACAGCATTTATTTAATCGCGCCGGATCGACAGCGCGCGGCAATACGGGAACAAGGACAGGAGACTGGGCGATGAAGCAATCGGACGTGATCGTCAGCTTTCGCGGTGTGCGCAAGACTTATGACGGCGAAACCCTGGTGGTGAAGCAACTCGATCTGGACATCTATCAGGGCGAGTTCCTGACGCTGCTCGGACCGTCCGGCTCGGGTAAGACCACTTGTCTGATGATGCTGGCGGGTTTCGAATTCCCCACCGGCGGCGAGATCCGCCTCGAAGGCAAACTGCTCAACAACGTACCGCCGCACAAGCGCGATATCGGCATGGTGTTCCAGAACTACGCGCTGTTCCCGCATATGACGGTCGAGCAGAACGTGGGCTATCCGCTGGGCGTGCGCAAGGTGCCGGCCGGCGAGCGCGCTGCACGCGTCAACGATGCGCTCAAGATGGTGCGCATGGAAAGCTTCGCGAAGCGCTATCCCGCGCAGCTTTCGGGCGGCCAGCAGCAACGTATTGCGCTGGCGCGCGCGCTGGTGTTCCAGCCAAAACTCGTGCTGATGGACGAACCGCTGGGCGCGCTCGATAAACAGCTGCGCGAACATATGCAGTACGAACTGAAATCGCTGCACGAGAAGCTGGGCGTTACGTTCGTCTACGTCACGCACGATCAGGGTGAAGCGCTGACGATGTCGGACCGCGTGGCGGTGTTCGACAAGGGCATCGTGCAGCAGATCGACAGCGTGGACCGTCTGTATGAATCGCCGTGCAATGAGTTCGTCGCGAACTTTATCGGCGACAGTAATCGCCTGCGCGGCAAGATCGCCGCGGTCGAAGGCGAGTTCTGCGAAATCCATCTGGCCGACGGCACGCGCCTCAAAGGCCGCAACGTCGGGGGCGCCCAGGCGGGCGCCGACGCCATCGCGTGTATTCGCCCCGAGCGCATGAAGCTTGCCGCACAGGGCGCGGTGAACAGCGCCAACTCGATTGCGGGCGAGGCGCGCAGTCTGATCTATTACGGCGACCACGTGCGCATGCGCTGCGGTCTGCCCCAGCAGGACGAGTGCTTCGTGAAGGTGCCGCTCGGCACCGCGGCGCTCGCTGGTTTTGCGCCCGGCCAACCGGTCGCGCTCGAGTTTGCGCCCGAACATCTGCGCGTGTTCGCGTGAAGACGACCGGGCCACGCCATTCGTGCTGAAGGCCCGGCAAGACAAACCACCAAGGAGAAGGGACTCACCATGAAGAAGATCGGCAACATGCGCGTTGCGGCGGTCGCGGCCACGCTCGCACTCTCGTTCGGCGCGGCGCACGCGGCGGAACTCACGGTCGTGAACTTTGGCGGCGCGAATGGCAACGCGCAGAAGGCGGCCTTCAACGAGCCGTACCAGGCGCAGTCGGGCACGAAGATCACCACCGTCGAATACAACGGCGAGCAGGCCAAGGTTAAGGCGATGGTCGAAGCGAAGCACGTCAACTGGGACGTGGTCGAAGTCGAAACTGGCGATATCGCGCGCGGCTGCGACGAAGGCCTGTACGAGAAGCTCGACTGGTCGAAGCTCGGCAACAAGAGCGACTTCATGAAGGCGGCGCAGCAGCCGTGCGGCGCGGGCTTCTTCGTGTGGTCCACGGCGCTGGCCTATAACGCCGACAAGCTCAAGACCGCGCCCGCGAGCTGGGCCGACTTCTGGGACACCAAGAAATTCCCGGGCAAGCGCGGCATGCGCAAGGGCGCGCAGTACAACCTCGAATTCGCGCTGATGGCCGACGGCGTGGCGCCGCAGGACGTCTACAAGGTGCTCTCGACGAAGGCGGGTCAGGACCGCGCGTTCAAGAAGCTCGACGAACTCAAGCCGAATATCCAGTGGTGGGAAGCGGGCGCGCAGCCGCCGCAGTTCCTCGTCGCCGGCGACGTGGTGATGTCCACGGCGTTCAACGGCCGTATCGACGCCGCGCAGCGCGAAGGCAAGAATCTCAAGGTAGTGTGGAACGGCAGCATTTACGATCTGGACTACTGGGCAATTCCGAAGGGCACGCCGAACAAGGACGCGGCACTCAAGTACATCGCCTACACGCTCTCGCCGAAGCCGCAGCAGGAATACGCGAAGCACATCGCCTACGGTCCGGTGAACGAAAACGCGATCAAGGCGCTCGACGCGAAGACGCTGGCCAACCTGCCGAATTCGCCCGCCAACGGCAAGAACGCGGTGCAGCAGAACCTCACGTTCTGGACCGACCACGGCGACGAACTGGAGCAGCGTTTCGCTTCGTGGGCAGCGAAGTAAGCGTGTGGATCAAAGCGTCGATCAAAGCATGATCGACGCGTGAACCGTTGACGTACCCGTTGTGCGGCGCGTGCCGCACAACGGCGGCAGTGCAGGAGACCTGATGTGACAACGATGACAAGCGCAACCCATGTAGCCGATGACGCCAGCGAATCGAGCGCGCGCCTCAAGCGCGAACTGCGTCTCGCGCAGGCGAAGAAGCGCACGATGGCGCTGCTGCTGGTCGCGCCGCTGGCGATTTTTCTGTTGCTGATTTTCGTCGTGCCGATTGCGGCGCTGCTCACGCGTGCCGTGCAGAATCCCGAAGTGGCCACCGCGCTGCCGCACACGGTTGCGGCGCTGCATGGCTGGGACCGCAAGAGCACGCCGCCCGATGCAGCCTATGTCGCACTCGCGCAGGATTTGCAAGCCGTGCAGGACGGCGACGCCATGGGCGCGCTGGCCCGCCGCCTGAACGTGGAAATCGCCGGCTATCGTTCGCTGGTGGCGAAGACCGCCCGCGCCATGCCGCTCGCCGACGACGATGGCAAACCGCTCACGCCCGCGCAGACGCACGCCAAGATCGTCGAACTCGACGACCGCTGGAACGACGTGACGTACTGGCAGGCCATCGCGAAGAACAGCGGCCGTTATTCGCCGTTCTATCTGCTCGCCTCGCTCGACCACAAGCAGGACGCGTTCGGCAGCATCGTGCCCGCCGACCCCGAGCAGCAGATCTACCTTTCCGTATTCGGCCGCACTTTTGTGATCAGCGTGTTCGTCACTCTGTTCGCGCTCGCGCTCGGCTATCCGCTTGCTTACTGGATCTCCACGTTGTCCGAGCGCCGCGCGAATCTCGTGATGATCCTCGTGCTGATTCCGTTCTGGACTTCGATTCTTGTGCGCGTGGCCGCGTGGATCGTGATCCTGCAAAGCGAGGGGCTCGTGAACAAGGCGCTGCTTGGCACCGGCATCATCTCTGCGCCGCTCGCACTACTGTTCAACCGCGTGGGCGTCTATATCTCGATGACGCACATTCTGCTGCCGTTCATGGTGCTCCCGCTCTACAGCGTGATGAAGTCGATTCCGCCGACGTACCAGCGCGCCGCCGTGTCGCTCGGCAGCCATCCGTTCGCGGCCTTCTGGCGCGTGTATGTGCCGCAGACCTATCCGGGCATCGGCGCGGGCGTGCTGCTGGTGTTCATCCTTTCGATCGGCTACTACATCACGCCCGCGCTGCTCGGCGGCCCGGCCGACCAGATGGTGAGCTACTACGTGGCCTACTTCACGAACGTGTCGATCAACTGGGGCATGGCGTGCTCGCTCGGCGCGCTTCTGCTTGCAGCCACGACCGTGCTGTATTTCGTCTACGTGCGTTTCACGCGCACGAACCTGAGCCTCGGCTAACGGGGGCAACGACATGAAATTCGCGAAACCGCTTTTTGCGCCGCATACCTCGGGCATCGAACGCGTCTGGTATTTCACGCTGCGCGGCCTCGCCGTGCTCACGCTGCTGTATCTGATCCTGCCCGTGCTGGCGATAGTGCCGCTGTCGTTTTCGTCGAGCACGTTCCTCGTTTATCCGATCCCGGGTTGGTCGCTGCGTTGGTACGAAAATCTCGTCATGTCCGACGAATGGCGCATGGCGGCGAAGAACAGCTTTATCGTCGGGCCGCTGGCGACGGTGGTGGCAACCGTGCTCGGCACGTTGGCGGCCATCGGGCTGAACAAGGCCGACTTCCGCGGCAAGTCGCTGCTGATGGCGATCCTCATTTCACCGATGATCGTGCCCGTGGTGGTGGTGGGCGTGGGCATGTATCTGTTCTTCGCGCCGCTCGGGCTGGCCAACACGTATATCGGCCTGATTCTCGCGCACGCTTCGCTGGGTGTGCCGTTTGTGGTGACGACGGTGTCAGCCACGCTCGCGGGCTTCAATCACAACCTCGTGCGCGCGAGCTCGTCGCTGGGCGCGAATCCGGTCACGACGTTCTTCCGCATCACGCTGCCCGTGATCGCGCCGGGCGTGATTTCCGGCGCGCTGTTCGCCTTCGCAACATCGTTCGACGAAGTGGTGGTCACGCTGTTCCTCGCAGGCGCCGATCAAACGACGCTGCCGCGCCAGATGTTCACCGGCATCCGCGAAAACATCAGCCCGACCATTGCCGCGCTGGCGACCATCCTGATTGTGTTTTCCACCTGCCTGCTGCTCGCGCTCGAATGGCTGCGCGGACGCAATGCCGCGCGTGCCGTCAAGGCATAACGGCCATTAAACAAGCGGCGAAATCGATGCCTGCCTGAAAACGTACAGGCAGGCATCGATCTTCAATTACATCAGAACTTGTGGCGAATGCCGACAATCACCATCGACTGGCTGCTTGTGCCGCTACGTCCGTACGATCCGATCGAGGCGACCGCAGCCTGTAGCGTGCCGTCGGCCTTGCGCTGCGTGCCGCTGGCATGCTGATAAGCGGCGAGCGCATAGACATCGGTGAGCTTCGACAGGTTATAGTCCGCGCCGATACTGATTTCGTTATAGGTCGCGGACGTATCGCCCGAAGCCTTCACGAACTCATAGCCAATCCCGCCAAGAAACGCCGGCGTAAAGCGATACGCGAGAAACGTCTTGCCGACGTTGTAGTGCTGCTCGCCCGAAAAACTCGAAGCCGCATCGCTCTGGTATTGCACGTTGCTATACGACGCGCCGATCAGCAGCGAACCCAGTGCGTATTGCGCGGCCGCTTCCGCCACGCCCATCGACTTCGCGCTCTGGTAACCCTGGTTGATCGGGCTGACGAATAGCGAATCCGCACTGCTGGCCCACGTCGATCGCTTGACGCCCGAAGACGGTTCGTTGGTCAAACGCATATACATGGCCGCCAGATTCAGCGGGCCGTTCGCATACGACACGCCGCCCGAGTAGGTGTAGCCCTGGCCGGTCTGGCCCGCGAGACCACTGAAACCGTAGACGACTTCGACCTGCAGACCCTTCCAGTTCGGGCTGAGGTACTTGATCGAATTGTTGACGCGCATGTCGTTATCGTTGTTGTCGATATCGCCCGGCGTCGTAAACATCGTGCTGAAGTAGTTGTCGCCGGTGATGGCCTGAATCATGTCGACCGACGCTTCATACTGACGACCCGCCGTGAGCGTGCCCCAGTCCGCGCTGCTCAAACCCACAAAGGCACGACGGCCGAACAGGCGCGAACCCTGGCCCGCTGCGCCGGTATTGATATTGAAACCGCTTTCCAGCTGGAACACGGATTTCAGACCGCCGCCCAGATCCTCCGAACCTTTGAGGCCCCAACGGCTGCCGCTCAGGTTGCCGCTGGACATCGTCACGGCATTCTTGCTGCCGCTTGCGTGGTTGACGTACGCAATACCGGTGTCGGCAACGCCGTACAGAGTCACGCTGTTCTGCGCGTGAGCGAGGCTGGCACCTGCAAAAAGTGCGACGGATACACCGGCGCCTAACGTGTTTCGGGCGGTCTTCTTCATTTGTGTACTCCAAGCTGTAGAGTGTGGTTGGAAATTCGTAGTCCAGATTGATTGGCCAGTCATTTGAAGCAAGTAACGCCATCGCAGACTGCCATCGCCTCGTCGGGGCGATTCGATTCAGAGGCTCAATTGGAGCACGCTAAAACTGCGGATTCGTTCTGTATAAAATCGCCAGACACGCGATTACTGTGCTTTCAAGCCGCGATTCGGCATATGCTGCCGTTTTCGCCATAAGAGGGCGGGGCGCACCACGGTTTATTCGCGATGTAAGAAAGTTTGGAATACGAATAAATAAAAATCCCCGGCAGTTGCCCGCTGGGGATTGAGGGGATTCGAGGTGCTACTCAGGCGATCAATAACCGAAATCGGCGGTGTACACGTGTTCCAGAGCCTGTCCCGCGCGGTCGGCGAGAATCGTTTTGACGACTTGCCGGGCTTTGCTTTCGCGCGACACCGCCGAAGCAATATGCGAACTCACCCACAGTCTGGGGTGTTGCCACAGCGGATCATTCGGCGCGAGCGGTTCGGTATCGAATACGTCGAGAAACGCGCTGTGCAGATGCCCGGCATCGAGGCTCGTCACCACGGCCTGCAGATCGACTTGCGGCGCGCGGCCCACGTTGATCAGCGATGCACCGCGCGGCAGCGCAGCCAGAAAACCGCTGTCGATCAGACCGCGCGTGGCGGGCGTATCGGGAAGCAGATTGACAACTATATCCGCGCCCGCAACGCAGGCGTGCAGCCCGTCGTCGCCGGCAAAGCTCTCGCACTGCGCGATCTGCTTGGGCGTGCGCGCCCAGCCTTTGACGCGAAAGCCATTGATGGCAAGCCGCTGGGCGCACGCCACGCCCAGATTGCCCAGCCCGAGAATCGCCACGGTGGTTTCGCTCGCGCGACGGCCAACGAGGCCTTCGTCCCAGCGCCGCGCCATTTGCGCTTCGCGCAGCAGCGGAAAGTCGCGCGCGATGGCATAGGCGCAGGCGGTGACGAAGTCAGCCATGCGCTCGCCGGTTTCGGGCGTCACCATCCGCACGATCGGCAAATGCGCGGGCACGGAAGGATCGCGGGTAATGTGGTCCACGCCCGCGGCGCTGCTCAGGATCACGCGCAGGGCGGGAAACTGGGCGAGGCGTCCGGGCGTCGGTTCCCAGACCATGACGTATTCGACTTTCGCGGGATCGAGCGCCGGATCGTCCCAACCGACGATTTCCAGTTCGGGCAACAGTTCGCGGTAGAGCGACCGCCATTGCGGCAGCGCTTCCGGTCCACCCGATTTGACGACCATTAGCATGGATAGGTCCAAATGAAATGCGCGTGGGTTCGGCCGCGAATGCATTCTTGAACGCGCTCCCGAACCCAAGCGTGGCCTTGGTGGACTTTAGCGCGTCTTGGCCGATACCTTCGTTACCGAGTTGCGCAGGATCGTCAGTGCTTCGTCGAGGATCGCGTCGCTCACGGTCAACGGCGCCAGCAGACGCACCGTGTTGCGGTGCACGCCGCATTTAATCACGAGCAGGCCGTCCTCACGGCATTGATCGATGACGGCCTGAGCGAAATCGGCGTCTGGCTGGAACGGATCGCCGCCGCGCACGAATTCCAGCGCCGCCATCGGGCCGAGGCCGCGCACCGTGCCGATCGCCGCGTGGTCGCGCGCGATCTGGTCAAGACCCGAGTGCATCTTCGTGCCGAGTGCGCGGCCCTTCGCCAGCAGCTGTTCTTCTTCGAACACGTCGAGCACCGCGAGCGCCGCCGCGCAGCCCAGCGGGTTGCCGCCATAAGTGCCGCCCAGGCCGCCGGGCAGCGGCGCGTCCATGATCTCCGCACGGCCGACGATACCGGAAATCGGCAGGCCGCCCGCGAGGCTCTTGGCAACCGTGATGACATCGGGCTGGATGCCGAAGTGCTGGAAGCCGAACATCTCGCCGGTGCGCCCGAAGCCTGCCTGAATTTCATCGCAGATCAGCACGATGCCGTGGCGCGTCGTCAGTTCGCGCAGCGCCTGCATGAATTCCTTGCCCGCCGGGAGGAAACCGCCGTCGCCTTGCACCGGCTCCAGAATGATCGCGGCGACGCGGTCCGGCGCGATCTGCGTGGCGAACAGGTCTTCGAGCGAGCGAATCGCATCGGCGGCGCTGAAGTTGCGGTACGCGTCGGGATAGGGCGTGTGATAGACCTCGCCCGCCATCGGACCGAAATTCTGCTTGTACGGCGCGCTCATGCCCGTCAACGTCGAGCCCAGCAGCGTACGGCCGTGAAAGCCGCCACGGAAGGCGATCACGCCCGGCACCTTGCGCCAGGCGCGCGCGACCTTGATCGCGTTTTCGACGGCTTCCGCGCCGGTGGTCGAAAAGAACGACTTGTAGTGTTCGCCGTTGCCCACAAGCGTGTTCAGGCGTTCGGCCAGTTGCGTGTAGACCTCGTAGCCCACCACCTGGAAGGCGGCGTGCGTGACTTTCGCCATCTGCTTCTGCACGGCTTCGATCACGCGCGGATGACTATGGCCGATGTTCTGGACGCCAATCCCGCCGACGAAATCGATAAAGCGGCGGCCTTCGACGTCCCATAGTTCCGCGCCTTGCGCCTTGTCGACGAACAGCGGATGAGCGGTGACGACGCCGCGCGGCACGTGATGCTGGCGATGTTCGATGAGGGTTGGGTTGTCGCGGGTCATGTCAGGTTCTCTCTTGAGGGTGCGTTACCGCATTCAGGCGGTGTTGAGCAAAGGTGAATGAGTCATGTCGCACGGGCTGGCTGCTGCCCGCTACGCGGGATCGTCCGGACCGCTACGCACGGGAGGGTTCGCTTTGGCGATCGCTTGCGCGAGATGCTGCGCCGTGCGGCCGGTGAGCTTGCCGATTTGCGTGCGACAACTGAAACCGTCGGCGACCACGATGGCGTTGGCGGGGAGCGCCGCGAGCTTCGGCACCAGTTCCTTTTCGCCGACGGCTTTCGCCACTTCCGCGGTCTTGTGGTGATAGCCGAACGCGCCGGCCATACCGCAACAACCGGTATCGAGCACTTTCGCGCCGAGGCTTTTCTCCGCCCCCGCGCCGCCGCATGCACGCTGATGGCAGTGCGTGTGGACATGCACAGGCTCCGCGCCCTGGCGCTCGCCGGGCAAGTCTTTGGGCAGTTTTAGCCCGCGTTTCTGCGCATATTCCGCCACGGTGATGCACGCGGCGGACAGATCGCGCGCGAGTTGACCGGCTTCGGCATCGTGGCCGATCAAGGCCAGCATTTCGTCGCGGAACACGGAAAGGCAGCTAGGTTCGAGAATCAGCACGGGCACGCCTGCGGCAACCGGCGCGCGCATCATCTCGACGATGTCGAGCAGGTTCTTCTTCGCCGCGTCGAGCAGGCCGACGTCGTAGAGCGGACGCCCGCAGCAGACATGACGCGGCGTGAGGCGCGGCGTGCCGCCTGCGGCTTCGACCACGCGCAAGGCGGCGTCGAGCACGGCGGGCGAGAAGCCGTTGTTGAACGTGTCGGTCCAGATCACCACATCCTGCGCGCCAAACTGGCGCGGCCACGGCGCGATCAGCTTTTTCGCCGCTGGCGTGTCGCGAAAGGCCTGCCGCGCGACAGGCGGAAACGCGGCGCCCGGCGCGAGACCAAAGCGCTGCGATGCGTTCCTGACGAACGGCTGGCGCATTGCACCGTTAAAGAGCCCGCTCACGCGCGTGGCAACCGGCAGCCACGCGCCGATGCGGCCCACCGCCGCCTCCATCAGCGGACGGCGGCGCGTCTTGTAATAGCGGTGCAGAAACTCCGCGCGGTACTTCGGGATATCCACGTGCGTGGGGCAATCGTTCTTGCAGCCCTTGCACGACAGACACAGATCCATCGATTCCTTGACGGCTTCGGCGTTGGACGTTTCGTCGATAACCTCGCCGTTGAGCATCTCGAAGAAGAGGCGGGCGCGGCCACGCGTGGAATTGCGCTCCTCGCGCGTGGCCTTGAAACTCGGGCACATCGTCCCGCCGTCCATCGAGCGGCACTTGCCCATGCCGATACAGCGTTCGGTTTCGCGTCCGTAGCCGCGTTCTGCGTGCGCATCGGCGGGCTGGTCATCGTTGACCGAGCGCGCGGCCATCGGATACGTGAACATGCCTTTCACGTTGCCCTGGCGGTACTGCGGACCCATACGCAGGTTTTCGTCCACCGGCATGGCGTCGATCAGCTTGCCGGGGTTCATCAGCCCTTGCGGGTCCCACAGCGCCTTGAATTCGCGGAACGCCTGCATGAGGCGCGGCGTGTACATCAGGTGCAGGAATTCGCCCTTGGCCTGACCGTCGCCGTGTTCGCCGGAGAGCGAGCCCTGGTACTTGACCACGAGGCGCGCGGCTTCATCGAGAAACGCGCGCCAGTCGCGAACGCCAGTGGCCGAGCGCAGATCGAAGGTAATGCGCGAATGAATGCAGCCATCGCCGAAATGGCCGTACAGATTGGTCTTGTAGCCGTAGCGTGCCACCAGCGCGGTGAATTCGCGCAGATACGCACCGAGCAGCGCGGGCTCGACGGCGGCGTCTTCCCAGCCGACCACCGGGTCGGGCGCTGAAGGATCGCGCGACAGTGAAGTCGCGGATGCGCCAGTTTCGCGTATCGTCCACAGCCGGTTCATCAAGGCCGCGTCTTCGACGAAACGCACGCTCGGGCGTTGCGGAAATTGCTGCGCGGCCTCGGCCATCGCGCGCGCCTGTGCGATAGCGGCTTCGCGCGTGCTCGCGCCGAATTCGACCAGCAGCCAGGCGTCGCCCGCCGGCAGTTCGGCGATGTCGTCGAGCTTGAGCCCCAAAGCCTTGAGGCCGCCGACGATGCCCTGGTCCAGCCCTTCCATCGCAATCGCGCCCAGCGGCAGCAGATGCGGCACGCTATCGGCCGCGTCGAAAATCGTCTCGAAGCCGAGTACGACCAGCACGCGCTCAGGCCGACCTTCGACCAGCGTGACCTGCGCACGCATCGTGGTGGCCAGCGTGCCTTCGCTGCCGACCAGCGCACGCGCGATATTGAAGCCGTTCTCCGGCAGCAGTTGATCGAGGTTGTAACCCGAAACGCGGCGCTTGAGCTTCGGAAAACCGGCGCGGATATCGTCCGCATAGCGTTCGGCCAGTTCGCGCAGACCCTTGACGATGCGTGCGCGCTCGCCGCCTGCGGCGAGATGGTCGGCGTAAGCGGCGGCGTCGGTTGGGCCGACCCAGAAGCGTGCGCCGGTTGCCGTCAGCACGTCGAGGCGTTCGATGTTCTCGACGGTCTTGCCCGCCATCACCGAATGCGCGCCGCACGAGTTGTTGCCGATCATGCCGCCCAGCGTGCAGCGGCTATGCGTGGCGGGATCGGGGCCAAAAGTCAGACCGTGCGTGGCCGCGGCTTTTTTCAGCTGATCGCAGATCACGCCCGGTTGCACGATAGCGTGACCGCTTGCGGCATCGATGGCTTCGATCGCGTGCAGATACTTCGAATGATCGATACAGATGGCGGCGTTGACGGCCTGGCCGCACATCGACGTGCCCGCGCCGCGCGGCAGGATCGCCACGCCGAGTTTCGCGCACAGTTCGACGATGGTTTTGAAGTCGTCGATGGTGCGCGGAATCACGACGCCGATCGGCGGCTGGCGGTAGTTCGACGCCTCCGACGCATACATCGCGCGTGTGGCCGGATCGAAGCGGATCTCTGCCGTGGTCTGCGTTTCGAGTTGCTGACGCAGCATCAGCATCTGGTTGAGATCCGGCGCGCCGGCGGTTTTGAGTCGTGTCATGGAGCGGTATGCGATGGGTGGCCAGTGCGGCGTTTTCCACTACGAAGCAGCGTTGCTGCAACTGAAGCAGCACGTGAAGCAGTATAGAAATGCAGCCCGTGCACAAATAATTGAAAACGCCCCTGGCCACAGCACCACATATCGAAATGGGCGGTCGAAACAGCAGAATGCACAGCGCTGGATCTGACCGCCCGTCGTGTGCAGGTTCAGTCCAGCTGGCCCTGGCAGACGTACTTGATGTGCATGTATTCCTCGAGGCCGTGCGTCGAGCCTTCGCGGCCGTAACCGGAATCCTTCACGCCGCCGAACGGAGCGGCTTCGGCGGCGAGCGCGCCTTCGTTGACGCCGACGATGCCGCTTTCCAGCGCGTCCGCGAGACGCCAGATGCGGCGCACGTCGGTCGAGTAGAAGTAGGCGGCGAGACCGAACGGCGTGGCATTGGCCTGGGCGATTACATCGGCTTCGGTTTCGAAGCGCGTGATCGGCACGACCGGGCCGAAGGTTTCCTCGCACGAGCAATCCATCGAAGGCGTGGCGTGGGTCAGGACGGTCGGCGCGAAATAGTTCGCCGAGGTGCACTGTTCCGACTGCACGCGCGTTCCGCCCACTACCACTTTTGCACCGTTTTCCACGGCATTGCGCACGTGACGCTCGATCTTTTCGACCGCGCGTGCATTGATCATCGGGCCGATCTGCGAGCTCGCGCTGGTGGCCGGACCGACCACCAGTGCGCCGACCCGCGCGGCCAGCTTTTCGACGAAGGCGTCATGCACGCCCGCCTGCACGTAGACGCGGTTCGGGCACACGCAGGTCTGCCCGCCGTTGCGGAACTTCGAGATCATCAGGCCTTCGACGGCGGCGTCGAGATCGGCATCGTCGAACACGATAAACGGTGCGTTGCCGCCCAGTTCGAGCGAGAGCTTCTTGAGCGTGTCGGCGCTGCGGCGCGCGAGATGCTTGCCCACCGGCGTTGATCCCGTGAAGGTAATCTTGCGCACGCGCGCATCGTCGAGCCAGACGTCGACCACGGCGGGTGTGTTCTCGCGCGAGGCGGTGACGATGTTCAGCACGCCCGCGGGCACGCCGGCTTCTTCGGCGAGCTTGACCAGCGCGAGCGACGTGAGCGGCGTGTCTTCGGCGGGCTTGCACACGACCGTGCAGCCGGCGGCCAGCGCCGGGGCGATCTTGCGCGCGATCATCGCGGCCGGGAAATTCCACGGCGTGACGGCGGCGATCACGCCCACCGGTTCGCGGAGCGCATACATGCGTCGGCCCGGCACTGGCGCCGGAATGATCTCGCCGTTCGTGCGGGTGGCTTCTTCGGCGAACCATTCGACGTAGCTGGCGGCGTACAGCACTTCACCCTTGCCTTCGGCGAGCGGCTTGCCCTGTTCGCGCGAGATCAGCTTGCCGAGGTCTTCGGTATGCGCGACGATCAGATCGTTCCAGCGCTTGATGATGGCGGCGCGCTGCTTTGCCGGCACCTTGCGCCAGGACGCGAACGCTTTCTGTGCGGCATCGACGGCGCGTTTTGCGTCTTCAGCGCCGCTGTTGGGCACTTGCGTGAACACGGCGTCGGTGGCCGGATCGCTGACCGGGAAGGTGGTGCCGTCGATGGCGTTCACCCACGCGCCATCGATATAGTTGCGGCCCGGCAGCAGGGAGTCGTTGCTGATGCTCAGAGACATGGTGCTTTCCTTGATCTCGTGAAGAGTGAGGGGTTTCAGTCGCGTGTCGATGCGCTTTAGCAGTCACGCGGCGATTTCGGTTTTCGGCAACTGGACTTCGTCGATCCAGCCGCGTCGCAGTTCGGGCACGGAGCGCGAAAGCAGTTCGTAGTACGGATGATGCGGGCCACGCTCGTAGTCTTCGCGCGCGACCTGGGTGACCTTGCGGCCGTGCTGCATGACGACGATTTCATCGCAGATCGCACGCACCGTATGCAGGTCATGGCTGATGAAGAGATACGACACGCCCAGATCCTTGCGCAGATCGGCCATCAGATCGAGCACGGCCGCGCCCACCACGGTGTCGAGCGCCGACGTGACTTCGTCGCACAGCAGCAGATCAGGCTCGGCGGCCAGCGCGCGGGCGAGGTTGACACGCTGCTTCTGGCCGCCCGAGAGCGCGGCCGGCGCACGCTCCATCAGCGTGCGGGGCAGGCGCACCATGTCGAGCAGTTGCGCGATGCGCGTGCGCAGAGGCTTGCCCTGCAGGCCGTGATAGAACTGCAGCGGCCTGGCAAGAATGCGCTCGATGCTATGCGCGGGGTTCAGCGCGGTGTCGGCGATCTGGAACACGATCTGGATGCGGCGAAGCTCGTCGCGACTGCGCTTGTCGAGTTGCGGCGACATAGGCTTGCCGTCAAACGCAATGCGCCCTTCGAACGGTGCGATCAGACCGGCCACGGCGCGCGCGAGCGTGGTCTTGCCCGAACCCGATTCGCCGATCACGCCAATGGCTTGACCACGATAGAGCTTGAGATCGACTTTATCGAGGATGCGGTTTTGCGGGCGGCCCTGCGCGTCGAGCGGACCGTAGCCCGCACACAGCGCGTCGATCTGCAGCAAAGGTTGCGGGGGCATGCGCGTGCCGTTGGGGTCCGCGTGCAGCAGCGGGGCGTCGGCGCGCGCAGCCGTCTGAACGCGAGTGTCGTCATCCGGCGTAGCCGCGTGACGCTCCTTCGGGCGCGCGGCGGCCAGCAGACTGCGCGTGTAGTCGTCTTCGGGCGCGTGCAGGATCTGGTCCGACTCGCCGTACTCGCGCATCTTGCCGTGGCGCAGCACGAGGATGTGATCGGCGACCTGCGCGACCACGGCCAGATCGTGGCTGACATACACGGCGCTGGTCTTGCGCTGCTGCACCACGCGGCGGAAGGCGCGCAGCACTTCGACCTGAGTGGTCACGTCGAGCGCCGTGGTGGGTTCGTCGAGGATCACGAGATCGGGGTCGGTGATCAGCGCCATCGCGGCCATCAGCCGTTGCAACTGTCCGCCCGACACCTGATGCGGATAACGCGCGCCGATGGTTTCCGGGTTCGGCAAGGCGAGTTCGCGGAACAGTTCGACGGCGCGCTTTTCGGCTTCCGCGCGCGGCATCGTGCCGTGAATGCGGGCCGGTTCGACCACCTGATCCATGATCGTGCGCGAAGGATTGAACGACGCCGACGCACTCTGCGCGATATACGTGACCACGCGACCGCGCAGCGCGCGCTGCGCGGCGGCATCGAGCGCGACGACGTTACGCCCGCCGACATCGACGAAACTGTCCGGCGCAATCGCGCAGCCGTCGCGCGCATAGCCCATCAGGGCGAGCGCTGTCGTGGTCTTGCCGGAGCCGGATTCGCCAATTAGCGCGAGCACTTGGCCCGGCGCGATATCGAAGGCGAGACGATCCACCAGCACCGATTCGCCCGCCATGATGGTCAGGTCTTTGACATGAATTGCCGCGCCCATTTAGCGTGCCTCCTCGTCGGCTGCGCTCGCGATCTGCGCGCGACGCGTAGCGTTGAATTTTTCGTTGAACCGGGCCTGACGGCGGGCATCGCGGCTCGCCTTGCGCGCGCCGCCCGGCAGGTTGTCGATCACCAGATTCACGGCGATCGTCAGGCTGGCGATGGCCAGCGCAGGCGCGATCACGGCGAGCGCGCCTTCGGCGAGACCGTCGAGGTTTTCGCGCACGAGCGAGCCCCAGTCGGCGTCGGGCGGCTGGATGCCGAGACCCAGGAAGCTCAGGCTCGCGAGCAGCAGCACGACGTAGACGAAACGCAGCCCCAGATCGGCGAGCATCGGGCTCAGGATGTTGGGCAGGATTTCCTGCAGCATGATGTAGGCCGTGCCTTCGCCGCGTGTGCGGGCGACTGCGATGTAATCCATCGCGTGGATGTTGATGGCGAGCGAGCGGGCGATGCGGTAGGCGCCGGGCAGATAGATGATCGCCGCCGTCGCGGTCAGCATGACGGTGGAGGAGCCGAACGCCGCCACCATGATGAGCGCGAACATCTTGCTCGGAATCGCCGTGAGCGTATCGAGCGTTCGGCTCATGGCGGCGTCGAGCTTCGGACCGCCGACAATCGCCAGCAACGCCAGCGCAGTGCCAATGCCGCTGGCCAGCAGCGTTGCGATCAGCGCGAGTCCCACGGTATAGCGCGCGCCCATCATCACGCGGTCGAGCATGTCGCGGCCGAGGTAGTCGGTGCCGAGCGGATGCTGGGCGCTCGCGCTCGCGAAAATCTGCACGTTGTCGGGCGACGTGCTGCTGCCGTCACCGGCCAGCGGCCCGGCGATGGCGGCGGCGATCCACACCAGCACGATCGCGAGACCGATCCAGCCGGGCACGCCCAGGCCGCCCAGCGTGCGGCGCAGGTGAATGAAGCGCGGGTGCGCACTCAGGTCGGCCACGGCGTCGGCCGCAGGTGGCGCGAGTTTGCCCTCAGAGGTCGATTGGGTCATCTTCTTGAACTCCACAAGCGAAAGGGTGATGACGCGTTAGCGATGGCGCAGGCGCGGATTGCCGAGAATCCCGCAGACGTCCGCGAGCGTGACGAGCACGAGATAGGCGAAGCAGAAAATCATCGCGCAGGCCTGCACGACCGGCATGTCGCGCTGGCTGACGCTATCGACCATCAGCTTGGCGATGCCCGGGTAGTTGAAGACCGTCTCGATGATGATCACGCCGCCCAGCAGATACGAAAGGCTCAGCGCCACCGCATTGGCGATCGGGCCGATCGCGTTGGGCAGCGCATGGAACATCACCATGCGGAACGACGTCGCGCCCTTGAGTCGCACCATTTCGATGTACGGCGCCTTCAACTGGTCGATCAGCGCGGCGCGCGTCATGCGCACCATCTGCGCGACGATCACGCAGCACAGGCACATCACCGGCATGGCGAGCGCGCGCAGCACGCGGCCGAACGGCGCGCCATCGTCGAGATAGGCGAGCGCGGGCAGCCATTGCAGCTTGACTGCGAACAGCAGCACGGCGAGCGAGGCGACCAGGAATTCCGGCACCGAAACCACCGCCAGCACGCCGACGCTAACCGTGCGGTCGAACGCGCGCCCGCGCAGCACGGCGCACAGAATGCCGAGCGCCAGCGCGATCGGCACGGAAACCAGCGTGGTGATGCCCGCGAGCAGGAGCGAATGCGACAGGCGATCGCCAACGAGGCTCGACACGCTCAGATGCGTGAGCATCGATTCGCCCGCGTGGCCCGTGAGCATACCGGTGAGCCAGTGCCAGTAGCGCACGGGCGCTGGCACGTCGAGACCCATCTGCGCGCGCAACGCCGCCACGGCTTCGGGCGTGGCGTCCTGGCCTAGCTGCGATTGGGCGGCGTCGCCGGGCAATACCGCGGTAATCGCGAACACGATGGCGGAGATCGCGAGTAGCGATAGAACGGCAGCGCCCACGCGGCGCGCCAGCAGGCGAACAATCACAGTGTTCATGTCGGACACCCCTCAAATGGACCGCTCGCCGCGCATCCCTGCGATGCACGGCGCTTTTTGCTTCGCTGTTTGCCTCGATGCGCGATCAGGCCGACAGCCATACGTGCTCGCCGAACGAATACCCCATCATGCCGCCCAGCGGAATCGGCGAAAGGCCTTGCAGTTTCTTGCTGTGACCGTCGATGGTCGCGAGGAACAGCGGAATGCCGATGCCGGAGTCGCTGCGGATCATCGTCTGCATATCGGCGTAAATTTGCTTGCGTTTGGCCACGTCCATTTCGGCGCGCGCCGTGAGCAGCAATTGGTCGAACTTCGGATTCTTCCAGCGCGACTCGTTCCAGGGCGCATCCGACTTGAAGAACTGCGTGAACAGCGTGTCGGCGTTCGGGCGCGGATTGACCGTGCCGAAACCCACCGGCGCGCTCAGCCAGTAGTTCGACCAAAAGCCGTCGGCGGGCATGCGCTTGACGTCCAGATTCAGGCCGACCTTGCGCGCCGTCTGTTGCAGGATCAGCGCCATGTCGACCGAATACATCGCGGCGGGCGAGGCGACCACGGGAATCGGCGTGTTGCCCAGATTGGCCTTGGCGAGGTAGAACTTCGCTTTGTCCAGATCCATCTGCGTTTGCGGCAGGCCCGGCGTGTAGAAGCGGTTGGTCGGATCGATCGGCTGATCGTTTCCGGTGACCGCATAACCGAGCGCGATCGACTGCTTCATCAGGTTACGGTCGAGCAGCAGCTTCATGGCTTGCACGAAGTTCGGGTTGGCGCCGGGACCGCTGTCGCGATGCATGATCAGATCGGTGTACTGGCCCGACTGCGTGACGAACACGCTGGCATTCGACGAACCTTTCACGCGCGCCACCGAGCGCGGGTTGATCGACGCGACCAGATCCATGTCGCCGGAGAGCAGCGCATTGACGCGCGCGCTTTCGTCGCCGATCCCCACGAATTCGATTTCGTCGAGATAGGGCAGGCCCGGTTTCCAGTAGTTCGGATTGCGAACCATGATCGAACGTACGCCCGGCTGGAAGGTTTGCAGCTTGAACGGACCCGTGCCGATGCCTTTCGAAAAATCGTTCGTGCCGTCCTTGACGATATGGAAATAGAACGTGCCGAGAATCACCGGCAGATCCGCATTGGGCGCGGAGAGCGTCACCGTGACTTCGTTCGGACCGCTGGCCTTCACGCTGTCGATCTGGTCGACCAGCGTCTTTGCTTTCGAGGCGACGGCCGGGTCTTTGTGGCGCATGATCGAGAACACCACGTCGGCGGGCGAGAGCGCCTTGCCGTCGTGGAAGGTCACGCCCTTGCGCAGCGTGAACACCCAGACGCGCGCATCGGTGGTGGTGAACGATTCGGCCAGTGCCGGGCGCGGCGCGAGCGTGGCGTCGAGTTCGACCAGATTGTTGTAGAGCATCGTGCCGCGGCAATAGTCGGTCTTGTTCGACTGTTTGGCCGGGTCCAGTGTGTCGTTCGCCGAGCCGTTGTCACCCGCGACGCGAATCTTGCCGCCTTTGCGCGGCGTCTGTGCATACGCAGTGCCTGCCACGCCGGCGAGCGTGCCGGCCATCGCGAGTTGCATGCCGCCTGCCGCGAGCATGCGCAGCACGTCGCGACGGGTTGCGCCGTGTTGGAGAGCGCCGATCAGACGATCCGATTCCGGTGCGCCAACGAGAGTTTCGAGTTTTTTACTTTCAGACATGGCTACACGTTCCTGGAGGCAAAATCATGGTTGAAAACGGAATGCGCTTGCGCGGGTCGTCAGGCAATGGCGTCTTTCATCTTGTAGTAGAGGCCGATCAAAGGCAGGAACCACGGCGGCCCGAAATGGCCCGGCACCGCTGGCCAGTCGCGCCCTGACCACGGATTGGCCGCGCGCTCGCCGAGCATCGTGCGGGCGATGCAGCGGCCCGTATGCGTGGACATCTGCGTGCCGTGGCCGCTGAAACCCAGCGCATAGAAGAGGCCGTCGCGCTCGCCCGCATGGGGCAGGCGGTCCTGCGTCATATCGACGATGCCACCCCAGCAATGCGTGAGCGGCACGTCGGCGAGTTGCGGGAAAGTGGCCAGCAGGCCTTCGCGCAGGATCTTTCCGCTGGTGGCATCCGACTGCGGATTGGACACCGCGAAACGCGCGCGGCCGCCGAAGATCAGCCGATGATCGGGCGACACGCGGAAGTAGTGATGCAGATTCGAGGTCGTGACATAGGTGCGGCGCTCACGCAGCAACGCGCGTGCGCGGGCCTCGCCCAGCGGTGCGCTCGCTACGATAAAGCTGCCGATCGGCACCACGCGGCGGCGAATCCAGCCGAAGCTGCCGTAGTTGCCGTGGCGCGTCGCGCCGGTGGCGAGCAGCACCTTGCCGGCCTGCACGGTGCCGCGCGCGGTCTGCACGCGATAGCCGTGCGCCGTGTTCGCGATGCGCTCCAGACGCAGGGCGGCCGTGCGCGTATGAATCTGCGCACCCGCGCGTTGTGCGGCTTCGGCGAGACCCTTGCCGAAGCGGCCCATATGCATCTGGGCGCTCTTTTTATAAAGCAGACCGCCGTGGTAGCTGTCGCTGTCCACTTCGGCGCGCACGGTATGGCGATCGAGCAGCTCGATGTCGGTGTCTACGCCGTCGGTGATCAGGCGTTCGTAGCTGCGCGCGAGCGCGTCGTAGTGCGCCGGTCGCGAGGCCAGTTTGAGCTTGCCGTGACGTATGAAATCGCAGTCGATCGCTTCTTCGCGCACGATGCGCTCGACGGTATCGACGGCGGCGTCGTAAAGCTGATAGAACGAGCGCGCTTTTTCAGCACCGATTTGCGCGGCCAGCGCCGCGTAATCGACCGCGAGACCGTTGTTCACATGGCCGCCGTTGCGGCCGGAGGCTTCGGCGACCACGGTATCGTTGGCTTCGAGCACCACCACGCGCGCGCCGGCGTGAGCCAGCGTCAGCGCCGCGGAGAGCCCGCAAAATCCGGCTCCGATCACCACCACGTCTGCGCTGGACGGCAGCGGCGCGGTGGTGTGCTCCGTTACCTCGACACCTTCCTTCCAATACGAATCGAGTTTCATCGACAGATGCGATCTCCAGGTTCAACCAGGGTGAGGCGGTAATGACCGCCCGGGTGAAGAACAGTGATGAAATTGAATCACGCCAAAACGGAGGCTTCGCATCGTATTGGCCGGTTCACACAGCGGGAACTACGGTTTATGGGGGGCTCGACAGCATTGTTTGCCGTGCAGCGGAAATGACATGCTGGATGCTGTTTGATTGAGCAACGGCGCAAAAAAATACGCGGGGATGCTATTGAGGTTTGTGCTGATGGACGTTGTTTTCGCGTGAAAAACATGTGGCGTTTTTCCTATCGCGCGCAAATTCCGGCGGGCGATCATGGGGCTGATAAAACCATTCGACCTTCATGAACGATTCAAACAGACATGAGCGGGTAGACGCGGCGCGCTTTTCGCTGCGCGATCTGTGCGAGGCGGACTTGCCCGCCGCGCAGCGCTTTTCCGAAGAAGCGGGTTGGCCGCATCGGCTGAGCGACTGGCAGTCGCTGAGTGCGCTCGGTACGGGCCGGGTCGTGATGTGCGACGGCCAGATCTCTTCACTCGGGCAGATTTTCGTGTGGGACGAGCACGCGGCTTCGATCAGCCTGCTGGTTTCGGATGCGGCGCACCGCGCGGGCGAAGCCGAAGCCGTGCTGCTGCGCGATCTCATCGAACGTGCGGGAACGCGCAGCGTCACAGTGCATGCGTTTGGCCACTGGCGGCAGGCGGTCGAACGCTTTGGCTTTCGCGAGAGCGGCGCGGTGCTGCAGTATCAGGGCCGCCCGCGTTCGGCGCCGCTGATCGCCATTCCGGCGGGCACGCGTCTGCGCCCGGCAAGCCGCGCGGACGAAGCCGCGTTATGCGAACTCGACGCCCGCGCCAACGGCATGCGGCGCGACCGGCTGATCGCCGCGTGGCTCGATCAGCACGTACAGGCCATCGTGCTGGATAGCGAAGCCTCGGAAGACGGCATGCTGGGCTTCGCATTTCTGCGCCGCTTCGGGCGCGGTACCTTGATTGGCCCGGTGGTGGCGTCCGAGCCGCAACTGGCTCAGGCCTTGATCGCCCATCTCTGCGGCATGGCTGCCGGCAAGTTCCTGCGTCTGGACGCGGTCGAACAATATGCGGTGCCGATCGGTGCGTGGTTCGAAAGCCTTGGGTTGACCTGCGTGAATCGTGTCCCCAAAATGACACTCGGCGACGCTACGCCTGGCGCCGCCGACCTGCACACCTTTGCCGTTGCTGCTCAGGCTCTGGGTTAGACGATCCGTATCGGAACATTGGGGAAGCGCAGTATGAGTACAAATATGCAGCTGGATCGACTGGATCTGCGGATTCTGAGCCAGCTTCAAAAGAATGGACGGATGACCAATGTGGATCTCGCCGAAGCGGTTGGGCTCTCGGCGAGTCCGTGCCTGAACCGCGTCAAGCGTCTGGAGCAGGCAGGCTTCATTAGCGGCTACAGCGCGCAGATTTGCATGGAGAAGATCGGTGACATCCTGACGGTGTTCACGGAAGTGACTTTATCCGACCATCATCGCGAGGATTTCATCCGCTTCGAAAAAGCGGTGAAGGAACTGGACGAAGTGATCGAATGCCATCTGGTGAGCGGCGGCTACGATTATCTGCTGAAGGTCGTGGCGCGCGGCGTCAACCATTATCAGGAACTGATGGAAGGGCTGCTGGAGCGCAATGTGGGGATCGAGAAATACTTCAGCTATATCGTGATCAAATCGCCTTTCATCAAGACGCATTATCCGATCGAGAAAGTGTTTGGCGGCAAGGTTTGACCGCTTTCCTCTGAGTTTTTAATAGACGATGCGCTTTCGTGGCGAGAGCGCATCGTTCGATTAATGGTACGGCATCCGAATCAATTTCAGGCGGCGGCCATTACCACATAGACCTTGCGCAGCGGCGTCTTGATATCCCAGACGCCCGTGGTATTGGCCGGGAAAAACAGCGTGTCGCCGGCCTTAATGGACTGCGCTTCGCCACCGGTTGGCGTGAACGTGCATTCGCCAGAGAGAATGTGCATGACTTCGGCATTGGCCAAGTGACGCGCGAAGCGTCCCGCTGACACTTCCCACAGCCCCGAGCGATTGCCGCCCGACCCTTCGAGCGGCACTTCCAGCGTCTGCGTCACGCAGACCGGTTCGGTGATCGGTGCTCCTACTGGGCCCGAAGGCTTGAGGTCCTGGCATTGCGCGCTTTGCGTAAGAATGGTGATCGGCATGATTTGTCCGGTCGTTGCGCTTAATGACCGGCTTCCACGGCGTCGGCGAGTTGCGCGAGCGTGTGGAAGTGGTAGTCGGGAACCGTGTGAGCGGACTCGATCGTGCCGCCGGAGCTGGGCATGCCATGACGGCGCTCGATCCAGCAACTCGTAATGCCAAGTTCCCGTGCGATGCCGATGTCGTGATACTGGCTCTGCGCAACGTGCAGATTGTCTTCCTGACGCAAACCCCAGGCCTGTTCGAAACGGCCGCGGGCGTAGGCGAAATAACGCGCATCCGGCTTTTCGCACAGCGCGTCGTCGCAGGCGAGCAGCATATCGAACGGCTCGCCCAGGGTCTTCGAGAAATGCGCGAGCGCCCATGTCTGCGCATTGGTCATCGTCACCAGTTTGAAGTGCTTGCGCAGGCGCTTGAGCGCTTCCACGGAGTCCGGGAACGCAGGCCATTCGGAGACCGAATCACGAAAGCCTTTGGCGACTTCGTCGCTGTCGGGCAGACCCAGGCGCGGCGCGATTAGCTTCCAGCACAGTTCGAGATCGTCGGGATACCAGATCGTATCGGCACGCTTGCGCGCTTGGCGATAGGCGCCAAGGAAATCTTCGTCCGAGACTTTGGCGTCGCCCGCTACCTTGTGCAGGTAGTTCAGCATGCCGCGCTCGAAATCGATCAGGGTACCGACGACGTCGAACGTCAAGACTTTGAAGCGTTTCAGACTCATGGGGTGCTCGCGGATGAAAGGGAAGAGAAGAGAGCCGACGTGTCGCCGGTTTGCTGTTGCTGAAACTGTTTAGGGCTCATGCCGCAGCTCGCTTTCATGCTGCGCGACAGATGACTCTGATCGTAGAAGCCCGACGCCTGCGCTGCATCCACGGGCGTGCAGCCCTGGCGCAGCAGGTTTTGCGCATGCCCGACCCGAACTCGCGTCACATAGCGATGCGGCGATTCGCCGGTCAGTCCTTTGAAGAGAACGGTGAAGCGCCACATGCTCAGGCAGGCGCGCGCGGCCAGCGCCGCGACGCTCAGATCGCTGGCGGGGCTCGCGTGAATCTGCGCGATCGCGAGTTCGACGCCCGCACGCGTGCGCAGCCCGTTCAGAGCACGGATGCCGCCACTGGGCGCGCAAGGCGCGTGGACTGCGGCTGCGTTCGTTGCGTGGGCAAGGTCGGACATGAATTTCATAGTGGAGAGCTTACGATTGCTCCGGCCACCGAAAAAACTCATTTGCCCGCGTCAGGCAGTATCAAATCGCGATCACGGAGGGTGGCTCCGTAGAAAATGCGGGGATGTTGGATGGCTTGTGCGTAGGCCAGGGAATAACGCGGCGAAGAATGTGGCGAATAGCGCTGCGAATAACACGGACCGTTATTCGCCCTCTGTGAATCGTCGATTCATTCGCCAGAAGAGAGCGCCGCCGCTAGCCCGAGCGACGGATACGCGCTATCGACCGCGGCCAGATCGGCGCGCATCTCCGCAAGCAGCCAGTCGCGCACTTCGGCGACGATCGGCCTGAGCGGGCGTCCCGGCGCCCAGGACAGACAGCACAGACGGTTCGTCACCAGCAGTTCGTCCACGGCGGGCACCAGCGCCCGCTGCGCGAGCCAGTGCATGACGACGTTGACCCAGCCGAGCGCGAGACCCTGGCCGAGCAGCGCGGCCTGCACGACGATTGCGTAATCGTTGAAGCTCAGCACGCCAGCCGCGCGCCGCGTCTCGTTCGCGAATGCAGCAAAGCGTGCGTGCCAGCCGCGCTCTTCGTCGTCCATGACGATGACGGTGTCGCCGTGCGCCAGCCAGTCCTCGCCCAGCGCGAGTTCCTGATAGCGTTGATTGCACACCGGCAGCAGCACCTCAGGCATAACCCTGATGCTGTTTTCCCCCATCTCCGCTTCGTGCAGAAAACGCATGCCCAGATCGACATCGCCGAGCGGTCCGCCGATCCGACCCGAAATCAGCTGAAAGCGCAGATCGACCGAAGGAAACGCCTCGTTCAGACGGCTCATGCGCGGCATCAGCCAGTGCGTGGTGAAGGCGGTGGAAACCGAGAGCGTGACCGGCTCGACGCCCGTGGCGCGGGCCTCGATCTCTAGAATCGCTTCCTCGATACCGTTCAGTCCCTCTGAAATTTTGCGGTACAGAATGCGGCCGTTCTCGGTCAATTCGATGCCGCCATGCACGCGCTCGAACAGGCGCACGCCAATATGGTCTTCCATGCGCGCCAGCATGCGGCTTACGGCGGGCTGGCTGACATAAAGCTCCTGCGCGGCGCGCGTGAAGTTACCGCAGCGCGCGGCGGCCTCGAAGACGAACAGCGCGTTGGCGCTCGGGAGTTTTCGGCGAAGGTTTGGCATGACCTGATGTTATGCCTGATCCAACAATTCGGGAATTGCCGTCAAAAAAATCGCCGCCTATTCTTGGTTCAACACTGACTGAAAGGCGGAGCGCGACGATGGACGCACGAGTAAAGGCAGGCGTATCGATTCGATCGGCGGTCAAACGTTATGGCCAGGTCGTTGCGCTCGACGATGTGTCGCTCGAGGTCGCGCAAGGGGAATTCGTTTCGCTGCTCGGCCCGTCGGGTTCGGGCAAGACCACGCTGCTCGGGATTCTCGGCGGTTTCGTGCAGCCGTCCAGCGGCAGTGTCTGGGTTGGCGAGCGTGACATTACATTTGCGCCGCCGCACAAGCGCGAAATCGGTATCGTGTTCCAGAACTACGCGTTGTTTCCGCACATGACGGTGGGCGAGAACGTGGCGTTCCCGCTGCGCGCCCGCCGCGAGCCGAAATCGGGCTGGGCCCGCAAGGTGGCCGATGCGCTTTCGATGGTCGAGTTGCGCGGCTACGAAAGCCGGCGTATCAGCGAGCTTTCGGGCGGCCAGCGCCAGCGAGTCGCGCTGGCTCGCGCGATGGTGTTCGAACCGCAACTGATCCTGATGGACGAACCGCTGTCCGCGCTCGACAAGCAATTGCGCGAGACGATGCAGATCGAACTGCGCCGCTTGCATCGCCGGCTTGGCGCGACGATCGTCTATGTGACGCACGACCAGCGCGAGGCGCTGACCATGAGCGATCGCGTGGCAGTACTGAAGAACGGCAAGCTGGTGCAGATCGATACGCCCGAGCGTTTGTACGACCGGCCCTGCAATGCGTTCGTGGCGAGCTTTATCGGCGAGGCGACCTTGCTGCCTGTCACGCGCGCGGGCGACGACGCGGTGCGGCTGGGCGACGCCGTGCTGCGATCCGCCGAACCGCTGCCGAACGGCGACAAGCTGCTGCTCGCGGTGCAGACCGAAAAGCTGGTGATCGACAGCGGCGATGCGCCGCCCGACGCCAATCGCCTGTCGGCCCGCGTGACCGAAGTGCTGTATCAGGGCGAGAGCCTGCGCGTGTTCGCGAAGCTCGCGGACGGCACCGCGCTCAGCCTGCGCCAGCCGGGCAATCACGATGCGCGGCATCGCATTCCGGCGCCCGGTTCCCCCGTTTCCGTTGCACTTAGTCCGCGCGACACGATCGTCGTACCCGCGTGAGCGCGCGCGGGTGCCGCGCATGCCGTCTTTCCAGCCAACCGTAACGCAATCAAGGACCCCTCCATGAAGCTCACCGATTTCAAGGTGCTGACGTTCGACGTCGTCGGCACGCTGATCAACTTCGAACAAGGCGTGTTGACCTCGGTTCGCCGCCTCGGCGGTCCGGCCGCTAAGGATCTGACCGACGAGCAGATTTTCGAGCCCTATCTGCGCGGCCGCGCGAAATTCTATGGCCGCTCCAGCCACGAGATGGCCAATGTGTGGCTGTCGCTGGCCGCCGAACTCGACCTGCCCGCTGATGAGACCACGGCCGCCGCCTTCCAGCGCGACGTGCTCGACTGGCCGGCATTCGAGGATTCGGTGGCGGCGCTCAAGCGGCTGCGCAAGCACTTCCGGCTGGTTGCGATGACGAACGCCGACCGCGTTGCGCTTTCCGCGTACGCACACACGCTGGGCGACCCGTTCGACGATACGGTCTGCTGCGACGAAACCGGCGTAGCGAAGCCCGATCCGCAATTCTTTGCCTATAACCGTGGTCGTCAGGCGGCGTTCGGCTACAAGTTCGGCGAAATCCTGCACACGGCGCAAAGCCAGTATCACGACATCGGCATCGCGACGGAGCTGGGCTATTCGACCTGCTGGATCGAGCGCCGACGCGGCCAGGTGGGTTTCGGCGGCACGCCGGTGCCCGAAAAAGTGACGACGCCGACTTTCTGCTTCCCGACGCTCGCGGCACTCGCCGACGCCGTCGAAGCCGAACTCTGCGCGGCCTGACGATGCTCGCGCCGCCGGTTTCGACCTCGCCGCAGCCGGAATCGCTTTGGCGACATCTGGCTGGCCAGGCCGCCTCGCTGGACGCGCCGGTTGGCGCGGGGCCGCTCACGCGCGATCTGCAGGTCGAGATCGCCGTGATCGGCGCCGGCTACTCCGGCCTGTGCGCCGCCTACGCGTTGCAGCAGCGCGGCGTGTCGTGCGCGGTGCTCGACGCGAATCCGGTCGGGTGGGGCGCGAGCGGGCGCAATGGCGGCGTGGTGTCGTCGAAGTTTCGCCCGTCGTTTTCGGCGATCGCGAGCACGCATGGGGTCGACGTGGCGAGGCGCATGCACCGTCTCGCGCACGAGGGCGTGCGTACGGTCGAGGCGCTGGTCGACGAATGCGGGATTGCGCGCGCGCAGTTCGAACGCACCGGCAGCCTGCGCTGCGCGCATACCGCGCGTGCGCTCGCGTCGATTGTCGCGGAAGCCGAATGGGTGCGCGCGCAACTGGGCGACCGCTCGATGACGGTGCTGTCGCGCGACGAAGTCAGCGCCGAAACCGGCTCGACCGGTTTTGTCGGCGGCGTGCTCAGCGCCGACGCCGGGACGATCCTGCCGCTCGAATACGTGCTGGGCATTGCGCGTGTGGTCGCGTCACGCGGCGTGCCGATCCACACCTCCACGCCCGTGCTCGCAATCGATCGCACGCCGGGCGTTGATGGAGTCACCTTGCGCACGCCCGGTGCGAACGTGCGCGCGCGCCAGGTGATCGTCGCGACAAACGCCTATTCGGACCTCACGCCCGCAACCGATGCCATGCGCCGCGAGCTGGTGCCGTTTCGCAGCGCGATGATCGCGACTGAACGCCTGCCCGCCGCGCTGGACGCGAAGCTGATGACGCAGCGGCGCAGCTACACCGAAACGCGCCGCATGATGAAGTGGTTCCGCCGCGCGGACGGCCGCATGCTGTTCGGCGGGCGCGATGCTTTCGGCAAGGAAGGGCAGGACACCGGTTTCGAGGCGCTGCGCCGGGCCATGGTCGGGCTGTTCCCGGATCTTGCCGATATTCGCGTCGAGTTCCGTTGGTCCGGCTATGTCGGCATGACTTTCAATGCGCTGCCGCATGTGGGCCGCGCGGACGACGCGACGGTGTTCTGCGTCGGCTATAACGGCGCGGGCGTGGCCATGGCGAGCCTGATCGGCAAGCATGCTGCCGCGCTGGCTCTTGGCGACACGCCCGATCTTGCGCTGCTCGCGCAGAACGGGCTGCGCCCCGTGCCGTTTCACTCGCTGCGCGCGCCAGGTGTCAGAATCGTGGCCGCGTGGTATCAGTTCCTCGATGCCATGGGGGCATGATGACTACTGCCAGAGCACTTGTTTCAGAGGCCGGAACCGCACCGATGCAACCCGACGAGACCGCCGCCGCGCGGCACCATCAACGCCGCGAAAACCGCACGATGCTGCTGCTGATGGCGCCCGCGCTGGCCGTGATCGTGGTCCTGCTGGTCGTGCCGCTGGCCTGGCTGTCGTGGCAGTCGGTGCGGCAGGACGGCGGCTTCGCGCTCGCGAACTACTATCGCGTGTTCAGCGGCACTTATCTCGACACCTTCCTGCTCACCTTCAAGCTGAGCCTGATCGTGACCGGCGCGACGCTCCTGCTTGGCTATCCGGTGGCGTTTCTCGCGGCTTCCGTGCGGCCAAGAATCACCGCGCTGATTCTTGGCATGGTGATCCTGCCGTTCTGGACCAGCGTGCTGGTGCGCACCTATGCCTGGCTCGTGCTGCTGCAGCGCACCGGCGTCGTGAACAAGCTGCTGCTGGCTTCGGGCCTGGTCGATCGCCCGGTCCAGCTTGCCTACAACGAGTTCGGAACGATCGTGGCGATGGTGCATATCCTGCTGCCGTTCATGGTGCTGCCGCTCTATTCGGCGATGCAGAAAATCCCGACCAATCTCTCGCAGGCCGCCGCGAGTCTCGGCGCGACGCCGATGCAGGCGTTCCTGCGCGTGTTCCTGCCGCTTTCGCTGGGCGGCGTGGTCGCGGGCGTGACGCTCGTGTTCGTGCTGTGCCTGGGCTTCTACATCACGCCTGAACTGATGGGCGGCGGCAAATCGATCATGGTGTCGATGGTGGTCAGCCGCAACGTCGAAATCTACAACAGCTGGGGCGCGGCGAGTTCCGTGTGCGTGGTGCTGCTGCTGTGCGTATTCGCGATCTTCTATCTGGCTAGCCGCGTGATTCCGCTCGACAAGACCCTGGGGGCGAAATGAGACCGAACCCGTTCGTGCGCGGCGCGCTGATCGCGCTGGTGGTGCTGATTCTCGCGTTCCTGATGATTCCGGTGCTGATCGTCGTGCCGCTGTCGTTCTCGGATACGCGCTTCATGACTTTCCCGCCGCCCGCGTTGTCGCTGCGCTGGTACGAGTCGTTCTTCGGCAATCCCGAATGGCTGGCGGCGGCGCGCATCACGCTGATTGCTTCGCTGTCCGCGGCCTGTATCGCCACGCCGGTCGGCGTGGCGGCGGCCTACGCCATCGAGCACGGCGAGCATCCGCTGATCCGCCCGCTCAAGACCGTGCTGATGCTGCCGATGATCGTGCCGATCATCATCGTCGCGGTGGGCGTGTTCTTCGTCTATTCGAAGTTTGGCTATGTGAATACGCTGGGCGGGCTGATTGTCGCCGATGCGATGCTTGGGCTGCCCTACGTGCTGATTTCGGTCGGCACCGATCTGCGCTCGTTCGATCACGCCCAGGAAATGGCGGCGCGCAGCCTCGGTATGAACAGGCTGCGCAGCTTTCTGACGGTGACGCTGCCGCAGATCCGTTCGAGTGTGATCTCGGGCGCGGTGTTCGTGTTCATTCAAGCGCTCGACGAAACGGTAGTGGCGCTGTTCGTTTCCGGCGGCGACAACCAGACGCTCACGCGCCGGATGTTCGTCACGCTGCGCGACGAAATCGATCCGACCATCGCCGCGATCAGCACGATGCTGACTGCGCTGACGCTTGCGCTCGTACTGCTCGTGGTGGTCAGCCGGCGCAGCGGCCAGGGTAATGTGCAGCCGGCGCGCGCCTGAGTCTGGGCCGAGCCTCTTTCCCGTGACTGGAATCCCCCATGACAGAGCATGCCCTGAAGTTCTATATCGATGGCGCGTGGGTTGCGCCCGCTGGCAACGCGCGCCTGCCGGTCATCGATCCTTGCACCGAACAGCCCTTCGCCGAAGTCGCCATCGGTGACGCGCGCGATGTCGATCGGGCGGTGGGTGCGGCTAAACGCGCCTTCGAATCGTTTGCGCAGACCACCCCGGCCGAACGCGTCGCCCTCGTGCGCCGCATTCTGGACATGTACCTGGTGCGCTACGACGACATCGCCGCGGCCATCTCGCGCGAGATCGGCGCGCCGCAGGCGCTTGCGCACGAATGGCAGGCCGGTATCGGCCGCCGCCATCTGGAAGAACTGCTGAAGACCTGCGAGCACTTCGTCTGGGAGCGCAACAAGGGCAGCACGCGCGTGCGTTACGAACCAGTTGGCGTCGTCGCGCTGATTACGCCCTGGAACTGGCCGATCAACCAGATCGTCTGCAAGGTAGCGCCCGCGCTGGTCGCGGGTTGCACGATGGTGCTCAAGCCAAGCGAGATCTCGCCGCTGAACGCGGTGCTGTTCGCCGAAGTGCTCGATTCCGCGGGCGTGCCGCCTGGCGTGTTCAATCTCGTGCAGGGCGACGGACCTTCGGTGGGCGCGCCGCTGGCGGCGCATCCTGACATCGACATGGTGTCGTTCACGGGCTCGACGCGCGCCGGCATCCAGATCGCGCAACTCGCCGCGCCCACGGTCAAGCGTGTGCATCAGGAACTGGGCGGCAAGTCGGCGAATCTGCTGCTCGACGATGTCGATTTCGAGGATGCCGTGACGAAGGGCGTGTACGCCTGTTTCGGCAACAGCGGGCAATCGTGCAATGCGCCCACGCGCATGCTGGTGCCCGCCGCGCGTCACGCGCAAGCGGTCGAGATCGCGCGACGCGCGGCGCTGGCGCATCGCGTCGGCCCGGCCGATGCGCCCGGCACGACGCTGGGGCCGGTGGTCAGCGAGGTGCAGTTCGGCCGCGTGCAGGAACTGATCGGCGCGGGCATTGCCGAAGGTGCGACGCTCGTGGCGGGCGGCGTGGGACGGCCGGTCGGGCTCGAACTGGGCTACTACGTGCAGCCGACCGTGTTCGCCGATGTCACTCCGGACATGCGGATCGCCCGCGAGGAGATCTTCGGGCCGGTCCTGACGATCATTCCGTATCGCGACGACGAAGACGCGATTGCGATCGCCAACGACAGCCCGTATGGGCTGGCCGCGTATGTGCAGTCGGCGGATGTGGAGCGCGGGCGCCGAGTGGCGTACCGCCTGCGCGCGGGCAGCGTGTATCTGAACTATCCGGCGTGGGATGCGGGCGCGCCGTTCGGCGGTTACAAGCAGTCGGGCAACGGCCGCGAGTATGGCGAATGGGGTATCGAATCGTTTCTGGAAGTGAAGGGCGTGGTGGGCTACGGCGAGTGAAACGCGCGCGCTTGGCGAGGGCGGGGTGCTCCGGTCAGGCGCGCGCGTTTCGACCTGTATTCAGGTCTTTGCTTGCTTCAGCATGTCGGCGATCCGCTCGGCGATCATGATCGTCGGCACGTTCGTGTTCGCGCAGGGAATCGACGGCATCACGGACGCGTCGCACACGCTCAGGCCATCGACATCGTGAACCGCGCCGTTGGTCCCGGTCACCGCGAGCGGGTCGCTATGCGCACCCATCTTGCACGTACCCGAAGGATGCCAGGTGCCGCCCACCGATTGCGTGACGAATCCGCTCAGCGCCGCATCGTCGGCGAGCAGTGTGTCGAGCGTCACGCCCTGGGTGATCACGCGTTCGATCAGCGCCGGCCGCAACGGCCCGGCGACATCGAGCAGCCCGCTGAGCATGCCGCGCTGCAGCGCGTTCCAGCTGCCGGGGCGCGCGACCGAGGCCACGCGCGGCGAATAGCTCGACGGAAAGCGCGGGCCGAGCGTGGCCGCTAGAGTCGGGTCGGCAAGCGTGTGTGCGCCGAAGCGCACCGCGCCTTTCAGGCGTTCGAGATCGCGCGGATCAGAAAGCATCGAGAACTCGACGCTCGGCTCCACCTGGGCGTGCGCACAGGCGAGCGTCACGCGCCCGCGCGAATACGATTTGTTGACCCAGAAGAACATCGTGCCGAGCCGGTAACCAACCGAATGCCAGCCCGAGCGCGACAGGATCGCGCCGTGCATGTCGCCGCCCGGCGTGCCCGCCAGCCCCGACGAATAGCGGACGATCGCCTGCTCGTGATGCTCGTCGGGAAAGGGTGTGCGCGCCTCGTGCGGCAGGAACGCCGAGACGGCAATCGAGGGATGCTCCATCAGATTGCGGCCCACGCCGTCACGCGCGGCGACGACGGCAATGCCGTGCGCCGCCAGGTCGGCCGCTGGGCCGATGCCGCTGCGCATCAGCAAGGCCGGACTGTGGATCGCGCCCGCGCTGACGATCACGCGTGCCGCGCTGATCGTGTCGCGCGTGCCGTCGTGGTACGCGAGTTCCGCGCCGCTCACGCGCCGGCCTTCGAACAGCACGCGCTCGGCCTGGGCTTCGGTCACGATGCTCAGGTTGCGGCGCGCGCGCACGGAATCGTCGAGATAGCAGACCGAGGTGGGAATCCGCTCGCCATTGGCGCTAACGCCGAGCGTGCCGACGAAGGTGCCATCTTCCCATGCGCCGTTCTGGTCGGCGCGCAGCGGGTAGCCACGGCGGCCCAGCGCGTCGATCACCCCGCGCACGAACGGCGAAAGCCGCTCGCGCGGCGCGCGCGTGACGCGCAGCGGGCCGCTTTTGCCGTGCAGCGGCCCGTCGAAGTCGACATCGTGTTCGAGCTTCAGAAAATATGGCAGGCAACTCGCCCAGTTCCAGCCGCTCGCGCCGAGCGTTTCCCATTCGTCGTAATCGGCGGGCGCGCCGCGATTGGCCATCAGCGCATTGATCGCGGAGCCGCCGCCGAGTAGCCGCGCCTGTTCATAGCGGCGCGGCGCGGCAGGGGCGCTCATGCGAGCCTGCAGCGTTTGCCATAGATTGCGCGTGTCGAGATAGGCGCGGCCCGGATAGCGGCTGCGGATGTCGGGCGGCAGCGTAGCGTGGGTGAGATTGCGGCCGGCCTCGACGAGACAGACCGTGTTGCGGGCGTCCTCGGACAGCCGCGCGGCAAGCACGCAGCCGGCCGAACCGCCGCCGAGAATCAGGTAGTCGAACACAGGGAGTCGAACGCAGTAAGAGAGGCCGGTTCAGGAGGGCAAATGAGACAGCCGTGCAACAGCGTGACGCTTGCTGGCGGGGGCGCTGTTGCACGGTGTATTGGCTGGCGTTTATTGCTGCATGAACTTCAGCCAGCGCGCCTTGGCCTGGATGCCGGCGTCGGAGGCCCACCATTCTTCGGACATCAGCGCCTGTTTTGCGGCGTTTTCCGGTGCGCTCGGCAATTCGGCGGCGCGCGCCGCGGAGATCTTGCCGGTCTTGTACGCGGCCGGGTTGCCCGGGCCGTAATCGATATAGGTCGGCAGATTCGCCTGCAGATCCGGCGACACCGCGACATCGACGAAACGCACGGCGTTCTGCAGATTCGGCGCGTTCTTCAGGATGCACAACTGCGTGTTTTGCAGGATGCCGTCGTTATAGGTGAAGGCGATGTCCGGGTTGTCCTTGCGCACGGCGCTCGCGCGGCCGTTCCAGATCATTTCCATATCGACTTCGCCGTCGTGCAGCAACTGCGCTGACTGGCCGCCCGACGTCCACCAGACCGCGATATCCGGCTTGATCTGCGCGAGCTTCTTGAAGGCCCGATCGACGTCGAGCGGGTAGAGCTTGTCGCGCGGCACGCCATCGGCGAGCAGGGCGGCTTCGAGCACGGTCTGCGGATCGTTGCGCAGCGCGCGCGTGCCGGGGAAACCCTTGACGTTCCAGAAATCGGCCCAGTTTTGCGGGACTTTCTTCAGCGTCTTCTTGTTGTAGCCGATGACCGTGGAATAGAACTCGTAGGCGACTGAATACGGTGTGCGGTATTTCTCCGGGATCGATGCGGCGTTCGGCATCTTCGAAAAATCGAGCTTCTCGATCAGCCCTTCGCGGCCGCCGCGCAGACAGTTCGAAGTGGGCGTGTCGATCACGTCCCAGATCGGCTTGCCGGTCGCGCCTTGCGCTTTCACCTGCGGCCAGGCGTCCGGGATGCTGTCCTGCGCGATGGTGATGCCAAGCTGCTTTGCTGCCGGGTCGAGGATCGCTTTCGTCTGCGCTTCCTGATACGCACCGCCTTGCGACACGAAAGTTATCTTGCCGGCGGCCTGGGCGGGGGCGCTCGCTGCGGCCACCAGGGCGGCCATCGACGTCATTGTTATGGCGACCGGGCGCCAGCTCTGCAGTTTGATCACGACTCTTCCTCTACGTTGTTGAAGGGGAAAGCTTGCCCGGCAAGGCGCGCCGCTTCGGCAGCACGGTTTTCCGGCGGATTCGGACATGAGGCTGATTCGACTATAGTGAGCCAATTTTGACGCTACAACGCCGAAATTGTTGGAGTCGCTATGACTTGATGTAATGGCGCGGAGGGCGGCGAGGCGTGGTGGCGCGCGGGCAATGAAGGCGGGGTAGTGCAAACGTGTTCAGCGATCGACCGGTGCGCGTGTGCGCTACACGCTTACACCATCAAGTGATCCATCATGGCGAAAACGGTCGATATTCGTGCATTGCATTGCCCCACAAGCAGGCATAACCCTGGCGTAAAAGAGGCATAAAGCGCATCGGTAAATCTGGCCTGGTTTCCTTCCGCCAAGAATACATATTTTTCCGACAATACTCACACCGGATGCGCTATTCCCCACTATGCTGCGGCGCAGCAGTGCATAAAATGGGATGAAGCTTTCGAATCTGCATGGGTATTTTTTGGTGCATTGTCGCGACCTCTTCCAACGCTGGCAGGGTGTTCGCGCAAACGCCGGATTCGATGCGGCTTTCACTCATTTGGCTTTGCTTTAGCTTCGCAATTCCAAGTTTGTTGCATATGCAAATCGAATAAGAAAACGACGCAATATCGGCCAGCGAACAAATAAAAATAAACATTCGGACAACGTAACACTATCACAAACATCAGACAAAAAGCTGATCAAAAAAAAGCTTGCGCCTAAAGGGAGGCGGGGGAAATCGGAAGCGGTTTTTCAAGTTCCTCGTGCAGTGCTGGTCGAGTGCCTGTGTAGGGCATCGCCGTGCGTCTCGCCGACGCGCTCGCGAAGCAGGCCGCTCGTCGATCCTTGAAGCGGAGTTTGAGGTATGAGGGGACTACCATGATCAGAGAACGCCAGGCGCAGCCCGACCCCGCAGCGAGAATAGAGGCCTGCTGCGTCACCCTGTTCGAGCGGTGGTGCGAGAGCAGGCTCGTGATACCGCTCGCCTATCTGATGTCGGTGTGGCCGCTCGCCACGCCGTCACCCATCTATATGAAGCGGCTTTCAAGGTCGCTCGACGATCTGGTTCGCGCGCACGGCGAAATGCTGGGCGCCGACGATTGCCGCCTGATCGAAGATGCGATTGCGCACGCCGAACGACCGCCGCGCAACTGAGCCTGGGCGGCATGCCACGTCTCGCCGGTTTGCCTGCGCGGCAGGACAACGCGAGTGGTATTTCGGCCTGGCTGCGCATCGCGCGCCAGTGGCCGGCACAACAGGGGAAATCAGATGGAGCACCTTTCCAATGGATTGGGCGTGGTGCCCAATCGGGCCAGCGGACCACGCAACGCCCGCACGGTCAGACAGATCGGCATCACATTGTTCAACGGCTTTGCGCAACAGGAGGCCATTACCGTCGCGCGGGCGTTTCAACTGGCCAATGCCTTGTCGCGGTCATCGCGCAGCGACAGCGCGATCTATCATTTGAGGCTGCTTTCGGTCGCCGGCGGGATGATCGCGAGTTCATCGACGATGCTGGTCTGGACCGAGAGTATCGATGCCTGTCATCAGGGCGAAGGCTTCGATGCGCTTTTTATCATGGGCGGCGCCGGTGCGCATCATGCGCTCAGCGATGGACGCCTGGTCGGCTGGTTGCGTCAGGCGGTGCCGCGTTGCCGGGTGACTCTGCCGATTGCCGAGGGACGCCTGCTGCTCGATGCGTCCGGCGGATCGCCTGCGCGTCACGCGCGCGCGCCAGGCGAAGCGCCGCATCATGGCGTGTCCCGTTCTGCCGATGCGGGCGCTTACGCGAATTTCGTCGGACCGCTGCGGATGGCGCTCGATGTCATTCAGGCGGATCTGGACGCGGATATCGTCAACCAGATCGCCGTGGCCGTAGCGCCGCCAGCCGAGACGCAATTTACAGCCATCGTGCGCAAGAACGCCGAGCACTTCGTCAGCGAGCGCATTCAGGCTTCGGCGCGCTGGCTGCTGGCGAATGCGAATACGCAGGTGGTCATGCGCGAGGCGGCGCGCGTGGCGGCCATGAGCGAGCGTAATTTCCTCAGGCGCTTCAAGATTGAAATCGGCGTGACGCCTTCCGACTATCTGATGTATGCGCGGCTCGATATGTGTTGCCGGTTGCTGGTCGAAACCAATCTCTCCGTGGACAAGATCGCGGAGCGTTGTGGCATTGGTTGCGGCGGGCGGCTGTCGAAGTTGCTGCGCAAGCATCTCTCCACCACGGCCACTGCCTATCGCGCCGATGCCCGGCGGATGGCGGGCGCACCGATCGCGTTGCTTGGTGCGCAGGCGATGCAAGCGCCAACGGTGTCACCAGCGCCGCCAGCGGCGGCCGCCCGCGTTGCAGAGCCGCTTAGGTCGCCCGGCCTCGAACCGTTGGTCTGATATCGATGCGGCCAGATGCGCCGACGGGTGTCTCACGCCCGTCGGCGAAACCTAGAAGGTGAACGACACCCCTGCAAAAATCGAATAGCGTACGAGACTGCCGAATTCGCTGCGGCTCGGCCCGAACGTTACGGAAGGCACGAAATACAGCAGCCAGTTTTGTCCCACTTCATATTCGACATCGGAAAGCAATTGGGTCGAATGATCGTTGAGATCCTGAATCAGCCGCACGGTGAGGCCAACGTTGCGCACGAGTTTCGTATCCACGTACTGGAGCAGCAGATAATCGCGGCGCGGATACGGATTGGTCGGATCGAGCGCCAGCGGCGACACGCATTGGGCGACGTCGTTTTGCGTGCAGCCCGCGTTATGGTGGAAGTATTCGCCTGTAATCATGGCGCCGTTGAGCAGCGTGTATGTGGCGCCTGCCAGCAGATCGTAATCGGGATGCGGGAGCGCGGCATTGGTGGAGAGCGCGGCGCTGCCTTCGCTGTAGAGCAGCAGTGCATCGGAGATGTTCCAGCCGCCGAAATAGCCGATTCTCCAGGGCGTGGTATCGCGTTTGGAAACGATCAGCGAGGCGTAGGCTTTCTCGCCCGTGTAGTCGAATTTACCGGCATACGCCTTGTGGAATGGCCCGCTTGCGTCGCCGCTTTCGTTGAGACGGCCCGAGCCGGTATTCGCGATGAACGAACCGGTGAATGACGAATTCGGGATGACGACCATTCGCCCGTAGTCCAAGCCCGGTTGCTCGATGGCCGGATTGTTCTTGCCGTTATTCTGGTTGAACGGATTGGACGGCGAAAGCAGTTGCGACGGGCCCCATTGCAGATTTTCGCGGCCATAGCTCACGAGCAATTGATCGGTCACGTGGTAACGGGCAATCCATTCGTTGATATAGGCGGTGGCGGTCGTGATGTCCGTACCGCCCTGGACGCCGTTTTGCACACGGCTCCAGTCCGCTTCGAAACGCGGTTTGATGCCCAGCTCCAGCTGCCGGAAAGTCAGGTTGAAGTCCGGGCGTAGGAGTAATTGCGTTTCGTAGCGATGCACCGCGAGCGCGTTATTCGGATTCAGCGTCGAATTGACCGGGTCTTGCACAACGCCGTAACCCAGCACGTTGATACGGGAATAGAAACCCGAAATCAGTTCCTGCGCGAGCGGCGAGCTGAGCGTTGGTTCGTCGAGTGAGTTTGACGGGGCGCTGACTGCTATATTTGCTGCGCTGGTTGTCGTGGGCGCGGGTAGGTCCGTGCCGCTCACCAGCGCGACGGGTTTCGGTAGCACGGTGCTGGCTGCATCCGCCGCGACCACGTCTTCGGGGAGCGGCGCAAGCGTGAGCGCGATTGGTTCGCCGTCGATGGGCGGCGCCTCGCTGTGGGCGTCCGCAAGATCGGGCGGCAAGGTCGATGTGCGCGCAACCTTATCGTCGTCGGGATTGTCGCTGTCGTAGCGCGATTCGCGTGCTTGCGCACGCGGTGGGGGCATGTCCGGCGCGGCGGCCGCCGATGCAGCGGGCGGATCGGCGGTATCGGCAGCATCGGCCAGCGCCACGCCGGGCGCGGCGAGACTCACGCCAAGCGCGAGCCCCGAAGCAATGAGGAACGGTACAGTCATTACGGTCTCCCAGGCATCTTCAAGCGATCTCCAGAATCGGTACGAACAGCGCTTCAGAACCGGTAGTCCACCTTGATGCTGCCGGCCTTGATCGACGCGTTCGAGGTGTGAAGCAGGGTGTCGAAAGCCGCCGACACCCATAGCGAGCGCGTCATCCGCATATTCAGCGAGACGCCCGCCGTCACGAGGTTGCGCGGCAACGGCACGCCGCTCGCGGTAAACAGCGTGCCGTCCTGCGCGCTTACCGATACGGCGCGATTCGTCGTGCCCACTTCGCGTGCGTAGCCCACATACGCTTCCAGATGCGAGGGCATCTCTGTGCTGCCGAAGGCGTAGCGCAACGCAAGTTGCGCGTATGGTTGCACGCTCTGGATGTTGTCGGTGCCGACGATCAGGTTCTGTGCGCCCGCGCCCGATTCGCTGAAGGCATCGCCGTGGAAATACGCGAAGCGCAGTCCGGCGCGCGGAATCAGCACGAAGCCGCCGAGCGAGGGCAGCGGCATGCTCGCCTGCGCGGCGGCTGTCGCTTCGAGGCCGTTGTGGCTGCCGGTTGCCGTGCCCGTTGCGGTGTCGAACGGCCGTTTCTGGTCGATGAAGTCGTAGCCCAGGCCCACTGTCGCGGCCAGATTGACCGGGCCGGTCCACATGCCGCCATACGCGGACCAGCGCAGGCTGTCCGCCGTGCCGGTGTCGGGCGTTTGCGCTTCGCTCACATCGACGTGGCTGTAGGCCAGCGTACCGCCTACGTCGTAGCGACCGATGCGATGGTCGTAGCCCGCGATAAAGCCATACTGGCGCGCGGAATAGCCGGAAATACCGCCGTTATTGTCGGTGCGCGCGTAATCGCCGATGGCCTTGATCCACACGTGATCGGTGCCCGCGATGCAGTCGCTGGCGTTGCTCGTGCGGCACAGGCGGCTGGCACGATCGAGAATGGCGGCATTGGTGGCCTGCGCGACCTGCGAGATCGCGGAGCCCATCGCCGTGTAAATACTCGTGTCGACAGGCGTGAGGATGAGATCGACTTCGTTCGCCTTGTAGGCGACGCTCGGCACCACATAGCTCAGATTCGCGCCGCTTTCGACGATGGCGGCCGGCTCGCCCGCAAACGTGCCGGTAATCGACGCCGCCTTGAGCAGCGTCACCGTGCCAGGCGCATAGGTGCTCGACGCGACGCTGCTGCCTGCGTCATAGACGATTGCGAGCGTGCCGGCGAGGGTGGCGTTGCCCATGACATCGAGTTGCGATGCCGAAGTCGGGCTGATTTCCACCTGCAACGTGGCGCCAGACGATTGCTGATAGTTGCCGGCGATCGTCGTCGTGCCGATCGAACCGCCGGGGCTCACGACGCCGTCGTTGACCACGTTGCCGCCGATCGTGCCGTGCCCGCGCAAGGTGCCCGCCTCGCCGACCACGACATCGCCGCCGAGCGTCGCCGAACTATGGGTGCTGTCGCCCACTTCAAGCGTACCCGCGAGCACCCGCGTGGTGCCGCTATAGGCCGAACTCGCGCCGTTCAGCACGACGGTGCCGCTATGGGCATTCACGAGCGTGCCGCTGCCCGTGAGCGTGCCGCCGTAGGTATAGGTGCCCGCCAGATCGAACACGAGTGTGCCGTTATCTTGCGTGTCGCCTGCGAGCCTACCGGATGTGCCGCCCTGGCCGATCATCAGCGTGCCGCCGCTATTTACCGTTGCGCTCACAACGGTTCCCAGCACGTTTTGCCTTCCGCCGCTGTTGACCACGGAACTGCTTGTGACGCCGCCGCCCATCACGATCTGCGAGCCGCCATTGTTGATGACGGTGCCGCTTGTGAGCGCGCCGCTATTGACGGCCTGCAAGCCGCCGGTATTGACCGTCGTCGTGTTGGCGAGACTGCCTGCATTGACGCTTTGGGTGCCGCCATCGAGCGTCGTGTCGGTCACGACGGCGCCATTCGTCAGGTATTGGACGCCGCCTGTATTGACCGTCGTGCCGATGGCGGTGCCGCCGCTGACGACGTTCTGCGCGCCGCCACTGTTGATCAGCGTGGCGCTGGCGACGCCTGCGGATGCGACATATTGCAGCCCGCCGCTGTTGACGCTCGTGCTGGTTGCTACGCCGCCCGCGCCGACGATCTGCGTGCCGCCCGAGAGCAGCGAAGCATTGGCGGTGCCGGACATCGCCACGTATTGCGTTGCACCGTTGCCGACCATCGTGACGTCAGCCACGCCGCCGCTTGCCACGTACTGCATGCCACCCGATAGCAGCGTGCTGCTGCTCGCGAGGCCACCGAGCACATATTCCTTGCCGCCGCTGTTGACGGTCGTATAGCGGGCGGTGCCGGCGCTGGCGACGTATTGCGTGCCGCCGTCTTCGATGCTGTTGCCGGTGGCGGAACCGCCCACCACGTATTGATAGCCACCGCTGGAAACGACCGTGTCGAACGCACTGCCAGCGCTGGCGACGTATTGCGCGCCGCCGTCTTCGATACGATTGCTCGTGGCGACGCCGCCGCTCGCAATGCTCTGTGTGCCGCCATCGACGACATTGCCGGTCGCCGTGCCGCCCACCACGTACTGATAGCCACCGCTGGAAACCACCGTGTCGACCGCGCTGCCCGCGCTCGCGACATACTGCGTGCCGCCGTCGTTGATGTTATTGCTGCTCGCGATTCCGCCGTGTGCGATCATCTGCGTGCCGCTGCTATTGACCTCGGTGTCCAGCGCATGGCCGCCGAGCACGTACTGGACGCTGGCGTAATCGACGCTGGTGCTGGTCGCCGTGCCGCCCGAGCCCACCGTCTGCACGCTGCGATCAAGCGTGGTATCGACCGCATTGCCGCCGTAGCCGATATCCTGGGCGCTCAGCTCGAGCGTGTTACTCGTGGCAATGCTGTCGTAGCCGATTAACTGATAGCTTCCCGTGAGCGAATTGCTTGTGGCCGATCCCCCCAGTTCGAGCGCCTGCACGCTGCCCACAAGCACATTGTTCATGGTGGAGCCGCCATTGCCCACCACCTGCACACTGCCCACAAGCAAGTTGCTGGTAGCCGTGCTGCCGCTGCCGTTCACGAGTTGCACGCCGCCAAGCAGCACAGTGTCGAGCGCGGTGCCGCCGCTGTTGACGAGTTGCACGCCCGCAATGATGATGTTGCTCGTTGCCGTCCCGCCGCTATCGACGAACTGCAGCGCAGAGTCCAGCGTCGCGCTCTGCACGGTGCCGCCCGAACTCACCACGATCGTCACGCCATCGGGCGCGGAAGGCGTCGCTGATATCGTGAACGGCCCGGCCCCGGCGATGGCCGCAAGCGTGAAACCGGCGATCTGCGCTGCCACCGGCACGGCGCTCAGGCCGTTGACGACGGTATCGGTGGCAGTGCCGCCATCGGCGATGTACTGCAGGCCGGTCAGTATCGTGGTGCTGCTCGCCGTGCCGCTGTCGACCACCGTTTGCGTGCCGCCGTCGCTGACCAGCGTGCCGATGGCCGTGCCGCCCGAGACCACCTGTGTGCCTGCGCTGTTGACCACGGTGGCAATGGCCGTTCCGCCGCTGAATACCCACTGGGTTTGATCGACGCCTGCGGGCACTATCACGCCCGATGTGGTTTGCCCCGCGCTGACGACGTATTGCGCGCTGACGCCCGGCGACCAGCCGTTCGCCATGACGCTCGAAAGCAGCAGCGCGGTCAGCCGCGAAATACGCCGCGTGCGCCGCCCGAACAGGTGCACGCAGAATCTACGGCGATAAGTGATCGATTTCATGGTGGTCTCCCTGCGTGATCCCGCACGGATAAGTCTTTAAATGGAGTGATGTCGCCGGGTCTTTGAATACCCCTTTGCCGCGGCCCAGCGGCGCTTTTTGAAACACCTTTACAGCTTGTTTTTCCTGATTGATATGCATGCCAAAATAATGGATGTATGAAAAAAAATGGAATGAAGCGACATCTATGGTTTCTATTCGGAGGCGGGTGACGTTTCCGTCTGCGCAGCGAATACCGGCAGACGCTGGATGGCCTGCTTCACCTGCGTAGCGGTGATGAGCCGTGTGCACTCGAACTGACGCGGCGTGCCCGCGTGCCGTGGGCACCAAAGAAAGTCGGCGTGGTCGAAGCGTACGCGCGGGTCGTTCCAGCAGCTATTGCACGCGTGATAGTTGATCACGCGTGCAGGCGTGGAGAACTCATTGCCGACGTTGGAAAAACCGCTGATCAGCACGACTGGCGTACCCGCGGCCCATGCGAGCCACGACAGGCCGCTCGACAATCCCACGAAGAATTCCGCATGCCTGAGCCAGCGTGCGCGTTCCGTGATTGGGCGTTCGCCGGTCTCGTCTTCGGCACCGTGCGGAATGTGATTCCAGACGATGCCGTGGCCGTGCACGGCCTTTTGGTCGATGCAGATCACGCGATAACCACGCGCCTTCAGAAACGCGACGATCTCGCGCCAGCCTTCCGGGTTATTCCAGTACTTGCACTGCGTCGTGCTCTGCGTCGCGATGCAGACATAACGGTCGTCCATCGGGCGTCGTTCATCGTCGAGCGCAAGCAGCGGAGGCGCTTCCGCCGGATCGACGCCCAGGATGAACGCCGCTGTTCGGTGCAGGCCGGTTTGCCGGAAGTCGCAGGGCTGCCAGTCGTTAGCCTGATCGTCGAAAAACAGGCCAATGCTGTACGTCGCGTAATAGCGCTCCGGTCGAACGGCACTGGGATCGATGAATTCGATCTCGGGATAGGCGTCCTCGAAAAGCGGAATCAATTTCGCCGACATCGCGCAAGTCAGTCGGCAATGATGCTGGCGTTGAAATTTCACGGCATACGGAAACCAGCCGACGATATCGCCGAGCGTGCCAACGGGAAACTGGATCAGTACAGGCTGACTCGCAGCATCGTAGTGGTGACTCAGAACGGGCTGTGCGTGCGTTCGCGAGCGGTCGTGAATTTCCACGCCAAAGCGCACGTAATACTTCTTCGCGCTCGCGACCGTACCGGCGCCGATGTGAGTTTCGTAAAGCACATTGCCGGTGTCGAGATCGGTCAGCTTCACGCGCCAGTCGCCGGCTGGCAGCGTGATACGGCAACCCAGATTGAAGTCGAAGCGTATGCCGTTGGCGGTGTGCTGCGTTGGCTGCGCTGCAGGTGGCGGAAAGGGCGCTGCGGCCTTGAGCGGGGGCGCGGGAATCTTGACTTCGCGGCTTGAGAAAGCGTGCTGGTCAAGCGCTTCAAGTTGATAAGGACTATTCATTATTATTCCCGTTTTGATTGGACTTGTTTCAAGGTCTTCCCGGCTGTGTGTATCAAATGCCGCTATTGAGCACTTCGGTCGAAGCGCTGGCCATGGGCCGCTCGCGCGCCAGCGAGCGATATTCCAGCGGCGAAACGGAGAGATACTTCAGAAAATAGCGGCGCAGATGATCGCCGTTGAACAGACCGCAGCGCCGCGCGATCTTGTCGACCGGAAGATCGGTTTGCACCAGTAGCAACTGTGCATTTTCCAGCCGCACACGCGCGAGATATTCGCGTGGCGTCTGGCCGACTTCGGCCTTGAAGCGCCGCAGGAAATTGCGTTCGCTCATGGAGGCGCGCCGCGCCAGTTCGGAAATCGACACCGAGCCCGCGTGATTGCTTTTGATCCATAGCAGCGAGGCTTCGATGCGCTCGCTCAGTGCGAGCGTGCCGCGCATGTTCGGCGTTCTGCTGCCGCCGCGCGGCGACGGCAGCTTCGCACGCAGCATCTCGGTGCGAATTCGCACCAACGTGCCGAAGTCGCGTTCCGCCATCGCCAGCACGCGCTCAATCGCGGGCACCATGCGTGGGTTTCTCACGTTGCTCCGGTTCGCTGCCGGTTCGGCGCAGGGCCGGAGTTGATTCAGCAGGTGTTCGACGTCGCTCGATATGGCGATCAGTTCCACTTCGGAACCGGCCTGCAGCAGCCAGTCGATCACTTCGGGCTCGAACGTCGAGTGCCCGCCGCCCACGAAAATCGCTTTGAACAGGCGGGGATCGTGTTCGCCGATGTTCTCCGCGAGCAGCCGGATCGACGACGCGCAGGCGACGTTGTCTTTTTCGGTCGACAGCACATACACGTCGTAGCGATGCGCAGCTTCATCGGTCCACGAAAGCGCGTCGTTGACCAGTTGCCAGGTTTCCGCAACCGATGCCGCTTCGCTGAGCGGACACGCTTCCAGAATGAGGATCGCGATGCGACTCGTTGTGCAGGCGCCGGACACGGCATTCGCATCCGTTGGGCCTTCATTCCCCGTCTTGCCGTAGTCTCTCAGGCTCATCGCGGTCTCCCGTTCAGACTGGCGAATCTAGTTATCCGCTGCGTTGCATCATACTGGCCACGTTTTTCGCAGGGCGTAATTCGTCGGAAAGGGAGGTTTTTTTGGCGGAATCGGGCAGCGTCGTTTCAGGCCCATTCGAGCGATCGACAGGCCATGAAGCATTCGCGCTAAAAATGCTGCATTCATGAAACAAAACGGTAAAACGCGCTGGCTACTGGGATGTTTGGAACGTTCGATGTGCAATGCGGAAATCGTGTCTGAAACTTTAGGGAATATGGCGGATACGAAGGAATTTATCCAATAACATCCATTAAACCGGTTCGACACAAACACGCATCGAATCGGGCGACGGGTAGAACAGGGTGGCGAACGTAGTTGAGGATGACCGTAAATTAATAAGGATGGCTGAGCGATGAACGAGAGCCAGATTGTCATCACGAGAATGCGCGATACCTTTAACCAGATCGAATACGCGGGCAGTATCGAAGACTGTCTCAACGAACTGGCCTTCAAGGCCGGTGAAGTGCTCGATGCGGCCTGTGCCATCGTGATGCTGAGCGAAGCGCAGGTGCAAGAGATGGGGTTGCGGCCCGGTACGGGGTTCGGCGATGTGCTGGAAGCGAGTGTCGATGGCGAGAATCCGCGCATGTTTTCCGCGATCGAAATGCAGGGCAAGGTGATCGGCGTGATTCGCGCACATCAACGGCAGCCTGCACGCTGCTTTGGCGCCGACGATCTGCAACTGTTCGGCCTGCTGTCGCTGGTCATCACGCGTTCGATCCAGGTGATCCAGATGCAGCACATTCTGAAGTCGCGTTTCGCGCAACTGGCGCTAACGCGCAGCACCCAGAAGACCATCGGCGAAATCGTGGCGGAATCGGCGCAATCGCCCAACCAGATGGCGCGCATTCTCGCAAAGTCGTTTTACCGCGAAATGATTAGTGCGGGATTCAGTTTCAATCAGATTGTGTTTGCCGCGACCGAGGTGATCTCCGAGTTGACCGACAACATGCGCAAACACAAGAGCGCATACCGGCGTCGCGTCGGCAAGATGAGTGGGCCGGAGCTTGAGGGAAGCGTTGGACCAGTGGGGCAGATCGACGCGATTTGACGGCGGGACGCCAGCAGGCACGTAAAACAGGCGCGGCACCGTCACACGTAAGGGGAACGACCATGAACGAGAGACCAGACGTGGGCCGATGGCTCACGGAGCATCATGTTGTGATGGACGGCGATGCGCTGGTGTGCCGCGCGCCGCACACCGCGCTCGACTGGACGATGTTCGAAGAAATAATTCGGCATCCCGTTGAGAATGACGAAGCTATGGCCTACGCAGCGCGTCATGCACCTGCGCTTTCGCAGGTCGTTCCCGAGCCGATCCATCGTCGTTTCGAAGTTCGCGCGCAACTCAATCCGGGCGCGCGCGCCGTGAAATTCGGCGACGACGAATTGACCTACGGCGAACTCGACAGTCAGGCCGACAGCCTCGCCGTCATTCTGCAAGAGCAGGGGTTGGCGCCGCGCGAAGTCTGTGCGGTACTCATGCCCGAGTCGCTGGCGATGGTGCGCGCGATTCTTGCCGTGCTCAAGGCGGGCGGGGTGTGCCTGATGCTCGATCCCGGCCGCGACGGTTTGCAACTGGGCGCAACGCTGCGCGCCGCAGGGGCCAAAATGGTCATCGCTCAACGCGCCTATCTGGCGTGCCTGGCGGAAACCGGCGCCACGGTCGTGTGTTGCGACGACGATGCGGACGGTTGCCACGCGTATTGGCCAAACGATTGCATGACCGACGGCGTATCGCCGGTGTGCGCGGTCTGCCGCGGCGCCGAAGGCGATGCGCCGACCGTTGTGTTCCAGCAGCACAGCGACGTGCTGGACCGTCTGGAATCGATGCAGGCGAAAGCGCCCATCGGGCAAGGCGACTCCCTGCTGCAAGGCGCCGAACACGCACCCGACGAAGCCATCTGGCAATCGTTATGGCCGCTTACGCAAGGTGCGCGGCTGGTGATCGTGCCGCCACGCGAGCGGATGGATTTCGAGCGCATGCGCCAGCTCATCGAGCGCGAGCATATCACGGTGATGCACGTCAACTTTCGCGGATAGGTGACTTCGATGAGAACATCCCGACAAAAATCGATCGAGGTAATGGCGCTCACGCCGTCCTGCTGGCTCACGCCGGAAATCGCTATCGCAGCTTGCCGTGCGGGCGCGACGGGCGTACTCGATCTGGGTATTGGGCAGACGCGCGCGGCTGTCGAGACCGCGCTTGCGCGCCTGAAGAGTAGCGTCGCGCCATCGGCGTCGTGGGGCGTACGATGGGATGCGGGGATCAATGGAGGCATAAGCGCAGGCATAAACGCGGCCACGGATGCATCGGGCGGGTGCATAGCTTTGTCGGCACTACTCGGCGATGCGCAGCCAGTGCCGCTGCTCGTGCTCGGCGGACTGGACGCAGACGCCGCGGCGCGCATCGTTCACAGCACGCGCGAACTGGCCGCCGTCGTCATGCTGGAAGTACAGAATTTGCAGGGCGCAAAAGTGGCGCAGGACGCGGGTTTCGACGGCGTGATCGTCAAAGGTCACGAGGCGGGCGGACGTGTTAGCGCGCATGCGTCGTTCATGCTACTGCAGGAATTCAGCGGCCAGTTGGAGATGCCGTGGTGGATTCAAGGCGGCATCGGCCGGCATACGGTGGCCGCCGCGGCGCTTGCGGGCGCCGCCGGCGTGGTGATGGGCGAGCCGCTCTGGCTGGCCGATGAAGGGCCGTTTCACACGCCTGCGCAGCGCATGCAGTGGTCGAAGCTCGACGGCAGCGAGACGGTGCTGATCGGCAGCGGCGAGACGCTCTATCGCTTCTTCGCGCGTTCGGGGCGTGCCCAGTTACGCGAACTCGAAGTGAGCGTCGCCAAAGGCGAAAGCTGGCAGGCGTCGCTCGCTTCGCGCATGCTGGGCGACGATCAACTGATCGCGCTCGGTCAGGACATTGCTTTCGCGCCGGTTTTCGCCGAGCGTTACGGCACGGTGGGCCGCATGATTACGGCATTGCGCGAACACGCGACATCAGCGATAGAACAGGCGGCCGCGCAGGTGCCGCTCGCGCCGGACTCGGCGCTTGCGCAACGGCACGGCACGCGTTACCCCATTGCGCAGGGGCCGATGACGCGCGTGAGCGATGTCGGCGCGTTCGCGGCTGCGGTGGCGGAAGGCGGCGCGCTGCCGTTTCTCGCGCTCGCGGTGCTGCGCGGCAAGCAGGTGCGAGCGGTGCTCGAACGCACGGCGGAGCACATCGGTGCGCGGCCCTGGGGTGTCGGCATTCTGGGCTTTTTGCCGCTGGAGATGCGCCAGGCGCAACTCGAAGTCGTGCGCGAGTTCAAGCCGCCTTTTGCGATCATTGCAGGCGGCCGCCCGAGCCAGGCGCGCGAGCTGGACGAAGCGGGCACGGTAACCTATCTGCATGTGCCGTCGCCGGGCTTATTGCGCGGTTTTCTCGCCGATGGCGCGCGCCGTTTCGTGTTCGAAGGCAGCGAGTGCGGTGGTCATACCGGCCCGCGAACCAGCTTTATCCTGTGGGAATCGGCGGTCGAGATCCTTTTGAACGCAGATATTAAGTATCCCGAATCCATTCAGGTGCTGTTCGCGGGCGGCGTGCACGATGCGCTTTCGGCGGCGATGGTCAGCGCCGTAGCCGCACCGCTGGTCGCGCGTGGCATGAAGATCGGCGTGTTGATGGGTACCGCGTATCTGTTTACGCACGAAATCGTCGCGCAGGGCGCGATCGTCGAAGAGTTTCAGCGTCAGGCCGTGGCGTGCGAGAAGACGGCGTTGCTGCAGTCGGGCGTCGGCGTGTATACGCGTTGCGCGCAAACGCCGTTTTGCGACGAATTCGACAAGGTGCGCCGTGATCTCATTCTCGCGTCCAGCTCCGACGAAGACACGCTGATGAAGCTCGAAATGATGAATATCGGGCGGCTGCGCATTGCGGCGAAAGGCATCGCGCATCGCAGCGAAGCGGAACTCGCGCGCGGCGAAGACGGTTATGTCGAAGTCAATGAAACCACGCAGCGCAACGAAGGCATCTATATGCTCGGCGAAGTGGCGCGGCTGCGCACGAGCACGTGCAGCGTAGCGGAGTTGCACGAGAACGTTTCGGCGGGCAGCGAGGCGCTGCTGCGCAAGCGTGCGCGGCCGGTCTCGCTGCCGGGCCGCACGCGTCGCGAAGATATCGCGATTGTGGGCATGGCCTGTCTGTTTCCCGGCGCGCAGAGCATGCGCGAGTACTGGCAGAACATTCTGCGCGGCGTCGATGCGATCCGCGAAGTGAGCGACGATCGCTGGCGCGTGGCCGATCTGTTCGATCCGAAGCGCGGCACGCCGGATAAGATCTATTCGAAATGGGGCGGTTTTCTCGACGATATTGCCTTCGATCCGCAGCGCTACGGCATTGCGCCCGCGAGCGTCGCATCGATCGAGCCGGTGCAACTGCTCGCGCTCGAAGTCTCGCGTCTTGCGCTCGAAGACGCGGGTTTCGAGCGGCGCGGCTTTCCGCGCGAGCGCACCGCGACGATCTTCGCCGTGGGCGGCATGAACGATCTCGGCACGATTTTCAATTTCCGCGCGCTGCTGCCGCATTATCTGCGCAACGTGCCTGGTCTTTCCGACGAAGCGCGCGAGCAGCTTCTCAAGGAGATTTACGAGGATGTGCTGCCCAAATGGACCGAGGACACATTCCCCGGCATCCTCGGCAATGTGATTGCGGGGCGCGTGGCGAACCGGCTCGATCTGGGCGGCGCGAATTTCACCGTCGATGCCGCCTGCGCGTCGTCGCTCGCCGCGCTCGATGCGGGCATTCGACAGTTGCGCAGTCATGACGCCGATGTCGCGCTGGTGGGCGGCGTCGACGGCACGAACGGCCCGCTGGGTTTCATGTGTTTCGCGCAGACCTACGCGCTTTCGCCGCGCGGTCGCTCGCGTCCGTTCGACGATAGCGCCGACGGTATCGCCATCAGCGAAGGCGTGGGCGCAGTCGTGCTCAAGCGTGTCGCCGATGCGGAGCGCGACGGCGACCGCATCTATGCGGTGATCAAGGGCATGGGCAGTTCGAGCGATGGGCGCAATCGCAGCCTGACCGCGCCGCATCCGCCCGCGCAGGTGCAGGCGCTCAAGCGAGCCTACGCGGAAGCGGGTGTCGACCCCGCCGCCGTGACCTTGATCGAGGCGCACGGCACGGGCACCGCGCTTGGCGACAAATCGGAGATCGCCGCGCTGAACCTGGCGTTTGGCGAAGCGGCGATGGGCACCCAGGAATGCGCGGTCGGTTCGGTCAAGTCGATGATTGGCCATACGAAAGTGGCGGCGGGGATGGCGGGGCTCATCAAGGCGGCGCTCGCGCTGCGCCATCGCGTCCTGCCGCCGACCATCGGCGTGGAAAAGCCCGCGAGCGGCATCGATTTCGCCACCTCGCCGTTCTATGTGAATACGCAGACGCGTCCTTGGCTGCGTCGCCAGCCTGCGCAAACGCGTTACTGCGGCGTGAGTGCGTTCGGCTTTGGCGGGACCAACTTTCATACGGTGCTGGCCGAATATACAGGCAGTTTCCGCGCATCGGATGCGCTCGATCTCAATCCGCGCGATGTGGAAATTTTCGCCTTTGCCGGGCCGACGCGCGCCGTGATCGAGCAAGCCGTCAGCCAGATGATGCTCGCGCTCGAGCGCAGCCAGTCGCTCGATCTGGCGCAACTGGCGTGGTCGCTTTATCGCGAGCAAGCGGCGGTCAAGCGCGTGAACGGCTCGCACGCCTGCCGGCTGGTGGTGCTGGCCGCTTCTGTGGCGGAGTTGCGCCAGAAGCTGCGGCGCGCGCTCGAACTGCTGCCCGATCATGCGGATATCAGCGCGCCGCCTTCGCTCTTCTATAGCGAGCGCAAGGAAGCGCCCGGCGGCGTGTGTTTTCTGTTCCCGGGGCAAGGTTCGCAGCGCGTGAATATGCTGCGCGACCTCGTGACGGCGATGCCGGAATTGCAGCACTGGTTCGACGAAGCGCCCGCGCTGGCGGAGGCGAACGAAACGCCATCGCGGCGCATTGCCTCGCACATCTTTCCGGTGCCCGTATTCAGCGACGCCGAGCGCGACGCGCAGCAGGAAGCGCTCAACGACACGGCAATCGCGCAGCCCGCGCTGGGCATGACGGGCATGGCGGCGTTCGATGTGCTGACGCGTTTCGGCCTGCATCCCGACCACGTCGCGGGACACAGCTATGGCGAGTACGTTGCGCTGTGTGCCGCCGGTGCGCTGCCGTTCGAAGCGCTGATCCGCCTGTCGAAGCTGCGCGGCAAGCTGTCCGCGAATGCGCCCACGGGCGCGATGGCCGCGCTCGAAGCCGATGGCGCGCGCGTTGCGCAGATGATCGCCGAACATGCGCTCGCTGTGAGCATTGCGAATGTCAATGCGCCGGATCAGACCATTGTTTCCGGCACCGTCGACGCCATCGACGTCGCAATAAGCACATTTTCCGATGCCGGTATGCGCGTGAAAAAGCTGCCGGTGAGCGCCGCGTTCCATTGCGACATCATGGCGGGCCCGCGCGATGCGCTCGCGGCCGCCCTGGCGGACATCGAATTCAACGCGCCGCGCGTGCCGGTGTACAGCAACACGACCGGCGAGCCTTATCCGCCAACCGGCGAGGCGGTGCGTGCGCTGCTTGCGCGCCATATCGCCGAACCCGTGCGTTTCGCCGATGAAATCGAAGCGCTCTATCAAGCGGGTGTGCGCGTGTTTATCGAGTGCGGGCCGGGTCTCGTGCTGGGCGGGCTGGTCGATCGCATTCTGGGCGAGCGCAAGCATGCCACGCTCGGCCTCGACGCGCCTGGCCGTCCCGGCGGGCTGCAACTGGCGCAACTGCTCGCGCAGGCGCAGACGCTCGGCCTGCTGGTGCGGCTCGATGCGTGGTTTGCGCATCGCGGCCTGAAAGACCTGAGCGTCGATGACGTGTTCGCCGATGCCGTGAAACGCGATGCGCCGGGGCCGCTGATCTGGCGCGTGAACGCGGCGCGCGCGAAGCCCTGGCATGCTCCGCAGCCGCGCGTTGCTACGCGGCGCCCGGCCATGTCGATCAACGTCAGTGCGCCCGCGCCGGTACAAGCGCCATCGGCCGAACCGCCGGCTGGGGCAGCGGCGAGCATGGCCGCGCCGCTTGCACCTCCGCCACTAGCAACGCCTGCCGCTGCCGATCCGGCGCCGGCCATCGTCCCTTCAGTGCCAGCCGCGATGCCCGCGCTGCCTGTTTCGACCTCCACCCTCAGCGACAGGAGAACCACGATGAAAATGGAGAATCTACCCGGCGAAGTGACTGCCGGCATGGCGCGCACCGCGCCGCCCGTCACCGAGCGCTGCTCGGAGACCGAGTTCGCGCAGATCCAGTTCGGCGTAAGCCGGCTGCTCGAACTCCAATTCGAGCAGCAACGCAGCCTGCGGCATTTCCTCGACTTTCAGGCGCAACTCGTGGCGACGCCGCGCCAACGCGTAGCGATTGCCGATTCGTTGCCGCCGGCTTCCCCGTATGCGGTGCCCATGGTCGCCACGCCGATGGTCGCGGCGCCTGCAAATGCGCCGTTGACTGCCTCGGTGGCGGTCGCCGTCGCGACGCCGCAACCCGCGGCCGTATCGACGACACTCGACGCCGCGCCGCCCACGCCGGTTCTGCCGCAGCAGATCACGGCGGTGGTGATGGCGGCGACCTCGCCCGCGCTAACGCCAGCACCTACACCTGCACCTCAGCGCGTAGCGCCAGCCGCGTCCAGCGCGCTGATCGAAGCCCCGGATGTGATCGCCGTCTTGCCTGGTGTTGCCGGTGCCGCCAATCCTGCATCGACGGAAGCTTTCAGGGCACACCTGTTGCAAGCCGTGTCCGAACGCACGGGCTATCCGCTCGATATGCTCGACCCCGACGCGCATATGGAAGCTGACCTCGGCATCGACTCGATCAAGCGCGTGGAGATCTTCAGCAACCTGACGACGAAGTTCAACCTGCTCGGCGATCGCGACGAGGAAGCTGTGATCGAAGCGCTTTCCGGCCTGAAATCGCTCAACGAGATCGTCGCGTGGTACGCGAGCATGACGGGCACGGCGGCGGTCACTACGCACGCGCCTGAAGAAAGCGCGAGCGTGATCGCGGGAGGGCACGCGCCAAAAAAAGCCTCGGCTCCACCGACTTCGTTCAATGAAGCGGTGGAGCCCGATGGCGAACTCGCGCACGTCGATCCGGTGCAATGCTATGCGGTGCAGGCCGTGGCGGCCGGACTCGACGGAGATGGCGAGTTCGGCAATCCGTTCGCCCACGCGGACGTGCTGATCGTGGGCGCCGGGCCGCTGGCCGACGCCTTCGCGACAGCGCTTGGCGGATACGGCGCGAGTGTGCACCGTCTCGCGCCAGGCGCGCATACGCGTGTAATAGATGATAAGCATTACGAAGTGGATTTGTCATCGCTGGAGAGCGTGAAGCCATTGCGCGATCTGGTGATCAACGAATGCACTGCACCGCCGGTCGCGCTCATCAATGTCATGGGCGCAACTGCCGATCCGTCCTATGAAGATCGCCACGATGCCCGCGCGCTGTTCCTGCTGCTCAAGGCCTTCGAGCCGGACCTGAAGGCGCGCGCGAACGACGGCGCGTGGATCGTCAACGTGACGGCGTTCGACGGCCAGTTCGGTCTGAGCCGATCGCGGGCCTTCGAAGCCGGGCGCGCGGGCGTGCTGGGCGTGGCGAAATCGGCGGCGCGCGAATGGTCGGACGTGAAAGTCAAATGCGTGGATGTCGATCCCGCACTCGATGTCGCCACTCAGGCCTCGCAGGTGGTCGACGAGATTCGCAGCGGCCGGCCCGGCGTGGAAGTGGGGTATACGCAGCAAGGCCGCTGGCTGCTCGATCTGCGCCATAACGGCGTGGCGCGACAGGACCTCTCGCGGCTCACGCTCGAAGCCGATGCGGTCGTGCTGGTCACGGGCGGCGCATGCGGCATCACGGCGGACGTGACCCGCGCGCTGGCCGAACGCTATCGTCCGAAGCTCATTCTGGTGGGGCGCAGCCCGCTGCCCGCCACCGAAGACGCCACGACCGCGAATATCGACGATCCTCGCGCGCTCAAGCAGGCGCTGATCCGCGCGTTGCGGGCAAGTAACGACAAGGTCACGCCAGCGGAAATAGACCGTGTTTACACCCGTATTCTGCGCAACCGAGAGATACGCGCGAATCTCGCGGCGATGCGCGCGGCGGGCGCCACCATCGAATATCACAGCTTGGACGTGCGCGACGAAAAATCATTCGAACAGCTTATCGATCATCTCTACGCGCGCTATGGGCGAATCGACGGCGTACTGCACGGCGCGGGCGTGATCAGCGACAAGCTGATCGCCGACAAACCGCTCGAAGCCTTCGACACGGTGTTCGACACGAAGGTCACGCCCGCACTCGTGCTCGAACGGCGGCTGCGCCCGGAACACCTGAAGTTCATCGTGTTTTTCTCTTCCGTGACGGGGCGCTTCGGCAATGTGGGCCAGTCGGATTACAGCGCGGCCAATGAAGTGCTCAACAAGCTCGCCGACCGCCTGTGCCATCTGTGGCCGCAGGTGCACGCGCTCTCGATCAACTGGGGGCCGTGGGACGCGGGCATGGTGAGCGACACATTGCGCCGTCTCTACGCGTCCCGCTCGATACGGCCGATTCCCGTCGAGCAGGGACGCCGGCACTTCATGGCCGCACTGGAGCGCGGCGCGAGCGGCACGCCCGAACTCGTCATTTCGTCGAGCATCCAGCAGATTGCCTCGCTGCGGCTCGGTCAGGAACGTCACGATCATCGCCAGACTCATCAGGGGAGCACGCTCAAATGAATACTTTCGCCAAGCCCGTTCTCGCGAACTTCTGGCCCGCCCAGGTCGCCAAGCCGGTCGCGCAGCGCATTACGCTGGAAGTGAGTTCTTATGCGCTCGCCATGGGCTTTTGCCGCATGCACGATATCCAGGCGCGCGACCATATCCGCCAGACCGTGCGTGATTTCAGGGAGAAATTCTCGCGCTACGCTGTGACGCCCGACCAGATCCGCCGTCGTCAGCTCGTGTTCTTTCCGCGCCTGCGCGATATCCGCTTTGTCGATGGCGAACTCGTGCTGGCCGACCCTGCGCCCGAGCACCGTCATTTGCGTCTGCATTCGCCCGATCTGAAAGACCCGAAAGGCGCGAATATCCGCGAGCGTCATGAGAGTTATGCCAAGGTCGTGGGCGATTGCCTCGCCGAAATGTACGACGGCATTGCCGATGCGCCCGACGACATGATCCATGTGACCAGCACCGGTTATCTTTCGCCGAGCCCTGTGGAGCGCATGGTGGCGCACAAGGAATGGTTCGACACCACTGTCACGCACAGCTATCACATGGGCTGTTATGGCGCGTTTCCGGCGATCCGCATGGCGCACGGTTTTCTTTCGTCGTCGCATTTCGGCGTGACGCCGCCCAAGCAGCGCGTCGATATCGTGCATACGGAATTGCTCTCGGCGCATCACAACCTCGAAGACGGCAGCGCGCAGAACATCGTCGCCATGACCTTGTTCGGCGACGGCTTTATCAAATACTCGGTGTGTTCGGATGAATACGTGCGCTCGCACGGTCTGCGCGGCTTGCGCGTGCTGGCTTTCGACGAACATTTGCTGCCCGATTCCGCCGATGAAATGACCGAAATACCGGCCCCGCATCAGTTCCAGATGACGCTGACGATCCGCGTGCCCATCGTGATCAAGCAGCATGTACGGCGTTTCGTGACCTCGCTGCTGCAAAGCGTCGGCATCGATTTCGAGCGCGAAAAGCACAGCATTGTGTTTGCGATTCATCCGGGCGGGCCCCGCATCGTCGAGCATGTGCAGGACGAACTAGGCCTGCGCGACGACTACGTCGGCATCAGCAAGGAAGTGTTCCGCGATAACGGCAATATGACCTCGGCAACGATTCCCTACATTCTCAAGCGCATTGTCGAAGAGAAGGCGATCACGCCGGGCACCCGCGTGGTTTCACTGGGCTTCGGACCCGGCATGACGGTGACGGGCCTCGTGATGGAGAAAGTCTGATGCATAACCACCACCACGGCATGCCGATCGTTGCACGTCTACACGAAGTACGCGCGGCTGCGGAGTTCGCCGACGATGAAACCATCGCGAGCACGCAGAAACAGACGCAGGCACGGGCGCGCGTGCTGCCTTTTGTCGGCGATGTGGCGCGCTACGAGCCGGGCGTTGCGGTGACGGTCGAGCATCGGCTTTCGCTCGATGAAGACCTGTATCTCGCCGATCATCATTTCGTGCATGCGAACGACGTCAAACCGCTTTCGGCCTGTTTCCCCGTGGTGCCGATGACGGTGAGCCTGGAGATCATGGCCGAGGCCGCCGCGTGTCTCGCGCCTGGCTACGGCCTGATCGGCTTCGAACAGGTATGCGCCGCGCGCTGGATCGCGCTGGCCGATACTGATGCGCTGGCGCTGCGCGTGGAAGGGCGGATTCGCAGCGTCGATCCCGCGCGTGCGATCTGCCGCATCGACGTGGAAGTCTATGCGAGCGGCGAAACGAAGCCGTCGATCAGTTCGACGGTGCTGTTCAGTTCGCGCTATCAGCTCGATCTGGGCATGCAGTTCGACATGCCGCGCGCCAATACGAAGCTATCTGCGGGACGTATTTACGAAGAGCGCGAGTTATTTCATGGTCCGCTATTCCAGCGTCTGACCGGTGAGATGAGCGTGGGCGAACACGGTGTTCATGCCGATCTACTGGTGAATTCGCCAGCGAATCTGCTTCGTTCGACTACGCAGCCGCAATTGCTGACCGACCCCGCATTGCTCGATGCCGTCGGGCAGGCGATGGCGGTGTGGACTTCGCAGCAGGGCGGCGTCGTGTTTCCGATCGGCCTCGGCAAGATGGAGTTCTATCGCCCGACGCCCGCGCCCGGCACGTGTGTGCCTATGCGCATCAAGGTGACGAGCGGCACGGGCAAGATGCTGGCCGCCGACGTGGAGATCGAGGACGGCCAGGGCGGAGTCTGGTTGCGCGTCAAGGAATGGCGCTCGTGGCGTTTCCAGTGGGATCGCAAACTCGTGGCGTTCCGTCGCGAACCGGCGCGCTATCTGCTCAGCGACGACCTTGAATTACCGCCAGGCGCGGCTGATGCCGATGCCGTCGCGCGGCGAGTGACGAAAGCGTGTCTTGCGGGCTTCGATGTGGAACTGCTCGCCCGTCATTACCTGACAGCGAATGAAATGGCCGTGTTCAGCCGCCTTCCGCAGCAGGCGGGCCAGCACGCGGAACCGGGACGGCAAAAGACCTGGCTGCTCGGACGTATTGCGGCAAAGGACGCGTTGCGTGCCTGGCGCGCGCAGGTGGCGGGCAGCAGCAGCGGCGCGCTGCATCCGGCGGCGTTCGCCATTGGCAACGATGCGCGCGGAAAGCCGCTCGTCACGCACTGGCCTGAGCCGGTCGCGCCTTCGCTTTCCATCGCGCATAGCGGCGGCGAAGCCGTGGCGATCGTTCAGGGCGAACCCATTGGTGTCGATATCGAACCGGTTGCGCGCCGCGACGACGGCTTTGTGCGCGCGATGGCGACGGCTTCCGAACGTGCCTTGCTGGACGGGTTGACGCAGCGCGATGTCTGGATCACGCGGCTATGGTGCGCGAAAGAAGCGCTCGGCAAATGTCTGGGTACGGGCGTGGCGTCCGGGCCGCATCGCTTCGAAGCGGTGGTGCTCGAAGCGGGCGGCACGCTGCGGATGCGCGATGCCGGCAGCGGGCGCGAGGCGCAGGTCAGCACCTGGTCAGTCAACGCGATGATCGTCGCCGTTTGCCGCCAGAGCGGCGATGACACAAGGAGCCTCACATGACTGTACTCGCCATGACTCACGCCAGCGAACCGCTGGTGGAAATGCGTCAGGTCGTCAAGCGCTATCAGCTTGGCGAGTCGCAGATCACCGCGCTCAAGGGCGTCGATGTCTCGATTCAGCCCGGCGAATTCGTCGCCGCCTGGGGGCCCTCGGGCTCGGGCAAGTCGACGCTGTGCAATCTGATCGGCCTGCTCGACACGCCTAGCTCGGGCATGGTCCTGTTCGAAGGGCAGGACGCCGCCATGCTCAGCGACGACGCCCGCAGTCAGGCGCGCAATCGCAAGATCGGCTTCGTCTTTCAGGGCTTCAATTTGCTGCCGGTGCTTTCCGCGCTGGAAAACGTGATGCTGCCGCTACAGGTGGGCCGCCGCGCTTCGCGCGCGTGCGTGGAAGCCGCCGAAAAACGGCTGGCCGATGTGGGGCTGGCCGAGTTCGCCGCCCATCGGCCATCGAAACTCTCTGGCGGCCAGCAGCAGCGGGTGGCGATTGCGCGGGCGTTGATTGCGAACCCGCGCCTCGTGGTGGCCGACGAACCCACCGCGAATCTCGACTCGCATAATGCGCACCGAATCATCGATCTGATGCGCAGTATCAGCGCGCGCGAAGGCACGACATTCGTCTTCTCCACCCACGACGAGCGCCTGCTCGAACGCGTCGATCGCCGCATCATGATGCGCGACGGCGCGTTGATCGAGGACTGCAGCCATACGCCGCAGGTTCAAAGCCGCCATTACGGCACGCTCAACTATTCGATGACCGGGAGAGTGTGATGACGACCTGGCTCAAGCTCGCGCTGCGCAATCTGTGGCGCAACGGCCGCCGCTCGCTGTTCACGATCCTTGCGATCGGCATGGGTTTTCTGGCGGTGAACACCCTGGGCGGTTTTACGCAATATATTTTCCAGAGCCTCAAGGACAGCTATATCTACGCCGAAGCGAACGGCCATCTCACGGTGTTCAAGCAAGGCTTTCTGTTGCACGGCAAGCTGGAGCCCACGCGCTATCTGCTTTCGGAATCCGATGTAAGGAAGATGCGCGAGATTCTTGCGCGTCATCCCGAAGTGCTGGTCGTCACGCCACAGTTGCAGATATCCGGACTACTGAGCAATGGCAAGGTATCGACGATCTTCTTCGCGCCAGGACGCGTGCCCGGCGATATTCAAGCCATTGCGAGTCACGCGGTAGGCATTATGGGGCGCGCGAAACTCTATGACGGTCAACCGCTGTCCGATCGACTGGATTACGGCATCGGCATTACGCATGGCCTGGCGCAGCAGTTGAACCTGAAGCTGGGTTCCGGCGCAGTGGCGATGTCGCCGACGGTTTCCGGCCAGATCAACGCGCTCGATGCGCAGATCGTGCAATTGATCGACGCGCCTGATGAAGCGCTGGAAAACTCCTTTGCGGCCGTGCCACTCAAGTTCGCCCAGAGCCTCTACGACACCACCAACGTCGACCGTCTCACCATCCTGTTGCGCGACGACGCGCAGACCGTCGCCATGCAGTCGGAACTTGCGCGCGAGTTCGAGGCCGCGGGTCTCGCGGTCGATGTGAAGACGTGGAACGAGCTTTCGCCGTTCTATACGAAGGTGAAGAAAATGTTCGACGTGATTTTTCTCATCACCTTCCTGATCGTTTTCACGATTGTCGTGATGAGCATCGTCAACACCGTGACGATGGCGATCATGGAGCGCACGCGCGAAATCGGCACGCTGCGCGCGCTGGGCGTGCGGCGGCGCGGGATCGTCGGGCTGTTTGCACTGGAGAGCCTGATGCTGGGCGTGTTCGGCGCGCTGCTCGGCGCCTTGCTGAATCTCGGCGTGCTATGGGCCGTCGCGGCATTGCAACCCACGTGGGTGCCACCGCAGATCAGCCGCGAAGTGCCGCTGCAGATCTATTTCGTACCGCACTACTGGATTTACAGCGTGCTGGCGTTATTGGCGCTCTCGTTGGTGGCCTCGCTGATGCCGGCGCGCAAGGCCGCGCGCATGGTGATCGTGAGCGCGCTGGGTTATGCGTGAGCCACGCGTCATGTGGAGTCGTTTTAACGAGGAGAACGATCATGAAGCGCATCTTCCGTGTCGCCGGGCTTTTGGCCGGTCTCGTGATGGCGGCCGCGGTGCACGCGTCGCTTACGCCGCACGAAATCCTCAAGGCCGCCGATGAGGCACGAGGCAACGTCGCGGGCGTGTCGTGGCAGGTGAACGTGCAGTCGATGGAAAACAATGAAGTGCTCGACAACATGTCGTACGAAATCAAGGCGCGCGGCTTCGATGTGTCGGGTTTGTCGCTCGCGCCGCCGAAGTATCGCGGTCAGAAACTGTTGATGCTGAGTTCGAGCATGTGGTTCTACAAACCTGGCTTGTCGAAACCGGTGCCGATTTCGCAACGGCAGAAACTGTTGGGCGATGCGGCGTATGGCGATATTGCGTCGACCAATTACGCGGAAGACTACGAAGCCACGCAACTGGCCGATGAAGCCGTCGATGGCGAAGACTGCTATGTCTTCGACCTCAAGGCGAAAAGCGACAAGACCACGTACGACCGCATCAAGTACTGGGTGTCGAAAAAGCGCCTGCTGGGCGTCATGGCCGAGTACTACACGGTATCGGGCAAGAAGTTCAAGTCGTCGACGATGGACTACCAAAACCAGGTGAGGGTAGATGGCCAGGTGCGCCCGTTTATTTCAAAAATCACCTTTCACAGCACGCTCATGAACGGCGACATCACGTATCTGAATCTGAGCAATCCGCAGATTTCGTCGCTGCCGGATTATGTTTTCGATCTGAATCTGTTCATGCGCTGATCGCCCGCTGCCCGAAGGAGCCGTTCATGGACGAGTACATGAGGCGGCATATGCGCCTGGCAGCGGAACTCGAGCAGTTGTGCGCTGCGCTGTTCGAGCGCTGGTGCGAACGGCGCAGCGTCATTCCACTCACGTTTTTAATGCGCAACTGGCCGATCGTCTCGCCGTCTACGCCCAATTTTCACAGCCTGTCGTTGTCGCTCGAGCAACTGGCGATCTGCGAAGACGACGCACTCGATCTCGACGATCGAAAACTCATTCTGCAGATCGTATGGATTGCCAATCATATCGTCTAGATGGCGCGGAGCAGGAGCGTGCGGCGAATGATCCGCGCAAGCTGCACGAGTCGCGCGAGCCGTGGCGCGGCCACTTCGCGTGCGCGCAGCGCGAGCGGGTGCGGGACGCGTTGGGGCGCGGGCGCGACGCCGTGCTCGTGATGTCGGGTCTCGAGAGACTGGCGAACGAAAACGATATGTCGCGACTTGCCGATATGGAGCGGCTTGCGCAGATTCCGTCCGTGCATTTCGTGCTGCACGGCAGCTTATGGGGGCTGCGTAGCGCAGCGTTCAGACGGTTTGCGCAGCGTTTCGGGAGTCGCACGATTTACGCGGGATCATCGCGTAGGCTGTATGAGGATATTCGCCTCGTTGCCGCTGCGGATTTGATGCTGGACGATATCGCCAGCGCGCACAACGACGCGCGTTACCTGCGCTCAATCGCGCTAGGCGGCACATTCGACACGGATATACGGAATTTACTGCTGGATAGCGCCGATCAGCTGAGTGACATTCGCGACGGTGGCATGCACGTCGTACGCAACGAACTCGATCGTATCGCTGATGAATGCCTGAACGCAGATAAAGAAGCGCAGACAAAAAAGAAGTGGCAGGGGAAGAAGGATTCGAACCTTCGAATGCCGGAATCAAAATCCGGTGCCTTAGGCCAGCTTGGCGACTCCCCTACGTAGGGGCGAAATAATAACAGAGTATCGGAAATATGCAAATAAAAAACGCACGATTTCGCTATCGCCAGGCGAGCACCCGTAACGTGCCGGTTCGGCGGCCCTGTAACGCCGTGAAAGAGAAACCGCCTTTGTATGCCCTTCAGATCTGTCCGCATCGACCGTTATAACGGTAGTCGTTACGCATCGATGCGTCCGAAGCAATAAAGAATCCACGCCGCGCGGAGAGACGCGGCGCGTGCTTGCCGTCGGCTGCGATAACGCGCGCTGGCTAGCAGGTTCGGAAAAGAGACTTGATCATAATGACGCGCAAAAGCAATAAGCGCGCAAAGGGCCACGAATGAACGGTGTCTATAACCCGCTGTTGACGTGTCTGTCGGTGCTGGTCGCCTTCCTTGCTTCGTTTACGGCACTCGAAGGCGCCGCCATGCTCAGTGCAGTGACCAGCAGCCGCTGGCGCCACGTCTGGCTCGCGGGCAGCGCCAGCGCAATGGGCATCGGCATCTGGTCGATGCACTTTATCGGCATGATTGCGCTGACCTTGCCGATTGCGGTGGGTTACGACCTCGACATGACGACGGCTTCGCTGGCGCTGGCGGTACTCGCCGCATTGGTCGCGCTCGCCACCGTGAGCCGGGGCTGTCTCTCGGCGCGCCGGCTGCCGGCGGCGGGAACCGTCATGGGGCTGGGCGTGGCGGCCATGCACTACACCGGCATGATCGCCATGCGCATGTCGCCGTCCATCAATTACGACGCCACGCGCGTGACGCTATCGGTGGCCGTGGCGATTGGCGCTTCCATTGCCGCGCTGTGGCTCGCTTTTCATCTGCGCGACTCGCGCCGCGAAAACATCGTCTGGAAACGTCTGGCCGCCGCTGCGTTGATGGCGTTCGCCATCAGCGGCATGCACTACACGGGCATGAGCGCCGCCACCTTCGCCGAGGGCAGCCGCTGCCTGAGCGCGCACAAGGTCGATGCGAATGCGCTCGCACTGATTGTCGGCGTGGCTTCGACGGTCGTGCTGATCGGCACCTTATGGATTTTCGGCACGCAGGCGAATCGCCTGTCCGTTTCGCTGGATCGCGCGGCGAACACGATCCGTCATCTCGGCACCCACGACGCGCTCACCGATCTACCTAATCGCGCTTATCTGATGACGCGCGCGAAGGAACTCGCGCAACGCAGCGCCCGCGCCGGCGAGCCGCTTGCCGTGCTGTTCATCGACCTCGACGGCTTCAAGGTGATCAACGATACGCTGGGGCACAGGATTGGCGACGATCTGCTGCGCCAGGCGGCGAAGCGCATTGAGGATTGTGCGCGTCAGGACGATCTGGTGGCGCGGCTTGGCGGCGACGAATTCGTGGTCGTGGCGGCGGGCGCATCCGGCGCGCCCGGCGGCGATATGGGCGACACCGCCGACACCATCGCGCGGCGCATTCTCGCCAGCCTCGCCAATGAGTTCGTGCTGGCGGAGGCATTGCCGGTGCGCATTGGCGCGAGTATCGGCATTGCGCTCGCGCACGACGAGGCCGTGTCGCTCGACACCTTGCTGAGCCACGCAGATTGCGCGATGTACGCCGCCAAACGCAGCGGCCGCAACACGTTTCGCCGCTTCGAAGACAGCATGAGCCGCTCCACGCTGCGCTCGCTGCATATCCAGCGCGATCTGCACGTGGCGCTGGCCAACGCGCAGTTCGACCTCGTGTTCCAGCCGAAATACACCGTCGACGGCCGCGCCATGACCGGCGCCGAAGCGCTGCTGCGCTGGACCCATCCAGTGCTGGGCAACGTGCCGCCGCTCGAATTCATTCCGATCGCCGAACGTGCGGGCCTGATGATCGCCATCGGCGACTGGGTGCTGAGCCGGATCTGCACGCATCTGGTCGAATGGGAACGCGAAGGGCTCGGGCCGATGTCCATCGCGATCAATCTCTCGACGATGCAGTTCAATCTGCCGCGTATCGTCGAGCGTATCGACGGCGTGGTGACGGCGGCGGGCGTTCCGCCGGAGCGGCTGATGTTCGAGATCAGCGAGGCCACCGCGATGCAGGACGTCGATCGCACACGCGAGATCGTGCAGGCACTGCGCGACCGCGGCTATGCGGTGGCGCTGGACGATTTCGGTACGGCGCTGTCGAGCCTGGGGCATTTGCAGGATTTTCGTGTTGATCAGATCAAGATCGATCGCGCCTTCATTAGCGGCCTCGACGATACGTCGTCGCGCAGTTCAGCGCTGCTGTCGGCGGTGATGGCGCTCGCGCGCGTGCTCGGTATCGAGGTGGTCGCCGAGGGCGTCGAGACTGTCGCGCAGTCGCTCAAGCTGCTCGCGCTCGACTGCGATCAGATGCAGGGCTTTCTGTGCGGATCGCCGCTCGCGGGCGACGATTTCCGGCGCGCCATGACGGCTTCGCCAGCACTCAGGAACTAGTGGGGTGAGCAGTTCGTTCAGTTGGAGATTGAACGGTGGAATACGCCCTGCAGATAGAGGGCATCGTGCCTGGCAAGCTGTGCGGGCTGCAGGCTGGCTTTGTGCGTCTGCGGCGCGGCGAGCCGCAAACACGTGCATCGGCATAGCGGCGCTGTGTGGAGCGCCGCTACCAAGCCTTATTTTGCGGGGTCGTTGCCGCTCCAGCCCGTCGCCTCGCTGGTGTTGCTCGTGACGGAATAGAGCACCTTGGTGTTGCGCGTTTGCAGGAAGGCATCGAGCGACTCTCCACGCATGGCCGCGTAGATGTGAAGGTTCGACACGCCCACGACCGCGCCCAGTTTCTCCAGCATGAAAAAGATCACGCCGTAGTGAATCAGGCCGCGCCAGTCGCGTCGGCGGATGAGATCTTTTTCCTCATCGCTCAGGTTGGCCGCTTCGAACGAGCGCTCGGGATCATCGAGAAACGCGCGGCGATGCTCCGCGTCGATCATTGCGTGCAGATACTTGTTGAGCCGGTACGCCTTGACGCTCGATGCCAGATCGAACGGATACGTGCCGGTGAGCCGCGCTGCGCCTTCGAGTTGCTGCGCCATATGCGCGCGGTGACGCGCTTGCGCCGCGCCCGGCAGCGGCGTGGCGGTGTTTTCGAGCACAAGAGTGCCGATGCCCGTCATCGACGGCAGATAGTAGCCGCTATGCACCTTCTTGACGTTGCCTGCGAGCGCGCCGCGCATGATCAGCCACATGATGACTTCCGCGCCTTCCAAGCCGCCGAGTTCGGCCAGTTCGGCGTGCGTCATCTGCGCGAGCGCTTCGGGGTCGTTGGTGATCGCGTCCATGAACTGGCGATCCCAATCGACGTTGTTGAAGCCCGCGCGTTCGCCATGCACCTGATGCGACAGGCCGCCGGTTGCCATCACGACCACGCGCAGATCGTCAGGATAACTTTCTATTGCGCGGCGCAGCGCCTGGCCAAGCCGATAGCAGCGGCGCGCACTGGGAATCGGGAATTGCAGCACGCCCACCTGCAGCGGCACGACGCGCACGGGCCAGCCTTCGGCGTCGTGATCGAGCAGGGCCGACATCGGCGAGAAAAAGCCGTGATCGAGCGGCTTGTCCTGGAAGAACGCCATGTCGAATTCGTCGGCCATGAGGCTCATGCCCAGATGCTGCGCGAAGCGAGGATCGCCGCCGATAGCGGGCAGATCGCGCGCGCCGCCGCCTTCATCGGCAACCGCGTACTGTTCGCCGATACCGAGCGCGAACGCCGAGTAATGATCGAAGAAAAACGACGTGACGTGGTCGTTGTAGACGTAGACGATGACGTCGGGTCGTTGCTCGCGCAACCAGTTCTTGACCGGCTCGAAAGTGGCGAAGATGGGCGCCCACGCGGGGTCGTCCTGTTTGTGAGCGTCGAGCGCGAATCCGATGGTGGGCGTATGCGAAACGGCGATGCCGCCGACGAGCGTGGCCATGCGTCTCCTCCTTGTTGGGGGTATCTGGGATTTCTCTGGATGGGGATTTTTGACTTAATCGACGGTTAAGTAAATTGACTTTTGAGTAGTGATTCAATAACGTTAGGTTATGAAAAAGACTCCGCTCCACACCGAAAAAGCGGCCGCCGATCTCAACGCAAGCCCGGCCGAAAGTGCAGACGAAAGCCCGCACGAAAGCAGCGCGCGCTCGCATGTGCTGGCGCGGTTGCGCTTGCGCCACCTGAACTGCATCGTCGCGATCGCCCAGGCGCCGACGATGGCGCTGGCGGCGCAGCGTCTGCATCTGAGCCAGCCAGCGCTTTCGAAAACCTTGAGCGAACTGGAGCAATGGGCGGGGCGGCGGCTGGTCGAGCGCGGCCGCAACGGCGCCACGCTCACGGCCGAAGGCGAGCATTTCCTGCGTTACGCGCTGGACGTGCGGCGCGCGGTGGACGCTTCGGCGGCTGCGCTCACGCGCGAAAACGCCACGCATGCGGCGGCGGTGCGGGTGGGCGCGCTGCCGACCGTGAAGGCGGCCGTGCTACCCGCCGCGATCGTATCGATGCAGACCGTGTTGCCCGGCGTGGGCATCAAAGTGCGCGTGGAGTCGAACGCGGGTTTGCTCGGCGCGCTCAAGTCCGGCGCGCTTGATCTGATGGTGGGGCGCATGGCCGAGCCATCGAATATGCCCGGCATTTCGTTCGAATATCTTTATACCGAGTCGCTGGCGATGGTCGCGCGCACGGGGCATCCGCTCGCGGGCGCGGCGCTCACGCTGGACGAGGCGCTGGCGTATCCGCTCGTGATCGCGGGCGAGCACACCGCGCCGCGCCATCACATCGAAGCGTTTTTCGAGTCCAGCGGGTTGCCCGTGCCAGCGGGTTGCGTGGAGACGCAATCGGCTTCGGTCGCGCGCGGCGTGGTGATGAATTCGCTGGCGGTCTGGATCGTGCCGCAGCGAGTGGTGCAGGGCGATCTGGACGCTGGGCGACTGGCGGCGCTGGATGTGCCGGTGCCGCGCGACGTCGAACAGATCGGCATCCTGCGGCGCAGCGCCGGGCCGTTCTCCGGCGCAGTCGAAGCCTTCGCCGAACAACTGCGGCGCGCGGTTGCCCCCATACCGGCCCGTTAGCGAATCCGCTTACGCCGCCTGCGCCGCCTGCGTCGCTTACACCGCTTACGCGCAATCGGCGTAAGGAATCTGAAATAAATACTCCGAAACAGCAGAATCTGGCTTCGCGGCGCCTTGCCGCCTGAAAGCTATATGGCAACAAATCGTAATTTCAAAAAACTGTAAATGAGAATGCTTCTCATGTATATTCAGCCCCCTTAACAAATCTGTCGCCCTTCGTGGGGTCGACGCGCGTACTGATAGGGGAAGACGTGTTTCAACGAAGAATTCTGGCAATCCTGATTCCGCTTGCGTTCGCCGAGTTGTGCGGTTCGCAGGGCGCATGGGCACAATCGTCGGTGCAGTCGGCTACGTCGGCCGCGGCGGCTTCCGGTGTTGCGGCGAGCACGGTTCCCGCGGCTAAAAGCGCGGCCAGCGCGGCGTCGCGCGTCGAGAACCAGTTGAACGTGGTGTCGGTAACGGCAAGCCGCATCGGCACGACCGATCCCACCAAATCCGCGGCAACGGTGTCCGTCATCACCTCCGACGACATGGAAGAGGACAACGCCAGGGACATCAAGGATGCGTTGAAATACGAACCCGGCGTGGCCGTGAATCGCCAGGCGTATCGCCCGAGCGGTATCGGCAGCTCGACGGGCCGCGCCGGTAACGACGGCATCAATATTCGCGGTCTCGAAGGCAATCAGGTGCTGTTGCTCGAAGACGGCATTCCGCTGCCGCAGACCTTTTCGTTCGGTTCGGGCGCGGCGGGTCGCGGCGATTATCTGAATACCGATCTGTACGAGCGCGTCGAAGTGCTGCGCGGACCGGCATCGGTGCTTTACGGCAGCGATGGCCTGACCGGCGCGGTCAATTTCGTGACCAAAGATCCTGCCGATCTGCTCGGTATCTACGGCAAAAACACCTACTTCTCGGTGCGCTCGGACTATGACTCGAGCGACCGTAGCTGGGGCGGCGTGGCCACGACGGCATTCAGCACCGCGAACGGCGCGGTGCAGGGCATGCTGATGCTGTCGGGCCGTCACGGGCACGAACTGGACAATCACGGCAGCACCGGTGGCACGGGCGCAAGCCGTGACGAAGCCGACCCGGCAACCTACAACAACCGCTCCGCGCTGGCAAAGCTCGTTTTCAGATTGTCCAGCACCGACAAGCTCAAGCTGACCGCCGAAACGCTGAACAACACCAGCTCGGTCGACAGCCTGTACGAAATCGGCAATTACACGGCCAATACCACGTCGTACAACACGACCAACGACGTGACCAGCAATCGCGTGAAACTCGAATGGGATCACGACGACGAAACCAATCGCTATGTCCAGCACGTCAAGAGTTCGGTTTTCTACCGCAATGCGGCGACCGATCAATCGTTGTTGATCGGCGAAACGACGAGCGACGTGACGCGCTACAACCACTACGGCGAGAGCATTGTCGGCGGCAATACCGTGGCGGAAAGCTCGTTTAAAACCGGCCCGTTTTCGCACAAGCTGGTCTACGGTCTGGATGTGAGCGTTTCGCAGTTCAATACCGATTCCAACGGCAATACCGCCGATGCGACGTCGGGTTATCTGGAGAACTTCCCGAAGACGCAAACGCTCAATCTGGGCGCTTATATGCAGGACAGCATCAGCTGGAACAAGCTGACCTTCGTGCCGGGTCTGCGTTTCGACTATTACCATATGACGCCCGACGCGGACAGCACGTATACGTCGGCCGCGAGCGCATCGACACAGCCGCTTTCCAACTCCAGCGGCAACGCATTGTCGCCACGCCTGGCATTCCTCTATGAAATCAGCCCGGCGATGGTGCCGTACGTGCAGTACGCACGGGGCTTCCGCGCGCCTTCGGCCAATCAGGTCAATAGTTACTATGGCGGCGGTGTTGCGGCCTCGATGTATCACACGTATTACGAGCAGGTCGGCAATCCCAACCTGAAGCCGGAAACCAGCAATTCATTCGAAGCCGGTATGCGCGGCAAGCTCGCGTTCGGCACGAATCGCGTGTCGTATAGCGCGTCGGCATTCTATGGCCGCTACAAGAACTTTATCGATTCGGAAGTCGTGGGCGGCAGCCTGACTTCGGCCACCGATCCCGAGAAGTATCAGTACATCAACTTCAGCAACGCCACGATCAAGGGCGTCGAAGCGAAATTCGACTGGTTCGCGGGCGAAAGGCTGGAAATCAAGGGCGGCGTGGCCTATACCGACGGCACCGAACAGAACACGGACGGCACGACCAGCGGAATCATGTCGATTCCGCCGCTTGCTGCGGTGCTGGGCATCAAATACCGTGGCGACGATCGCTGGTTCGTGGGCGCCGACGTGACCTACAACTCGCGCCGCAATACGAGCGACGTGAATACTTCGTCAACCAAATATTTCTCGACGCCTTCGTACACGATCGTCGATCTGCATGCGGGCTACAAGATCACGCAGCACGTGAGCGTGACAGCCGGCATCAACAACCTGTTCAACCGCAAATACTGGCGCTGGAGCGATGTGCGCGATCTCTCGGGTAGCTCGAGCTACGCGACCCTCAATGCCTATACCGCACCGGGACGCAATTTCAATGTCGGCATGAAAGTCGACTTCTGAAATACGTTTCCAACACCCACAAAGGAAAACAATGAATCCAGTCGATTTTTCCGATCCCCAGGCCGTTGCGCAATGGCGCGACGAGTATATCGCGCGCAAGAGCACGCAAAAGCTGCGGCAGCGTGAAGCCGCCGCGGCGATGCAGGTGAGCGAAGCGCAGGCCGTGGCCGCTTTTGTCGGCGTCAATGTCGTGCGCTTGAAGCCTGATTTCATGGGCCTGATCGCGCAAATGCCGCGTCTTGGCGCCGTGATGACGCTCACGCGCAACGAGGCGGCCGTGCACGAGAAGGATGGCGTATTCGAACAAGTGAGCGCAGAAGGGCACGTGGGTCTCGTGCTTGGCGCGGACATCGATCTGCGCGTGTTTCATCGCAGTTGGGCGTTCGCATTCGCCGTGCGCGATGTGTCTGCCAACGGCGAAATGAAGAGCTTCCAGTTCTACGACGCGCAAGGCGAGGCGGTTTTCAAGGTCTTTCTGCGCGACCATAGCCACCACGCGGCGTTTGACGAACTGCAGGCGGAGTGGCGCGATCCCGGGCAATCGGCGGTGCTGGCACTGAAGCCGGCAGCGCCTGCGCAGCCGGTGCGCGAGGATGCGGATATCGACGTCACGGGCTTTCATGCCGCCTGGCACGAGATGAAGGATACGCACGACTTCTTCCCGCTGCTGCGCAAGTTCGGGCTCACGCGGACGCAATCGCTGCGTCTGGCCGAACCGCGTTATGTGACGCGCCTGGCCGACAACGTGATCGAGACGCTGCTGGTCGACGCCGCGCGTGCTCAGGTGCCCATCATGGTGTTTGTCGGCAATGCCGGCATGATCCAGATTCACACGGGCGAAGTGACGAACATTCGCACCATGGGACCGTGGGTCAACGTGTTGGACGAGCGTTTCAACCTGCATCTGCGTGCCGATCTGGTTGCGAGCGCGTGGCTCGTGCGCAAGCCCACGGTCGACGGCATTGTCACATCGGTCGAACTGTTCGATGCGCAAGGTGAAAACATCGCGATGCTGTTTGGCGCGCGCAAACCCGGCAAGCCCGAGTTGGCCGAATGGCGCGAACTGGCGCAGGCGCTGCGGGTGCACGACGAACTCGCCACCGCCTGATATCGCGGCATGCTGAGAATGGTGTGATGCAAGCGCTTTCTGGACCATCAGTCTGAGTTTGAGAAACCGGGGAAGTTGTGACTTGCACGATGTCTGTTCATCGTGTCGAAGATGCGATTTTCCCGGTCATTACCATATGAAAAAAGTTGAACCGCATAGCCCTAAGGACGCAGCCTGGCGTGACTTTGTTGTCAGGCACATGAATGAGATTGGCATTCGCGCGACGCCTACGCGAATTGCCGTTCTTGTTTCGTTATTCGAAATGAAACAGGGCGTCAAGGCCGATGAAATCTATACTTTCGCGAATCGAAAAGGGATTGGCCTGAGCCAGGCTTCGATCTACCGGAATCTGGTGGATTTCGAACGGGTACGGATTGTGTCCCGTCAATGGACGCCGGGCGATGTGGGCGCAAGAGCGACGTTCTTCCTGCAATGCCCGCGTCAGCCTGAAAAAATGCACGTGGTCTCGTGCCGGAAATGCGGACGTCGAACAAAATTCGAAAGCCCGCAATTTGTCGATCTGATGAAATCCGCCACGCAGGTTTCCATGTTCGGATCGTCGGAGCAACCGATCAATATCAGTATCGTCTGCGCGGATTGTGAGTGACGCGGCAGGCTTAACTGATTGCGCGGGTTTTCGCCGTTATCCAGTCCATTCCCGCCAGCAGAACGGCGGACAGCACGAAGGTCATATGCACGGCGATTCCCCATATGATGGTTGAAAGTCCCACCTTTTCGATCGACAGATAGCCACGCAGAACTTCGATTGCCGAAATCGCCACAATCGACGCCATGAGTTTCAGTTTGATATCTGAGAAACCCACGTGGCTGATCCATTCCGGCGTGTCTTCGTGGCCGCCCAGTTCGAGCCTGGAGACGAAGTTCTGATAGCCGCCAAAAATGATCATCAGCAGAAGATTGGCCATCAGCGAAAGGTCGATGAGCGACAGCACGCCCAGAATCACGTCTTCCACGCTGCTGCCCAGCAAACCCGTGGCCATGTGCCAGAACTCCTGGCAGAACTTGACCAGCAACATGATCAATCCCAGCGCCAGGCCGACGTAGATGGGCGCGAGTACCCACCGGCTCGCGAAGATGCCGTGCTCGACCAGTCTTTCGGCGAGATTCGAAGCGTGTCCTTCCGTTTTCTCCGTTGGACGCATGGCTTTCCCTTGTTCCATATACACGACGTTGATCTAAACGGCGGCAAACAAGCGTGCGCGACCGGGCGCAAGCGCATCAGCGCGGTGCGCGGCGGCTGTCGGCTGTGAGTTAGGTAGCAAGCGCCATGCGCGCTTCACCATGCACGAGCGAAAGCAGTTCGCGGCGCGAGCCCACGCCCAGTTTGGTGAACGCGCGCTTTGCGTAAGTCTCGACCGTCGACGGCTTGACGCCAAGCGCACGCGCGGCTGCTTCCGCCGTCATGCCTTGCACGAACGCCGAACAAACGGCCGCCTCGCGTGCGGACAACTCGACGCGCCGCTGCGTGATGCAGGCCGCGAGCGGATCGACAGCGCGCCGTGCATCGCATGCAACGTCGCCTTCGCCATCGCCGCCATGGCCTGTATCGTGCGCCACGCCGGCAAGCCGGGCATGCGCCGCTGCGATCGGCAAGACGATCTGCCCGAGATGTTTGACGAGGCTGAGTTCCTTGAGCGAAAACGGCGGCAGACGCCGTGAGCGGCAGATCGAGAGCGAGTAGGTGGCGCCGTGCGCGGGGCGCAGCACCATGCACTCGTCGTGAATGTCGCCTGCGTCGTACACCAGTCGACGTAGTTCGGCATCCTCAATGCCTTGTGCCGAAACTTGAATCACTTCCACGTCGTCGCTGCCGCTCGAACGCGCGTAGGTGGGATCGCAATGCGCGAACTGGCCGAAATAGAGTTGCATCGTGCGCTCGAGCCGTTCGATATCGAGTCCATGACTGCCGATCCATTCGACGCGACGCTGTTCGCCGGTACCATGCGTGCACTGCAGATGCAGCGCATCACAGTCGGCGAATCGCACGACGCACTGGTACAGCTCGCGCAGAAAGTGCGGCGTACCGATAGCGTCAGCAACCGGGCCGATCGCTTCGGCGATCAGCGCGAGTTGCCCAAGCGGAATCGAAGGGGCCGGATCGGCAGTGGAGGCGTGATGGGCGGGCATGGTGCACAGGCGGCGCGTCGTGCGCGCGGCGTTGAAATGGACTCGTGGCCGCAATCGCGCAGCCTTCGAGACAAATGAAATAGCACAAAAAAAAACGGCTGCCTACACCGGAAAGCCCTTGCCGGCGCGCCTTTCGCGTCGTCCTTGTCCCCCCCAGGCAGGACAGACGCCAGAAATAGCGCTGCCTAGACTATCCCCGTACTTCACACAATCGATTCGGGGGAGTGACGATGGAAGGGGTGACAGGCAGAACGCGGCACACAGCAAGCCGCTATTTCAGCCGCGTAGCGGCACTGGGCACACTGGCAGCAGCGGTGGCGCTGGCATGCGCATCGAACCTGGCGCAGGCCGATCAGCCGAGCGTCAACGTCTACAATTGGGGCAATTCGATCGGCAAGGCCACGGTTGCGAACTTCGAGAAAGCGACCGGCGTGAAGGTCGTCTATCAGGAATTCGACAGCAACGAAACGCTGCAGGCGAAGCTGCTTTCGGGCAGCGCGGGCTACGACGTCGTCGTCCCGTCCGACGCGTTCTGGGCCAAGCAATTGCAGGCGGGCATCTACCAGCCGCTCGACAAGTCGAAGCTGCCGAACTACAGCCTGCTCGATCCGAAGCTGATGGCGCTACTGCAGGCCGATGATCCGGGCAACCGCTACGGCATACCGTGGACGTGGGGCACCGATGGTCTCGGCATCAATGTGGAGCGCGTGCAGGCCGCGCTCGGCAAGGACGTGAAACTGGACAGCCTCGATCTGCTGTTCGATCCGAAGAACGCCGAAAAGCTCAAAAGCTGCGGCATTTCGATGATCGACTCGCCGCGCGATGTGTTCGGCACGGTGCTGCTCTATATGAAGCGCAATCCGAATACCACAAATCCACAGGACTACCAGGATGCGCTCGCGCTGCTCAAAACCATCCGGCCTTATGTCGCGCAGTTCAGCACGGGCAGCTATATCGGCGATCTTGCGGGTGGCGATATCTGCATCGCGCTGGGCTGGTCGGGCGATGTGAACACGGCGCGGCGCGCGGCGCTCGACGGTCATCGCTCGTTCCACATCCGTTACATCCTGCCGAAGGAAGGCAGCCCGATCTGGTTCGATGTGATGGCGGTGCCGAAAGACGCTCCGCATCCCGAAGTCGCGCTCAAGTGGATCAACTTTGCGATTTCCACCGAGGAAAGCGCGAACCTGACCAACGACACGTCGTATCCGTCGGCGGTCCCGGGCGCGTCGAAGCTGCTGGCCGCCGATGTGCTGGCCGACCCGGCGGTGTTTCCGCAGCCCGACCAGTTCAAAAAGCTTTTTACGGTCAAGCCCGTACCTGCCGAGGTGACGCGTCTCGTCACGCGCTTATGGCAGCAATATAAAGCCAACTGACGCTGCTCCGTTTCTGGTCATTCCAGTGAATTCTTGGTAATGCGTGGCCACGCCGCGAGGCGCTGTGGCGTGGCTTGATTCGTCCATACGACGACCTTCACATGAAAATAAAGACCTCCGTTTCGCTGTGCGTATTGGTGTTTGCCGCAAGCGCGCATGCCAGCGACGATGGCAAGACCCGTAGTAAAACCGGCGAGCGCGATATCGACGTACAGCTCGATTCGCTGCGTACGCAGATTGCCGAACTGGAGCAGCAGGTCAAGACGCTCAAAGCGGAGCAGCATGCGAAAGCCGCGACCGGCGCGCAGATTGTGCTGGCCGCAAGCACGAATGCAAGCGCTGGGACAAACACAATCGCCAGCACAAGCACCCTCTCCGAAGAAGACGCGCGTGCAATGCGCGAGCAGCTCAACAGCCTCACGTTAAAGACCGATGCGTTTGAAGACGCGGCGACCACCGGGCCGCTCGCGGGCCTGAGCGTGACGGGCTATATCGATCCGCTCTATCTGTACAACCGTGCGCAAGGCACGGGCGGCTTCCAGTTCCTCAATCATGATCCGGGCGTCTACGACTATTACGAAAGCCAGATTGGCGATGTCTATCTCGACATCAAAAAGACCTTCGGCGTAGGTCCGCTCGCACCGGTGGCAGAGATCGTGATCCAGCCCAATCGCGGCGTGGGCTCGACGCTGAGCAGCGGGCGCGGCTATGTCGGCAACAATATTCTTTCGCAAGCCGACGTGACGGTGCCGCTCAACTCGCTCACGACGTTCACAGCGGGTCTGCTGCAAAGCCCGATTGGCTATGAGCCGTTGCCGTCGAACCAGATGCTCACGCTCACGCACAATCTGCTGTACGACTTCAGCGAGCCGGCGGGCATGGTCGGCATGGGTTTGAAAGGCAATAACGCGACCTTCACGCACTTCTGGCAGGTTTATATCGCCAACGAGCAGTTACGTACGGCATCCGCCGTGGTCGATGGCCCGAACAATACCTCGCGCAGCAACTGGGTACCGTCGATTTCGGCTCGCTTCGACAATGCGCTTTCTACTGCGCTCGATATCGGCATTGCGGCCATGTACGGACGCAGCACGCTGTACTCGCCATGCTCAAATCCAGGCGGCTATGGCTATCAGTGCAATGCGTCGTCGCCATTCGGCATGATGCGTTACATCGAAAGCGATCTCACGTATATCCGCGACAAGACGCAGTTCAACGCACAAGTCGACTACGGTGAGCAGCAGAAGGGCGCGTGGGACGGCGGCACGGCGCGCTGGTACGGCTTCTCGTTGCAGGGGCATCAGAAGTGGACGAGCGCGTGGTTCGGTCATATGGGCGCGACGCTGCGCTTCGATTATCTGAACAATACGGCCAATGGCGGCGGCGCGCCGAACATTCTCTACGGTCTGAGCGGCAGCAATCCTTCGGTGAATGCAACGAGCGGCTTTGGCATCGATCCGGCCTGCTTTGCGGCGTCGTCGCGCAACGGCACGGAATGCCGCGGCGTACAGCACTACGACCTCACCGCCGACCTGCTGTTCTTCCCCACGCAACAGATCACCGTGAAGTTCGAATACCGTCACGACGCCGCGAATCATCCGGTATTCCTCACGCACGACGGTACGTATTCGCGCTCGAACGATATCGTCGCCGGGCAATTCATTTACACCTTCTGATAGCGGTTCAATCATGGCAGAAACAAATTTCAGCGACGCCACGTTCTACAACGGCAGCGTCTACACGGGCGGCGCCACGCCGCATTACGCCGATTGTCTCGTGCTGCGCGACGCTCGCGTGGCGTGGATCGGCGCGCACGCGGACCTGCCGCGCGAACTGCGTGGCGGCGATCACCATGATCTGCGCGGACGCATGATCGTGCCGGCTTTTACGGATTCGCATGCGCATCCGGTCGAAGGCTTCCAGTTGACATGCGATGCCGATCTCGGCGACGCGCACAGCGTCGAATCGATCGTCGAAAGCGTGCGCGCTTGCGCAGCGGCGCATCCGCAGCGTTCCTGGGTGATGGCGGGCAACGTCTCGCTCGAATCGATGGGCGCGCAACTGAACCGCCACACGCTCGATACGATGGTCGACGACCGGCCGCTTCTGCTGATCGGTCATGATGTGCATTCAGGATGTCTGAATAGTTGCGCGCTGGAAGTGCTCGGCGTAGGTGCAGGGACGCCGGACCCGGAAGGCGGCATCTACGAGCGCGATGTGCACGGCGAACCTACCGGCGTCGTGCACGAAGCCGCGCTATACGGCCTTTTTCGACATCTGCCGCAGATGGGCGCGGAAGAGTCCGCGCGCGCGCTCGACAAGGCGCTCGCGCAGGCGCATCGCTTCGGCATCGCGGGATGGTTTGAGGCGATGGTGGGGCAACGGCTTGTCGATGCTTACGCACGTGCGCGCGATTCAGGTGTGTTGAAAGCGAACGTGAGCCTGGGGCTGCTGGTTTCACCGAACATGCCGATTGCCCCGCAAATCGAAAAACTCAGCGCGTGGCGCGTCGCGCACGACGGCGGCCGCTTGCGCCTGCATACGGCGAAGATCTTTATCGATGGCGTGATCGAGAGCCGCACCGCCGCGCTGCTCGACCCTTATCGCGACGCCGCCCATAACGGCGAAGCGCACTGGAATCCGCAGCAATTGCGCGAAGCGGCATTTGCCGCAGATGCAGCAGGCTTCGATCTGCATTTTCATACGATTGGCGATCGCGCTGTGCGAATGGCGCTCGATGTACTGGAGGCGCTGAACCGCGAACGCGGACGACGCGATCGCCGCGCGCAACTCGCGCATGTGCAGATGATCGATCCCGCCGATGCGCCGCGATTTGCGCAGACCGGCGCGATTGCGTCGATCCAGGCTTTGTGGGCCGATGTGGCGCCGGATCTCGCTTCGCTCTACGAGCGTTTGCTCGGGACGGAACGCATGGCGCGCCAGTACGCGTTCGGCGATCTGGTGGGCGCGGGCGCGATGGTGTCAGGCGGCTCGGACTGGCCGGTCTCGACGCAGAACCCGCTCGTGGCAATCGAGCACGCCATGCGCCGCGCCCGCACTGGCGATGCGCAGGCGACGCCTTTTCTGCCGGAGCAATGCGTCGATCTCGCGACGATGTTGCGTGCCTATACGCATAATTCGGCGTACAGCCTACGCATGGACGAATGCGCTGGGATGCTCGCGCCGGGGCGCGCGGCGTCGTTCGCAGTGCTTGAGCGCGATCTGCGAGCGTGCGAAGCGCATGAAACCGGTGCGGTGGAAAACCAACTGACGGTGTTTGAGGGGGAGGCGGTGTATGGGGCGCTTGATTGAGGGTGTGAAGGCTATTCGGCGTGTGCTACGCGCGGGCGAATGGGTGCACTCTCATCTGCAACCCTACGCGAGGTCTACGGCGAGCTCACGCGTACGTCGCCGGAAGCGACGGTCAACATCACGAAACGTTCGGCGCTTTGGCAGCGCTTTGGCACGCAGGCTGCACTTATTTGGTAGCCCGCAATGATCGATTGAATTCAATGCTTGAAGTCTCGCAGCGGCGTTATGGTATATCTTCATTCCCGCCTAATCTGAGAGATCAAAATAACGTGAAAACGACGTCGTTGATTCTGCTTGCATGCGCGTTTATCGCAGCGCCGGCCTCGGCTTATGCCAAAACCGGGCGGTGTCTCCTTGAAGTGAACAACAAGACTTATCTCGACGGACCTTGCGAAGTTAAGATTGAGAAAGGCGGTACGTTCACGATTGGCGTTTCAGATAAGCATCCGTCGAAGTATTTCGCCTATGTGCTGATGGACGATGACGGCGCGCATGGCTACTGGAATGAAGAACCTGGCGCGACCCATGCACACTCGGAACTCGGTCTCCTGAGACGCGATGGCGCGTGCTGGGTGAACGACACGGCGCGGGTTTGCGCCTGGTAGGAACGGCATCGCAATCGCCCCTGCGCGTTGCTCAGTGCGTGCGTTCCTGCACGTACGTTCGCCCGTTCGCTGGCCCCGCAACCGGCGGCCAGCGAACGGCGTCTGCTTTCCAGTCAGGTCTGGATCGTATCCATCACGTTGGCTGGCGTGATGAGGTCAAACAGCACCGTGGCGGGGATGGCCGATGCACCCTGATGCGCCGCCAGATACGTCGCCGTATCGCGTGCCTGCCGCGCAGCGATCGCTTCGCCCACCTTCACGACGTCCTGGTAATGACTGAATACCGCCTCCCGCAACTGCGGCTCAACGAAACCGTAGCTATCCTGAAGAACATCGATCGAAGGCTCCAGCACGCCACGTCCCAGCGCGGTTTCGGGGTAGGGCCCTTGACCCGTCACGGATGCGTTGATCTGCACATCCATGAACGTCATATTGCCGATGGCCGGATACGTGAGCGTCTGCGAAGGCAGGCAGGCGAGCACGTCGGCCGGCGTCCACTGCGATGACGACTTATGCGAAGGCAGTGGATACATCAGCGTCGAAGCATTCGGAACGAACGCGGCGTGGTTATACGCGCCGTCGTTGACGACCGTGTGCTGCACCGAGAACTGCCAGATGAACAGCGTGAGCACGTCCTGCAATACGGCAGCGGCTTTGACCTCCGCCGGGAAGCGATGCGCGACCGGCTTGCCGTCGACGTGATTGAACGCCGGAATCAGTTTGTCGAAGAAGCGCTGCAACTGGATATCCGCTGCAATGGCCTGATCGCCGCCCGGATACTGGATCGAAACGAAGCGCTCGACGAAGCGCGCAATGGCTTCGTACCAGCATCCCGCATCATGGACATAGGCATAGGAGAACGGCGTGTCTTCGACGCCACGGCGCTTGATATCGGCAGGCAGCGCCAGATCGAGAAAGCGGAAGCGGTCGTCGTCGTAATACATCTTGTCCTGCAACTGATAATTGCCGATCCGCCCGCACGAGAAAATCAGATCGTAGATATAGCCGATGTTGTAGACGCCCGGCGCGCCATTCGCGGTGCGCGTGGCGGGGAATCCTTCGGCATATGGGTTGTAGCCGCGGTTGTAGATGGTCTGCTGGAACTCCACCGTTTTGACGACGTGCGGGCGCAACAGCTTGAATACCGGATGTTGCTGAAATGGCTCGGCGGACTGGGGCGCGGTGTCGGGATTGAAGACTTCATCCGAGAACAGCGCAATCGACACCATCGCGCAGATCTGGTGTGTCAGCAATTGATGAAAGCCCACGTCATGCAGTGACTGTCCCGCACAGTTGGTCTGCATCTTCGCCAGCAGCCACGCGTTGTCCGCGTTGCTCATATCGGGCGTGAACAGTTCGCCGTGCACATCGAGTTGAATGCCGACAGGCATCAGCTCCTTGCGGTCGTTCACGGTGAAGAAAACGATCGGTTTCGCAAGATAGAAGCCGACCGGGATCACCGTGCAGGCCTCGAGATAACGCCGGTAATTGGCCACGTATTGGACCGCTCCGTGGCGTTGCAGTGCGGCGGCGTCCACGATTCCTGAGTCCGAAATCAGCCGGTCGAGATCGGCAGCCGAGACTTTTTCGAGCAGATTGGGCATGAAACCCGCCAATTGCTGGCGTGCAAATTCATCGTCGTCTTTCAGCCAGAATTTCGGCGCGGGAATGGTCTGGAAATTGTTGCCGTAATAGATGTCTTCCAGCATCTGTACGGCGCTTTCCGTATTCACGGACTTCGGCGGCTGCTTCGCGCGCCAGGCGACATTGTCGTCCCACGCGGCATTGAGCATCGCCAGCACCTGCTTGTCCACCGCCGTTGCTTTCATCGATTGGGGCACCGTGTCGTAGTTCGCCACGAATGCAGGCACCTGACCGTTGAAAACGTATTGCTGGTCGCCATAGATGCTCGGCGTGCCTTGCGCCGGGTTCGATGCGGCATTGCGATCGACTTCGTTGTATGCGTAAGCGTAGGTCATGACGGTGGCGCTGGCCGGGTCACCCTCGACATCGGGCACCTCGAACGAACCCCACGTCCGCTGCATCTGTTTGATTTTGTCGATCGCGCCGGCATGCTGAAGAATATTCAGTACGGCGTTATAAGCTGAATCCAGCGCGCCGACGATCCAGCCGTGGTGAACCGAGCAACATTCGCCGGCGAAATTCAGGCGGCCGTCGAATTCCGGCATCAGCAGCGAAGGATAGAGCTCATTGAACTGGCCGGGTTTGAACAGGGCAAACGCGCCACCGCCCGCGTGTTCGTCCCAGAACCAGGTTTTGGTCGTGACGCCGTCGTTATAGCCGGCAAAACAGGCGTAAACGTCGACATCCGGATAGAGATACTGGATGCCTTTCAGACATTCTTCGATACGCTCCTTGTCGTCGAGCGCGCCGAGCTTGCGTGCGTCCAGCGCCCAGCAATAGACCTGCAGCACGCCTTGATCCGCTGCATAACCGTAAGACGGATAGATGATCTGCCGGTTGGCGCGGTCGGTCGCGGCCGCGCCGTAGCCTTGCGTGCGTTGCTGACGTTCGCCGAATTCGGTCCAGAACTGGCGTTTGAAGGTCAGAAAGGCCTTGAACGATGCCATGTAATTGCATTCGCGGATCGCCTGCGCTTTGTCGAAGGAAATCCCTTCCAGCAGGTTCAGTTCCGGTTGCCCGTTGAGGTATGCGCCATTGGGCAGGGTCGTCACGACATACGGATACGAGCGTTCGGTTTGCGTGCCGTCGTCGGCGTTGCGCACCGTGACTTTCATGCCGCCCTGGCCGTCGTTCAGATCCGGGTCGTGGCGCAGCGCGGTCACTTCATGGCGCAAATGAACGCGCACCCTGGCGGGATTGCGCATGCCAGTGTCGTGACCCGTCGTTTCAGCGTAATGCGCCGATGCATGCGGCGGTTGCGCATCGTCCGTGAGATTGGGCGGATTGTAGCTATACGGGCCGCCAGGCTGCGCGGGCAGCATACCCACCTGGATCTGCGCGGCGATGCCTTCCTCCATCGTCACGGCGTCCTGCAGGTCGAGCACGGCGCGGCATGCGTCGGGGAAGCGCTGCATGCCCTGATCGACGGTTAGCATGTAGATGTTGGGGTCCTGCGGGCGGTATGGGTCCTTGCTGCCGCCCCAGTCGTACACAGCGATTACCATTTCGACGAAGGAAACCGAATACATGCCGCTGCCCACATTGGTGGTCTCGAGATAATTGGCTACGGACCAGGGCAGCAGATCGGACTTCGCGCCCATGGCCGGATCGTAGTATTCACCCAGATCGCCGAGGCGGAATTGCGTCGTCAGGTAATCCCACATCGAATACTGATCGAACTGCATCAGCAGATCGAAACCTTCGGCGAAGGAGCGGTTGATCGCCTTCAGAAAGGGATCGTTGACCTTGTCGAGCACGATGTTGATCGGCAGGTAAGGATCAACACCGTGGTCATGTTTTGGCGTGACCCAGACCGCGGGCACGTCGCCGCCGTGATCGACGCCGAAATTGAAACTATCTAGGCTGGATTGGGCCAGCGTGGTCGGCGTGGCCATATTGTTGTAGCGCAGCCGCTGCTCGGGCGAACTGTAATAGAACTTGCGCCAGAAAACCTGCTGATCGTGCAGGCCGTTGCGTGCCAGCACGGCGTTGACCGCCAGCGCCAGTTGCTGGACCGGCAGCATGTCCTCCGAGAATTGCGGCAGACGCATGCCGCCCACTTCGCCATAGAGGCCGGCGCGTTGCACGTCGTCCGCATGGTAGTCGCGCGAATACCACGTATGAATGCGGCCGCCGACGCGATCGCTGGCTTCGAACACTTCGAATTCGATACCCAGCGACTGCAGGATCAAGCCCGCGAACATGCCAGCGAAGCCCGCACCAACGATCCCGACCTGCGGCGTCTGCGTTGTTGCGCCCAGCAGGTGAGCAGCGGGGCCGCGCGTGGCGCGCAGGGTGGCGGCGCGGCTGCGCTGCGCCTCGACCACGGCGCGGTAATGCGCGCCATGATTGGCCAGAATCCAGCGCGAAAATGCCGCGCCCAGCGAACCGCGATGCTGGACCTGGCGCGGCGGCGTCACGGTCGCGGCATTGAATTGCAGAAAGCTCATGATGGCTGCTCCTTCTCCGGGATGTTCAGGGGATCGTTGTGTTCGCCTGGCCGAAATTCATGGCTGACGGGGTTCGATGCAAATTCCTATCCGGCCGATGTCGATACTCGTGCCAGTCTGTAGCGCGGGATGTGGACGTACATAGAGTTCGAATTGCGTCGCGCCGCGCGCGATGGCCTGCCGCAGCGCGCTCTCGTGTGCACCGATATCGAGAATGCAGACCATGCCCCGATCGGGGGCTGTCGACGTTGCACGACGCAATCCGTAGAGCGCGACGCTGCCCATGAATAGCGCGCCATGCTGGCCGGATGTTGCGGGATCGGGATCGCGCAGGTAGACCTGCAGGACTGTGGCGTCGAGCGTGCCGCGCACCTGTTCCAGCAACAGATAGAAGTGCGTGCTCGCCGCCGCGTCGGTGGTGGCCAGCAGCGCGGCGGCATCGTCGTCGATGCGCACTGGCACTTCCACGCCTGCGGAGTGCACGACGATGGCCGCCTTGCTCGCTGCAAGGGCGCGCAGAGCGCGCGACCAGCCTGCCGTGTCGCCTGGATCGCTCATGACAAGGCTCCTTCCTGCATGGGCCGATCGGCGTGTGGCGCAGTCTCGCCGACGACTCGATGCCTGCGCGCGTGCGCGATTTCACGCTGGAGCAACTGACCCGCCACTCGCAGCCCTCTGACTCGCCACGCGGGCGTCCTCGGTGCATCGAGACGCTCGCAGAACGCCAGCAGGGCAACGATCGGCATGAGCAGCAGATGCCAGGCCGGCAGCATGGCGGTCAGCAGCATCCACGCCCAGCAGGTGCCGATGCACCACAAGCCATGCGCAAGCCCGAGGCGCAGTGCATCCACGTCTGCGCGCAGCCCGAATGCGGCCAGCGGCCGGTGCGTATGGCAGCGGTTGAGAAAGCCTTGCCGTAACGGCGAGCATTGCCAGACGCCCGCGATCAGCAAGGCAAGCGCTGCCGGACCGTACCCGCCCACGGTCATGGCGGCAAACGCCTGCGCCAGCGCACTGATCGCCAGGCCAGGAATCAGCCAGATCGCCGTGAAGCCCACCAGAAAGATCAGGATCGCGCGCCCGCGCCGTTGCGCGAACACGCTCACCTGAATATGGGCGATGGCGGGCAAGGTCATCGGCGCCATCATGGCCACGATCATCAACAGCCAGCCGAGGCTGGCCGATACGAACCAGCCAGGCGTCAGCCACGGCAAGGGCGTCACGCTGCACAGAAAGTCAGGCAGGCCCTGTGCGGACCGCCACGACAGGACTGCGAGCGTGATCCACGCCGCGACGCTGGCGCCCAGGACGCTGAATCGCACGGGAGCGAAGGCGTGTCTGTTGTGGATCATGGGCCGCCCGGTCAATTGGGCTGGCGATAGACGCTCACGCGGCCCACTTCGATCGTGGACTTCTCCGGCAGCTTGCGGTCGGGCAGCAGGCTCACTTCGAGGTTCGAATTCGACAGTGTGCCGGCCAGATACTGCTGATCCAGCGAGGGCGTGATATCGAGCACGAAGGTCAGGCCGCTGCCACCGTGTGCGCCGTTTCGCGCGCTCGCGCGCCGCAGGCCGAACAGCGCGACATCGCCGACATGGTGCGCGCGCAACTGATCCGGGGTATCGGCGCCTGCTGGCAGATTGACGTAGACGCATAGCACGGTCGAATCCAGCGTGCCGCGCACGTTCTCGAGCTTCAGATAGACGCGATCCGGCGGCGCAGAAAGCGAGGCCGCCGCGAGGCTCTGGGTCACGCGCTTTTCGACGGCGGCGTCCAGATGCACGGTGACAGGCACCGCCGTACCCGTACCTTGCACGTCGATTGCGCTCGTGCTGGCGCCCAGCAATTCGGCGCTTGCGTGCGTCGGCGCGCGGCTCGTCGCAGCCAGGGCGGCGTGAGCTTCGGGCGCAACGGTTACGCCGAGGCGATTCAGGCGCATCAGGAGCGGCGCCGTGACGGGTTTGGCCGGAACGGACAGGTCTTGATACGAGTAGTCCAGCGCGGCAAGGCTGGTCATGTCAGCGGGGGTATAAACCCAGCTTTCGCTATTGGGCATCGGCATCACGAACTGGCGCACCGGGCCTTTGAGCCATTCCGGCGAGCTGGGATTCGTGTTGCCGGCCTCATTCCAGGAAGCCCACATGCGATCGATGTTGCAGTGGTGCAGATAGAAGATGGGGTCGAGTGCGGCGGTGCCGGGATCGGCCATCAGCCCGTAGTTGGTATCGGTGATCGTGCCGCCCGTATACACGTGCACCAGATCGTGAGGATTGCTTTCCATATTCCCGTGCGGGCCGCCATCATGGGAAAACCCGCTTTCCGGGCCGCCGTATCCCGGCAGCGGCGTGGCCTGATTCGATCCGGTGTAGACGGTGTTGTTCATGCAGGCGGCCGTGACTTCGCCGCGCGTCCAGTTGTCGTCGGGGCCGTGATTTTCGGCCCAGAGATCGGTCGGAACGTAGATATCGCCGTCACCGTCGGGACCATAGCGCATCGTCACGAAAAGCGGATTGGCCGATCCGTCGGGCAGTTTCTGCTGCGCGAAAGCCGGTGGCATTTCGGCGTCGGCGCCTTGCTCGCCGCCGAAGTAATTCCAGTAAGGCAGCGCCCAGCTCGACGGGCCGCCGAGGCTCACGATGTCGGCGCGCAACTGGGCTTCAAGTGCCATCAGATAGCCGCGATGCCAGGGCAGAAAGTACCAGCTGCCGTGCTGGCATTGATTCCAAAATTTGTCTTGGGTGGCCGCGAGCGGCAGCGGTTGCGTGGGCACCTGAGGCGGGCTGGAGATATAGCCCCAGCCAGGAAACGAAGGCGGGGACGGATACCACGGATTGGATGTGTTGACGTATTCGCCGTGCATGGCGGCGAAGAACCACCAGCTGGCGGGGTCGTCGAGGCTGCGCGACATCATCTTCCCGACTCCCTTCGCATACCAGAGAAGATCAGGATTGCTTAGCGTGCCGCCTTCATTCCAGGCATCGTTGCGAACATAGCTGACCATGTTGAAGCATCTCCTTGAGAGCGTTTTGAGGCGCTGTAGCAATGCAACTGCGAGGTGGAAATCAACGGCTGACGCGCGCCCGTGCGATCGACTGATCGCTTGACGAGGGTGCACGTCGCCTTGCAAGTCGATGACGCCATGAGTCGGGCGCAGCGCGATTTGCAATGCGTTGGGCATCAGGAAAGCTGGGGTTCGGAGAGTAACTGCGCGATCTGGACTTCCCCGATAGTCCTGCGTGATGAATCTCTGGAATCTGCCGACGGAACGATAACTTTGGGTCTCTGAGTCTTTTCTTGCGTTTCTTATGACGAAAATATAGCCGATGCCGGGCGTCCCGCAGATGGCTGCGTCGAGTTCCTATCCAGGTTGATAGGTGAGGGAGAATGTCACCGAGCGGACGTATTTCAATGCGGCGGCGGGCGCTTTCGCTTACGTTGCCCTGCCGCATCGTTTCCGACGTCATGCTTGCTGGGTCGCCGCGATGGTTTCGCGGCGACCGTAGGCGGAAGAGGATTGAAGCGCTCAGTTGGCGAGCGGCAGTGTAGGCAGTGCCAATGTGGCGCGTGGCCGTTCACTTGTCGTCAGGAGATCGACGGCGGGATCGCGAATCATCTGTGCGATATCGTGGGCGCTGCGGCGAGAAAGCCGCGCGCCCAGTTCAGTCTCGATCAGGTTGACTGATTTTTGCCCAGATCTATTGCGGTTCGCGACGCGTGCGAAGAGCCCGCAATTTAGGCGCATGGCGCGTTTATGCTTGACCCTCGAGTTGCTTGTTACGCGTTTCCGGCAAAAAGATGGCGACGACAAAGACGACGACATAGGACGCCGCTGCCCATACGCCGATAGACTTCGCCAGACCGACTGACGCACTGGTGATACCGACTGCCGCCGGCACAAGCGAACCCATGCCGCGACCGAAGTTGTACGAGAAGCCGCCCGCAGAAGCGCGAATCTGCACCGGAAACAACTCGGTGAAGCAGGCGCCCATGCCGGAGACAATGCCGGACTGGAACAGGCCGACCGGAAAGCCCAGTACCAGCAATACGGGCAGAGGCAGGTGAAGCTGTGTGTACGCGAGAACCGTGAGCGTCGCGCCGGCGGCTGATATCGAGAAGGTCCAGCGACGACCGATGGCATCGCTCAAATACGCCATGCCCACATAACCGCAGAACGAACCGAAGATGTTCACGGCGAGATACATCGTCGTGAGATTGACGGTCAGGCTCTGTGTCTCCCGCAGATACGTTACGAGCCAGGTGAGGATCGTGTAGTTCCCACCGAGCGCTCCGGCCGCCATCGCTGAAGCGAGCAAGGTGCGTGGCAGGACGTTGGGGGCGAAAACCTGCGCGAACGTATCGAAGAGACCACTTTGTGCGCGAAATTCCGCGGCCGATTCGAATGCCGAAGATTCATCGACATTGCGACGCATCCACAGGACCAGCAGGCCCGGCAGGATGCCCACGAGAAACAGAATACGCCATGCGTATTGCTCGGGGAGCGCGCTGAAGAGTCCCCAGTACATCAGCGCGGCAAGCGCATAACCGACTGGCCAGCCGCTTTGCACGCATCCGACTGCGCGGCCACGAATGCGCTTGTCGACGACTTCGCCGATCAGGATTGCGCCTGCGGCCCATTCGCCGCCGAATCCGAGCCCCTGCAGGCTCCGGGTGAAAAGCAATTGATGAAAGCCATTCGTGAACGCCGACAGGCCGGTGAATAGCGAAAACCACAGAATGGCCAGTTTGAGCACCCGGACGCGACCGATGCGATCCGCCAGGACACCGGCAATCACGCCGCCGATGGCCGAGGCGACGAGTGCGGACGTACCGATCACGCCCGCCTGGGCCTTGCTCATGTGCCACGCCGTCAGCAAGGTTGGAATCACGAACGCGAAAAACTGCACATCCATGGCGTCGAGAACCCATCCGAGAAAACAAGCCCAGAACGTGCGTTTCTGGGAGGGGGCCATGGTGCTATACCACGTCTGCATAGGTTGATCTCCAGTGCAGGCTTGTCGCCTGCTTTGTTCTATATCGATGGTCGGAGAAAACTCCGATCGTGAACGGCTTGTGACTGGAATTATGCGGCGATGCCTCGTAGCGACCCTTGCGTTTGGCGCATAGCAGATATGCGCAATGAGACTATGGCTGTCGTAGCAAGGTTTAATCGCTTAGGTTTTATAGCGGCGCTAGGACGGTCGATACCTGGCGGATGCTGGACGCTTTAGGGCAGGCAAAGCGTATCCCGAGTGTCGCGGTTGCCTGGCATGACATCATAGGCTGACGAAGCCCCGGGCATCGCAGTACGCGTTCCACTCGCGATAAGTTAATTCGCAATCCTATTGAAATTGCAGTGAGGCGAATTCCGATCGTTTTCGGCAGAATACGCGCTGCCCGATTCATTCGTGAGTCGATTCCTGCATTGATTGGCGACTTCACGAGCCAACTCAATCGACTTGTACTGACCGATCCCCGCTAGACCCCGCGTTCTTCGCGGGTGTCGGCATGGTTTGCGCTGCCTCGCGGTGCGATCAGCAGCAATTTGAGTTCAGCGGCTGCGATCGTGGCAAAAGCGGCTTGCTTTGGGCAGCGGAAAGGCAATTATCAATGGTCACGTTGCCTTCTTGTCGTGTCTGAAAGCGCTGGCGGTACGGTTTCCCGCTTGAGACATCTGTTTCAACCGCACCGAACCGAACTGGTTGGCGCATTGCGACACGCAATCATCTATTTTTGTTGGGAATGACAAAATGTCCCGAATGATCGAGCTCATATGCGACATTTTGAGCAATCCATGAGGTCGGCTGACCTGGCTTATGCGGTGACTCGCCTCGGCGGCGCCCAGATTGCCTTATTGTCGTGCATTCGCTGAGTGCCACCGACTATTCACGGGCGGGGATCGCAAAACTGCGATGCGAAGGCGTCGAGCAGGGCGTCCGGGTCACTGTTTGCCGCGCCGATAAAAAATTGCGCGGCTCTCGCGAACAGATCGTCTTTCAACAACGCGAGGGTTTTGGGTGTCTGTAGTATGGCGCGTACAGCAGCGAGCGTTTCCGGCAGCGCGATGGCCCGCGCCTCGCGCGCGAGCATGCCGGCGCACGCGATTTCGATATTGTGATCGTTGGATTCCAGCAGATCGTGGGCCACGTCAAAGACGCGCCTGGTGTTGCCCGCGTGAGAGTATCGCAGTAGCACGAACAGCAGATCGGACGCATCGGTGTTTTTGGTCGCACGGCGATCCTGCCAGGCCATCAGCTTCAGCAGGACATACGCAGGGACGGTGACAACCGGCACCACGACGCCCTCGCCGATATTAACCGGCTGCGCGGTGTCGACCGCTTCTTGGAACCCGAGTACGTTCATGATGAAGTCGCCGTCGGGCGGCCATGCGATCGCACCGGGTGGGGCTTCAATCGGTCCAAATGGTACGAGGTCCAACTGGACGCCGAAGGTGTCGCCGGTGCGCCTGAAGATCAGCTTCTGCTGTGCCTTCGCATCGCGCGTGAACTGGCCGCTCGCAAGCAGGTGCTCGATCAGCCGCTCATGGAAGTCCCAACTGACCGCGCACACTGCCACATCAACGTCGCGTGTGGCCGTGAACGCGCGCACGCCGTGGAGGTGTTCAAACTGGATGTCCCGCGCGGTGGCGCCCGCCAGCACGAATCGTGTCGCCAGTTGAGCGCAGGCCGCCTTGACCGCCGCCAGCAGCGCGATCGTGAGCGGTGGCATCGGCCGTTCGGCCGGAATGCTAGCGATGGAGGTATCGCTCATAGATCTTCTCGGCAACGTAGTGGTTTCGGCTGTCGGTCGAGGCGCTCAGGTCCGCAAAAATCAGCAGGGGATGAACGACGCCAGGCGGCGTTGCCCAGAGGTGTTCCGCATATTCAGGCCAGAAGGAATCGAGGATTTCGATGTCGCCGGACGGGTCTGGGCGCAGCAGGGCATGGCGCTTCAGGCCGTTGCTCGCGCCGCCGTGCGCATAGATCGTCACCGATGCCGCCTTGTTTTCGTGGGTGAGGACTTCGGCGCCACTCTCGCCGCCCAACCGGGCCTTGAATTCGGACAGATTCGCGCTTTGCCACCACGCGAGCTCACGTTCGCTCTTGAAGCGGCGTGCGCCGAGCCTGGTGCGTAGGCCCGTCGGGTAAAGCTTTGCCCAGTCGATGATGAACTGCTTCCTGTCAGGGATCGTCCGTTTGCCTTTTCGCATGGCCACGAGCCTGCGCGCGATAAGGTCGTCGACCGCGAGATTGACGGTGTTCAATGCGACGGCGGAAACTTCAGCGATCGTGCGGTAGGGCTTCTCCACGAGATCGGGCTGCGAAGCAAGCGCAAAGGACACCTGGAGGCCTTTCGGCGTGGTTGAGCGCGATGTCGTGTCGGTGTGCCTGATTTTGGGCCGGTCCCGACCCGTGATCAGGATCGTCGCCTCGGGCTCGTTGAGGAATACGTTTCCAGCGGTATCGAGGAAGGGGATATCCGCCTCGATGAGCTTTTCGGCAAGGGCCCGGTTAATGTGGTGTTTGACCAGGATGACGGGCCGCCCGTCGGGAGAGGGCCTCCGATAAAGGTGGGGGTAACCGCTTGATTCCGTTCCCCGGGAAATGACGGCGGGCATGTCGAACTGTTTGTCTCGCACGAAGAAGCGGATCACCGGGTCGGCTGACCCCGCCTTCGTTTCAGTGTCCGGCAACGGCTCGGCACTGAAACGCTGCGTGACCTCCGAAAAGGCTTCGCACGCGAGGTTGAGCGCCGCCATATCGGACGCGGACAGGCGGTCGGAAGTTGCCATGAGGGAGTCCTTCAGTACGTTTTAAGGCGAGTGTATGTCAAAAACGTACATGATTCAATGGGCGTACAGAAGTAGCGATAAGAAGCTTCTGGACTGGGATACGTCGAAATTTGAAAATGTTTTGTACGCTGTATCAATAAGGTACGTGTTAAGCGTACATCTGATTCTTGGCGTACAGGGAAGGGCTGATGACGTCCATGAATTGCTGCGGCGCGCGCAGTCTTCGTCATCGGGGACGGGCGGTGGAGGCTGTCTACGCCTGTGTTGGCGCCGGCAAATACTCGGGGGCGCACAATTGTGTCTCAAGCACGAATCGGTACGCTCGCCTCTCGGCAGTTTCAGGCGCGATGCCATGCAACGCTATGGCGTCATTCATTGTCTTGCCCTTTAAAACGGGTTGGAACGCGTGGAGGGCGATCGAGGGGCACCCGCGCAGCCTGATCTAACCATCGAACTGCGCCTGAAACCTGACCGGGGAGTCTTGCCCACTATAGTAGAAGCTTGGCACGGCGGCCGTTTCGCACATAACCCGGTATGTGATCAAAGTAGGGCGCGCCGGCACAACTCGCCCCGATTTTGGCAAAATTTGCCAAACCTGTTAGAGCGGTTCGCAGGGGCGCCATAAACGTTTCCCTCCCCGTCTGGAACAACAGCTCCGGCGAGTCAAATGTGATGTGTTCGCCCCACGGCTTCGCCGTTCATCGCGGCGACAGAGCGTGCGTTAAGGGCGTCGTGCGAAGCCAGCCCGAGGGTGACTGTCTTCATGATGTTGCTCCGGCTGGCGTGGGAGTGACCCGGCTCAGCGATCATGCAGGACAAGCGCCGCAGTGTGAACGCACCCCCCTATCTGACCAACGGCCCTGTTGGGGCACTGCACATCAATGAAGTCACAGCTTCCAGAACGTCCCCAACCGGTTTTGAAGGTTTCAAAACTGGCAAAGCGTACCTCCGCAGAGTTGTTGGGGTCCTTGTAGTACAGATTGTCGCCGACAATACCGGCCACGACCACGGCATGCGCCGAGTCCACCGCCATAGTGGACACCTCAACACGGTTGTCGAGAGGAATCATGGTTGACGGACCACTCCGTACTCTGCGGTTTTCCCGGCTTGACCAGACATCGCCCGACGCATAGAAGGGGCCAGTGGCTCGTAGCTTGGCTTCAACGCTCGCCAGCGTGCAGTCGGCCAGTGCAAGTGTGCCGCTGACAAAGACGCCGGGCATGAAGGTGTCCAGCAGATAATGGCGGCTCATGCTGTTGGCTGCCGACATATGATCGCGGGCTCGAATGATTGCCTGTTGCTCACGCCGGGCCTTGGCCAGATCGATGCCTAGCGCACGCTCCAGGATAGTGATGCTTTTGCGCCGCTCGTGATCGCTGAACACTCCGGGGGGCATGGCGTAGGCCCGTTCTACGTTGGTAATCAGCTGGCTATGCTGGCTCAACGTCGCGCCCAGTCGGCCACGTAGCCAATCAAGGTCTTCGCTGGGATCACCTCCCAATTGCGAGTCGGCACTGAGTTCACTGATGACCTTGCGCATCTCATGCAGCCCTTTCCATTGCTGCTCGAAGGCGGCAGTGCTGCGCAGGTTGTGCAAGGTCACCAGCATTTTCGCCGCGTAATACCAGCATGTCGGACCTTTCTGGATAAAATTGTTGCTGGTTGCCGTACGAGGTAGGTTGAATAGAAGTGCCATGCGTTTATCTCCCAAGCAGCAAGATTTCAACGTGGAATAAATTCGCGTGCGATTCTCGCAATGGGCCGCCGTTGGTCCACAGGTGGGTAAGAGTTGCCATCGTTTCGCCGTGAAGGCTCGGCCTCACCACCGTCATGTTGCGTCCCCAACCAAAGATGTTTCCCGTTCCGTCGATCATGACGCAGCCAATATCGTGGCCGCCGGCTTCTCCAGAATGGGTGCTATGGCCAGCATCATCAGGATTGCATCGCTTAAAGGTGTCGGTCGATAGCCCGACGGCGTACCGGTGAAGTCTGGTATTGCGGTCAATGCTGGTGGCGTGTATTCACGCGCCAGTTGGCTGATCATGTCACTGACTTCGGTGCAGACCATGGGCGAAACCACCACCTTGCCATCGAGCCTGTTGGGAATTAGCCAGGTATTGGCCATGACCACCCGGTTGCTCGCACTGGACGCTACCCACACGCGTGCGTTGTCGCAATGCTGCCGTTACGCAGCAGATTCAACGGTGATGTACGAAGCAGTGGCATGGAAGTTCCAAAGGAATATTGTGCGGACGTCACGAAGGGCTAGGGCACGAGGACGGTCATCTGGCTCGGCTGTACGACCTTGATCATGCCCGCCCACATGCAGACAAGCGTAGCGTTCGCATCGAGCGCGGGCATCGAGCCGATCAAAACCGTGGGCGCTCCGCCTGGAATCCATGGCGCGGAGGTGGCGGGCACGCATGGCATGGGCGTTAAAACCCCAAGCGCTGCGGCAGTCGCCGCGATCACCGCTGGATTTGACGGACTCATGCACATCGCGAAGGGCGCGATGTTCAGAATCGGCGCATTGTCCATGATCGTGGCTGCCGGCATGCCACCTGCCATCACGCGATTCACTGGCAGGACATTGAGCACGCCAGGCGCCGCACCGAACGAGCATTGAAGCATCGCGCCCGAGCAAACCTGCGGACAACTCATGAATTCCTCCCGTTGAATTTCGCCTGCATCAAGCAGTCCGATTCGATGGCTGGCCAGTGCCCGTAGCCTGGCCGTCCCACCATTGCTTCCAGCGCGACACCGGTTTGCCGTTTGCGCCAATCACGCGGCCATCGTCGCTATATCGCTCCGCGCGTTCGAGTGGTTTTCCGCTCGCATACGGCTGCCTCAGCGCAAGCTGCCCGTTCGGATGAAAGCGTTGCATCAGACCCTGCAATTTGCCGTGCCGATAGTGAGCCTCTTCAAGCAGGGTGCCGTCCACGAGCCACGTCCGGCACGTGCCGTGCAACTGACCTTGGGCGTAGTGTGCTTCGCGCTGAAGACGGCCATCGGGAAAGTAAAAGCGTGCCTTTCCTTCCATCTTGCCCGTGTGGTGATGAACTTCCGCCGATGGCGTGCCTTCCGTATTGAAGTACGTCGCTGCGCCGTGCAGCACTCCGCGTTCGTAACGCATGATCGCCGTGATATGGCCTTCTGTCTCCACGCGCACGGTGCCATGCAATGCGCCTCCAAGCGTCGTGCCCGCGACGCGTGCATCGTCGCGTTCAATGGTAATCGGCTGGAGTTTTTCCATCGCGTGTCCTCAATTGAGCTTGACGATGCCGCCCTTGACGGTGAGCATCGCGCCGCCGTCAACGGTCTGCTCGACGCTGCCTTTGTTCGTCAGGCTTTGTGCCTCGTTCGACAGGGTGCCGCTCGACTTGTTGGTGAGTGCCGTGCCGGCTTCGTTAGTCAGTGAAGTCGCGGCGTGGTGCGTCATCGACGCATCGCTTTTCGCCGCATATGAACCGGTGCTTTGAATGGACAACGAGCCGCCCACCTTGATGGTGAGATTGCCGTCGATCGTCAGTGTCATATCGCCCGTCACAGTTTGCTTGAGCGCGCCGCCTACCGTGCGTGTTTCATCGCCGCCAGCTTTGACCGTGCGCGTGCCTTTTACGTCGATGGTTTCGCCGCCGGTCTGCACCGTCATGCTGCGATTACCCTTTTCGATCGTGAGCGTGTCGTCGCTTTCCTGGATCGTATGGCTGCGCGCATTTTTCACGGTGCGGGTTTCGTCGTGTCCAATCGTTGCGATCGCATCGTTCAGTACATTGACGTTGAGATTTTTTTGCGCTTGCAAGAAGACTTCTTCGCTATCTTTCTTGTCCTCGAAACGCAACTCATTGAAACCTGCGCCGCCCGGCGAGCTATTGCTTTTCAGGCCAGATTGCGTCTGATTATCCGGCAGCGCATAGGGCGGCAGATTCGCACCGTTATAGACGCTGCTGGTGATCAGCGGCCGGTCGGCGTCGCCGTCGATAAAGCTCACAACCACTTCGTCGCCGATGCGCGGCATGAACTGCATGCCAAAGCCCTTGCTCGCCCACGGTTGCGCGACGCGAATCCAGCATGAACTCTGCTCGTCGAGCTTGCCTTCGCGGTCCCAATGGAACTGCACTTTTACCCGTCCGTACTGGTCGGTCCACAGTTCCTCGCCGCTTTTGCCGACGACAGTGGCCGTCTGTGTCGGCATGAACGGGCGGCGCGTGGTGCGTGGCGCGCGGTAATTGACCGAAGCTGGAAAGGCTTCAAACCGGTTGCGATAGCTAGTGTGGTCGGCTTCATGCACGACGCTGGCCACAACCCATTCGATATTCGCGTCCGACGATTCATGGCCCGACAACGTAAATCGATAGCCCGGCGTGAGTACGCGGCAGTCGCTTTCGCCGGTGAGCAGGCGCGTGCTCGTGCGCAAGGCGTCCACGCGTTGTTTGGCGAGCGACGAAGCATCGTCGCTGGTCGCGAAGCGGCCCGGATATTCGTACACGGCAAGGTCGTTCTGCACGGACTGCGCCTGCGAATACAGTTGTGCGGATGGCGTTTGCCATGCGTAATCGCCGTGGGAAAAAGTCCCGGCTGCGGTTTGTTCGACGATTTCGCAATAGAGAATCTGGCCGCTTTCACGCCAGTTGCCAGCGTGACCCGCGAGCGGGGCGCAACTCAGTGTGGCTGCGCCCGGCAGCGTCGCAAAAGCGTCGTTGTTATCGGCAATCACGAGCGTGTGCACGCCGTCCTGATGGCGAAAAAAGTAGAACCAGCCCTCTTCTTCGCACAGGCGACTCACAAACGCGAAGTCGCTTTCACCGTATTGCACACACCATTCGCGCGCGATGGGCGTGCCGGTGAGCGACAACGTGTAGTCCGTCATGCTGTGGCCTGCGAACACCGCCTCGATGATCTGCGAGGCTGTCTTGTTCTGGAACACGCGGTTGTTCTGCGCCAGTGTGAGCAGCCAGAGCCACGAGCGCAGCGTCAATGCAAAATGGCTCGCGTCCACAGTGGAGGGCAGTTGCGCGGCGCGCGTGCAGACTGCATCGACAAGACGCGCGTTCTCGCCCCACGCAAACTTCAACGTCGCGTGCTGACCGGGCATGCCGCCAGGCGCGGGCGGCGGCATCGCGCCCAGCGCACGTACGCTTATTTCTGCGGGCGCGCCGATGCACTCGTCCACCGTGGCCTGTGCGGCGAACAGGCCGGTGAAGGCACTGCCGCCCAGTTCGATGCGCGTATCGGTGTCGGTCAGGGTCGGTCGGTCCATGAGCAAGAAAGAGAGCGTGTTGAGGAGATCGTCGAGTGTGCGTAGGTCATTCGAGCGCCCATTGGGCCAGCGTGCCGACAAGCTCGTTCATCAGCACATTGTCGATTTCGCGTGCGCCCGAGCCACGGCAACGCGCGAGCACGGCGTCGATGATTCCGGCATCGAACGCAAACTGCTTGCCGGTTGCATCGCGATAACGTACGCGCAACTGCTCAAGCTTCTTTTCGATGATGATGCGCACGGCCGAATCGTCGAGCGCGACGTAGGGTACGGCGGTCATGCGTGCGAGAAACGCCGGACGAAACGCGTGCAGCAACGTTTCGCGCAACTCGCGGTTGAAAGTTTCGCTGGCGAGCGCGCTGGCGGGCGTCTTCAGCATCAATTCGGCGCCGACGTTGCTGGTTGCCAGAATCACGGTATTGCGGAAATCGACCACAAGACCCGTGCCATCTTCCATCACGCCTTTGTCGAATACGTTGTAGAACGCTTCGAGCACGTCGGTGTGGGCTTTTTCGATTTCGTCGAGCAGCACGACGCTGTACGGTCGGCGCCGCACGGCTTCGGTCAGGACGCCGCCCGCCGCGTGCCCCACATAACCGGGCGGTGCGCCGCGCAACTGCGAAACTGTGTGCGCTTCCTGATAGGCCGCGAGATCGATCACGATGAGATTGCGCTCGCCGCCATAGAGCGCGTCGGCGAGCGCATAGGCCGTTTCGGTTTTGCCCACGCCAGTCGGGCCGACCAGCAGGAACACGCCAACCGGGCGCTGCGGGTCGGCCAGGCCCGCGCGCCACGCGCGTATGCGTCGCGCTATGCGCTCGAGCGCCGCGTCCTGCCCGACGATGCGCTGCGCAAGCCGCGTTTCCAGCGTGCGAACGGCGTGCATTTCATCGGCGAGCATTTTGCCTACCGGGATGCCGGTCCAGCCGGCGATGACCGCAGCCACAGTCTTCGAATCGACGCACACCGGTACCATGGGATCGTCGTCGCGGATTGCGTCGAGCCCGCTTTCGAGGCGTGCGAGTTCGGCGGCGAGATCTTCGAGCGCATCGGCGCTCTCATCGGCGGCGGGTTGGGGCGTTGGGCGACGTGACTCGTTCAAATCATGCGCGGCCAGCCGCGCGCGCACCGCGAGAATCTCGCGCACCGCAGCCGCTTCGTCATGCCAGCGGGTTTCCAGCTCGCGCACCCGCGCCGCGTTGCGCGTGTGTTCCGCTTCGAGCGCGGCGACACGCTGCGTGTGGTGCGCGCCCAGCACCATTTCAGCCCGCAGACGCAATAGCTCGTCGCGCAATGCGCGCTCGCGCTGGCGCGCGCTTTCGAGTTGCACCGGGACGTCGTGCTGCGCGAGCGCGACGCGTGCACAGGCTGTGTCGAGCACGGCGATCGCTTTGTCAGGTAGTTGGCGATCCGAAATATATCGATGCGAGAGCTTCACCGCATCGACGATCGCAGCGTCGAGCAGCGTCACGCCGTGATGGGCCTCGAAGCGCGGCGCCAGCGCACGCAGCATGCCGATGGCAGTGGCTTCGTCAGGCGCTTCGATCTGCACGAGCTGGAAGCGCCGTGCGAGCGCCGGATCGCGTTCGAAATACTTCTTGTATTCGAGCCATGTAGTCGCGGCGATCGTGCGCAATTCGCCGCGTGCGAGCGCGGGTTTGAGCAGGTTTGCCGCGTCGCTGCCGCCTTCCGCACCGCCGGCGCCGATCATCGTGTGCGCTTCGTCGATAAAGAGAATCACCGGCGCGGGCGCGCGTCGTACTTCGTCGATCACGGCGCGCAGGCGGTGCTCGAACTCGCCCTTGACGCTCGCACCCGCCTGCAGCAGCGCGAGATCGAGCACGCGCAGCGTGACGCCCGCGAGCGGTGGCGGCACGTCGCCCGCCGCGATGCGCAGCGCGAGACCCTCGACGATCGCCGTCTTGCCCACGCCTGGCGCGCCCACCAGCAGCGGATTGTTCTGTCGCCGCCGCAGCAGGATATCGACGGCCAGGCGGATTTCGGCGGTGCGTCCGACAATCGGGTCGATGCGTCCCGCGCGTGCTTCGCTGGTCAGGTCGATGGTGTACTGATCGAGCACGGAGCGGGCGGGCGACTCCTGCGCGCGCGGAGTTCCGCCTGTGGACGTGTCCGGCAACGGAGCGGCGCTCGCGGGCGAGGCGGGCACATTGGCAGCATTCGACGGTATCCATGCGGCGAGATTGCTGCGCAACGATGCGCTGGCCACACGCAATAGCGAAGGCGCGCCTAGCGTCGTGCGTGCGCGCAGGTGTTCATTATCGAGCAGGGCGATCAGCAGCACGGCGGCACTGACATTCGGGCGTTGCAGGACCACATTGGCTTGCACGAGCGCGTCTTGCAGCCACACCAGAAGATCGGGCGAGAGCGTGGGCGTGCCTTGATTGCCGCGCGGCTGGCGGGCGAGTGCGCTGTGCAGCTCGGCAATCGGCGCAGTGCGTTCAAGCCCGAAATGCGGCAGTACGGCGGCCAGTTCGCCGTTCGGTGTTTCCAGCAGCGCGGCGAGCCAGTGCTCGATCTCGACGATAAAATGCGTCTCGCGCAGGCAGTGGTGCGTTGCCCGTTCGAGTGCGTCGCGTGGCTCGCGCTCGAGGCGCGCCATCAGCGTCTTGAGATCCATCGTCAGCCCGGCGCTGCATTGGCGGAACGCACTGCCGCTGCGGGAGCAAGGCGCGTGAGTCGCGCAGGCGCGGTGTCTCCCGCACCCGCCCAGGCGGTCCAGCCGAGCCGCGGCGGCGCCGCGCGTGACAGGTGGGCTGTCGCGAGTTGTCCCGCAGCGAGTCGCAATTCGACGTGCACGTAAAGCTCGGCGCCGAACCAGGCATCGGCTAGCGCCTGGAATGCGCCGTGCGAGTCGCCGCCTGGCAGGAACGCTTCATACTGCGCGCGCGCAAGCGGCCCGATCGTCACGCGGATGCCGCGATGTTCGTCCCACACGCGCGTGCCCACAATCGCCCCCGCGCCCAGCGTGCGGTTGCGGCCCGCATGGCCGACCGTCGTGCGGCTCGCAGCCGGCAGGGCGCGCCAGCCGCCGACAAACGGCGTCGAGCGCGCATCGATATCGAAGTGATGGCGCAGCATGGCGTCGAAGCCCGCGAGCGAGCGGCGCTGGTTGGCAAACATGCCGGCGCGCGCAAGGACAGCGCGCAGGAGGGTGCCACGCTCGGAGCGATTGCCAGAGTCGCTGTCGTTATCAGCGGTTTGAGCCTCGACTGTCGGCGTTTCGTCGTCGCGATGCCAGGCGAGTCCGGTGATCGCGCGCAGCACGGGATCGGCGGCGCGCTGCGAGTGAAGCGGATACGGATCGGCGCTGCGGTACTTGCGCTGGGCGCGATAGAGCAAGGCGAGCAGACGGTGCTGGAACAGATCGAGGAAGGCGAGCGCCGAGGTGTCCTTGCGGCGCAGGCGGTCCTGTATCCACTCCTGCCAGGCGCCCGGCAGCGGGCCGTTCGGGCCGCCCAGCGCGAACGCGTTCACCTGGAGTTGTGGCAGGGAATCGGCATCAGGCGAGCAATGAGGCTCGCGAGCATCGTCGTCGAGCGCCAGCGAGCGCGGCGCGCGTGCGCGCAGCGGTCCGATCGCACTGGCCGGGAACACGGGCGAGAGCGTGCCGCTGAGCATCAGCGCTTCGCGGCGCGGATCGAGCCCGGTGCCGAGCGGCGTCGCATCCGGGCTCAGCAGTTCGAGCAGACGTATGGCCTGTGCGAACTCGAACGCGTGCGGCTGCGCGTAAAGCTGCTGCGCTAGAGTACGAGCGGGCTGCCCGTCATCGGCCGCCATAGATGGATCTCCTTGCCGTCGCGCACGAGCGCGGTCTGGACAAAACGGTTGACGCTCGCGTAGAGCGAGAAGAAGTGGGCGAGTACGCCGGAAAACAGCACAGGACTCGCTCCGACGAAACCTTCGCGTCCCAGTTCGAGCCGCACGCCCAGCCCGTTGCGCCAGCCGCGCCAACGGTCCTCCCCGACATGAGCGACCACCGGCTCTCCCGCAAGCGCGTGGATGCCCGCGATCTGCCGCTGCGCCGCCGCGCTCGCGCCGAGGTTGTGCAGCACCAGCATCTCGCGCAGCGTCTGTACGGCGTGCGGGCCTTCGACCAGCGACACATGGTTGAGCATCAACTGCGAGATCAAACGCCAGCGCGAGCTGCCGTCGAGTGTTGCATTAATCTGCCGCGTGGGCCGATGGGCGATGCGCACGGCGGCCACCGGACCCGGCACTTCGAACGACAGCAGCGCGCCCGGCTCTAACGCCTGAGCCAGTTCGCGGTTGGTGCAGAGCAGATCGGCGGTCAGCGTGCGCGCGGGCGCATCGGATGGATCGAAACGCGTATCGACGAAGGTCAGCATCATGTCGCTGCCCGGGCGGCTTGCGTGCAGGCCGCTCACGCGGCGCGCGTGCCAGTAGACGCTCGACGCGTCGCCGTGATGCGCGCCGTACCAGGGCGCCACCTCCGCGACTTCGCGTCCGTTTACGCTGCGCAGCGCGCGCACCGCGTAGATTTCCGTGCTCGCTTCGCGGTGCGCGTCTGGGCTGATGCGATGCTCGCGTTGCGTGGCGTCGGGACGCACCGGCTCGGAGGTGCGGGCGAACAGATTGATCGCCGGCGCGCAGCCGAGTGCGAAATCTTCCGCCTGCACGGTGAGCCGACCCTCGGGCGCGACCGTGAAGCCGATCAGCAGATCGATCGCGCCGCTCTGGCTGCCCTCCAGTTTTTGCGGGGCGAACGGCAGATCGAAAAATGCGAATTTCTCGGGAAAGGCGAAATATTCGACCAGCAGACGGCAGGCCGGATGCGCACCGTCTTCGCGCGGCAGCAGCGCGTGTTCTTCTTCGAAACCTAGCGGCTGCGGGCGGCCGTGTTGGCGCTGCATGCGGCCGTCGGGGTCCATCAGCCACAGCGCCTCGGTGTGGGCCGCGAGCAGATCGTAGAGCGCGGCGACGTTCACGGGCGAGCCGGCCAGGCGCACGCGCAGGCGCTCGATGGGCAGAGCGCCTGGCGCAACCGCGCCGGTTGAGCGCACGCTCAGGCGCAGCGCGGATTGCAGCCGCGCGTCGCCGGTCAGCGCCTGGCTTTCCTCGGCGTCGAGCACTTGTGCATCGGCGATGGCGAGTGGCCACAGCGTGACGTCCATGGCCGTGCGCCAGTGGATCGTGTAACCGTTCGCATCGATATGCGTGAGCGGCGTCGCGCGCGGCACGGCATAACCGCTCGCGAGACTGCCCTGTGTCGCATCCGGTTCGAACTGCACGATAGTCATCGACGGCACGGGCCGCGATGCATAGGGGTAAAGCTGTTCGAGCAGCCCGTCGGTGAGCGTCGAGTATTCGTCGTCGAGCGTGCGCTGGATACGCGCGGTCAGGACCGCGAAACTCTCTATGAGGCGTTCGACGTGCGGATCGGCGCATTCGCCCGGACCGAGTTCGAGCCGGCGCGCGATCTTGGGATAACGCGCGGCGAAACCTTCGCTCGCGCGCCGCAAATACGTCAATTCGCGCTGGTAGTAATCGAGCAGCAGCGGATCGATGGAGTCATTCATCGACGATTCCGGGCGTGTGGCTGTCGGCGTCGAAACGCACGATAAAGCGGGCGGGTTGCTGCGCGCCGTCATGCCCGCGCAGCAACCCGCCGATGCGCAGACACAGGCGCCAGGGGGCGTCGGCGTCGGGCTCGATGGTCACGCGCGGTGCGGCGAGGCGCGGCTCGAACGCGCGGATGGCCTGCGCCACTTCACGTTCGAGCGTGCTGCGGTCGCCCGCGCGCGCCGCGCTCAGCGCGCTCCAGTCGGGCAGGCCGTAGTGCAGGACGTCTGCGGCGCCGGGCTTGCTGCGGCCGCGCCGCGTGTTGAGCAGACGCAGCAGTTCGGCGCGCACCGAATCGCGCAGGCCCTGGGCGTCGAGCAGGCGCGCCGCCATGGGGTCCGTGCGCTCGTGCGCGTCGAACGGCGCATCGTCGGCGAGACGCTCGAACAGCGGCATCGGCGCGACAAAAGCGGGCAGGCGCAGTGGCGGCATCGGGTGGCGTGCTTATTGCGCGCTTACTTCGCGAGCTTGTTGGCGGCCATGTCCCACGTGGAGGCGGCGGTGCCTTCCTTCGAGCCGTCGTCCTTCTGCGTGGTCATTTCCCACTTGATTTTCGTGAAATTCAGCGAGAGCGTTTCGACCGGCTTGCCTCCCGCGCCGCCCGACACGCTCACGTTGCTGATGATCACGTTGGTCAGCGTGTAGGTGATGAACGGCATGATCTTGCCGTCGCTCTCCGCCGCGTTGCGGCCCACGATGACCGTTGCCGTGGCGATCGCCTTGCCGCCGCAGCAGTATTCGTTGAGCGTGGGCGTGGCCACGTCGATAAACTTCGTCACGGTGAATTCACCGACGTGCGGCTTGCCCGAGGTGCGCTCGGAGTTGCTTACGTCGTTGGTGACCTGCATCGCGACATTGTGGCTGTACGACATCAGCTCGATCTTGTCGGTATAGCCTTCGATCGTGCTTTCGCCTTTGATGTCGCTGCCGAGATCGAGAATGATCGAATCCATGTTTCAGGGCTCCTGAAGCGTGTGTGAGCGCGCGCGCCGTATGAGGCGCGCGTCGTCGTCAATGGGGAGTGCGCAAGGCGGCGGATGCGCCGCCCGCGGATTACGCCGCAGCCGGCGGCGGCAGGCTCGCAACGAGCCGGATCGAAGCGGTCAGTTCCTCGAGCTGGAAGTGCGGGCGCAGGAACACCGTCGCGCGATACGCGCCGGGTTTGCCCGGCACTTCCGTCACGTCGATGCGCGCTTCACGCAGCGGATATTGCGCCTTGATTTCCTGCGGCGCGTTATCGTTCACGAGCACGTAATCGGCGATCCAGGTATTCAGGTACGCGCGCACGTTGTCGCGCGTCATGAAGCTGCCGACCTTGTCGCGCATGATCACCTTGATGTAGTGCGCGAAACGCGAAGCCGCGAGCACGTACGGCAGCATGGCCGAAATGCGCGCGTTGGCGTTGGCCTCCGCCGTATTGTAGGTGGTCGGGCGGTTCGCCGTCTGGCCGCCGAAGAACACGGCAAGCCCTTCGTTCTTCTTGTGCACGAGCGCGATGAAACCGAGCGCGTCCAGTTCCTTTTCGCGGCGATCGGTGATCGCCACTTCGGTCGGGCACTTCATGGCCTTGTCGCCCGCGGCGGTCTGGAAGATGTGGTCGGGCAGTTTCTCCACTGCGCCGCCGCCTTCCACGCCGCGAATCGCAGCGCACCAGCTATGCTGCGCGAACGCGTTGGTGACGCGCTGGCCCAGAGCGTAGGCCGCATTGCCCCAGAGGTATCTCGCGTGATCGGTGCCGTCCACGTCTTCGACGAAGTCCATGCCTTCGACGGGATTGCTGATCGGATGATAGGGGCGGCGCATCAGGATATGCGGCAGCGTGAGCGCTACATAACGCGAATCCTCGCTCTTGCGGAATTCACGCCAGCGTGCCATGTCGATGGTTTCGAACACCTTCGAGAGATCGCGCGGCACGCCCAGTTCCGTGAAGCTGGCCATGTCGAACAACTGTGCGTGCGCGGCCGAAATGAACGGCGCGTGCGCGGCTGCGGCCACCGCCGCCAGCTTTTCGAGCAGGCTGATGTCAGGCGTCTGGCGCGTGAAATAGTAATCGCCGATCAGCACGCTGAACGGATGGCCGCCGAACGTGCCGTATTCCTCTTCGTAGATCTTCTTGAAGAGCGCGCTCGTATCGACATCGACCGCTTTTTCCAGATCGTTCTGCAGGTCTTTTTTCGATGCGTCGAGCAGGCGAAGCTTCAGGCGCGAGCTGGTTTCCGAATTCTTCACCAGATAATGCAGGCCGCGCCACGACGATTCGAGCGCCTGGAACTCGGGGTGATGCAAGACCTTGTTGAGCTGCTTGCTGATCAGCTCGTCGATCAGCTTGATTTGATGGTTGATCGCCGCGACGGTGTCGCGGCTGACCGTCATTTCCTTGTCGAGCACCTGCAGCGCGAACTCGGCCAGAAGTTCGCGCGCGTGTTTCTGCTGTTCTTCGTCGTGGGCCATGCGGCCTTCGTGCACGATCTGGTCGAGCAGGGTGAGCGGTGCCGCCTGCGCCGCAGGAGCGGCAGCCTGGATATCGGACATGATGTTTTCCTTGGGACGGTGGCTCAGGCGGCCGGCTGGTCGCCGGACGGCTCCGGATTGCTCTCGGAATTCGCGCCGGGGGCGGCGTCGGGCTTCGCCTCGGGCGAGGGCAATTGCGCCACAGGTGCTTCGCCCGGATGGGCGGCGCGGATCTCAGCGAGCCCCTGCGTGTTGTGCACGACGTCCTGCAGCAGTTTGTCGAGTTCGTCGTTGCCGTCGAGCTTGGTGAGCAGGTCGCGCAGGCGCAAGCGGGCGTCGTACAGCTGCTTGAGCGGTGCGATCTGCTGCACGAGGGCGACCGGATCGAAATCGTCGATGTTCTTGAAATTGAGCTCGACGTTCATCTTGCTGCCGTCCGTGGCTAGCGTATTGTCGACCTGCAGCGCAAGACGCGGCGAGATCGATTTCATGACGTCGTTGAAATTGTCACGATCGATATCGACGAAGCGGCGCTCCGTCATTTTCGGCAAGGTCTTGTTGCCCGAAAGATCGGCCATTACGCCAACCACGAGCGGCAGTTCCTTCTTTTCGATTGCATTGCCGGTTTCGACGTCGTACGTGATCTGCACACGCGGCGGACGGTTGCGTTCGAACCAGTGTTGAGTGCTGTCTGACATGGTCACCTCGGCGGCTCTTTCGTTATGGTGCGTAAATGGACGCAATGGATTCGAATCGTTCTGTCATGCCAAATAAATCAAAAAGAGCACATCGCACGTGAATCCAGTAGCCTGATTGCGTTATTCAGGCTGCATTTTCTTGACGCGATTCTCCGGGGCGCGCGCAAAGCCTTTCGTTATGCTGACTGATTGAGGGCGGTTGAGCGGGACGCGGTAGACAGACGGACAGGAATTTAGGCGAGTAAACAAAAAAACTCAAACAGTATTTACCGCGCATAAATTGAAAGCGTTTCATATTTTTTAAACACGCTTTATTGCAAATGCACATAAAAAATTCGCTATTGCGCGAGGCGTATTGGCGCTTGTAGACTACGCGCGGCGCACGAACCGAAACGCGTGTCTGTGCGATGCATAACGATTAGAAATACAAACGATTCAAAGATCCCGGCCTGGTCGGGCATAGGGCCGAAAGCATTTTTTCGCTCATCGATGGGGTTCGCCGAGTGAATTTCACGTTTTCCTTGCGCATGGATTCAAGCCGGGTTCGTAGCGCCTTCTGGTCGCTCGTTCTGGCGCTTTGCGCATGGCTGGCGGGATGCGGCGCCTTGCCGAAAGTCGATGTCGATACGCTCGCCATCGCCGTGACGAGCGAAGCCAACATCGATACGCCGATCGCCGTCGATGCTGTACTCGTTCGTAGCCCTCAGCTCCTCGATGCCTTGCTCGCCTTGCCGTCGGCCAAATGGTTCGATCAGCGCGAACAATGGCTGCGCGATCATCCAAAAGATCTCAGTGTGATTTCCTATGAAGTCGTGCCGGGGCAGCAGATTGCGCCCGCGCCATTCGCTTTCGGCGGCAAACGCGCAGCCGGCGTCGTGATCTTCGCCGGCTACCAGACGCCGGGCGCGCATCGTGTGCGGCTCGACGCCGGACCGTCGAACGCGCTGCTCGTGCTCGGCGATCAGGACCTGAGCGTCCAGCCCGCGCATTGACGGCCCTGGCCCGCCGACCACCCGCTGCCTATTCTCCACATGCACACTACGTTTCCCGATGCGGTTTGCTGGTCCGACGGCATGCCGCTTTTGCCGCAACATTTCCAGATGCAGGCCCTGCACGCGGCTGGTCATGCCGCCTTACTCGCGAGTGCGGCCCGTCCGTATTACTGGGGCGTGCTGGCGATCGCCCACGAAGCGGCCGGACTCGCGCAGGGCAAGGTGCGCATCAGTGCGCTGGAGGCGATTCTCGCGGACGGACTCGCGATTCGTCACACGCGCAACGACCCGGTGCTGGAAATCGACGTGCGCGAGGTGTTCAAGGCGCCCGATGAAATCGTGACGATCTATCTGGCGGTGCCGCCGCTGTATCGCGGTGGCAAGCTCGATGCGGGCGCCGCGCGTTTCGCACAGCGCGAGGCGGACGATGTGCCGGATCTGTCGTCGAAGGGCGAGCCTGCGTCGATTACGACGTGGTTTCCGCGCCTGCATTTGATGACTGATCTGGGCCGCCACGAAGTCGATCGTCTGCCGCTCATGCGCGTGAAGCAGCAGGGCGGCGGCGTCGTGCTCGCCGACTATATGCCGCCGGGGCCGTTCGTCCTCGCGGGCTCGCTGCTCGGGCAGCGTGTGATGCGCATGCTGCGCCGCGCGCGCGACAAGTGCGTGTTCCTTGCGGGCCGTTTGCAGGCCGCGCAACGCGCCGAAGATCACGACGATGTCGCGCAGATCGAGCGGCAACTCGCGGCGATCTGGAGCCGTTTGCCGGAAGTCGAGGCGATGGCCGCGTCGGACATCGCCCATCCGCTCGAACTCTATCGGACGATCGCGGGCATGAGTGGCGCACTCGCCGCATTGCGGCCCGCGCGCGGCGTGCCCGCGTTCGCGCCGTTCGACTATCGGGATCTGCTGGTGACGTTCGATCCGCTGCTCGAATGGATCGACGAGGCGCTGTCGACGATACGCCAGGGCTATCGGGTGCGCGCGTTCAGCGAACAGGGCGGCAGCTTCTGGGCCGATCCGCCGTTCGATGGCGCGGGCACGACGGTACGCGAAGTCGTGATCGGTCTGCGTATGCCGCGCGACGCCACCGAGCACGACGCCAATCTGTGGCTCGATCAGGCGGTCGTGGCGTCGCGTCCGTATGTGCACACGCTCGCGCGCCAGCGCATGCGCGGACTTGCGCGCCGCCGTCTCGCGCGCGAGGAGCGCGCGGCCTACGCGACCGGCGACGATACCGTGCTCTACGCTGTCTCGCTCGACGACGACTGGTTCGATCGCACGCAGCCTTTATGTATTGAATTGCGCGCAGTAGTGGGGCGTGCGCCGTGGGCTGTGCAGTTGTTCATGCGCGTCGAAGAAGCCGCCGACGGCGCCGAAACGGGAGCAGGGATTGTCTGAAGCCGCCGACAGCAACATCCAGCGCTCGCCGCTTTCGCGCGCGTTCGTGGGCGCGTTCATGCAGGCGCAGACCGCGCGCTCGCGCATCGCGGCGCAGTTCGCCGTCGCGAAGCTTGATGTCGACGAAATTGCGGCCTTCGATGCAGCGAATGAAAGCGCAGATGACGCCGTAGCCATGCATGACGATGCGCAGGCCGATATCGCGAATGCGCTGCCCGCCAGCGCGCAGGGCGGCGATATCGCTGATTTGCTGGCCACGCAACTCCAGACTGTGACGCGCAAGCTCGCGCGCGATGCGATGGCATGGACAGGCGCGGCGGGCGAAGCCGACATCGCCGCCGCACAGTTCGCGTTCGTGGCGCTGCTCGACGAACTACTGGTGTTCTCCGACTGGCCCGGCGCGAGCGCGTGGGAAGCGCAGCCGCTCGAAGCCCGCATCTTCGGAACGCGTTCCGCGGGCGAGCGCGTGCCCGACGCCATCGAGACGCTGCTCGCCCAACGCGATCCCGGCCGCCGCGATCTCGCGAATGTCTATCTCGCGTGTCTCGAACTCGGCTTCAAGGGCAAGCTGCGCGGCGAGACGGGCGCGATGCGCCTCGATCAGCTTCGTCATGCGCTGTTCGGTTTCGCGATGCAGCGCGATCCCGATCCCGCGCGCATTGCAACGCCGCTTGACGAAGCGGCGCTGCCGCCGCGCGAACCACGCATGCTCACGCAGATGTTTCCCGACCGTGCGCGGTTTGTGCTGCTGGTGCTGGGCGGATGCGCGGCGCTGCTCGGTGCCTCTCATGCGATCTGGTGGTATGAGACTGCGCCCGTGCGCGTGGCGCTTGCGCAGTTCGAGGGGGTATCGGTGGCGGAAGCGCAATCGACGGACTCCCGCGCTTCCGGCTCAGTCGCGCCAGGCGTTGCGCCGCCCGCCGGAAACAATGGAAACAGCGGCAATATCGGTAATGGCAGCGGCGCAGCACGAGGCACGGCAACGCCCGTTTCTCCGATCTCGCCCGGTGGAAATCCGGCACAGCCGCTCAATACGGTATTCAGCGGCGCAGTGATGCCGTTGCGCGTGTCCGTTGAAACGCCGTTAGGCCCGCAGGCGCTTGCCACAGACACGGGAGCGCGACCGTGACCACGACATTGATCGCCGTATTGCTTGCGCTGATCGCGCTGCTGGTTGTCGGCCTCGTGGTGGCGGGGATCCTGCGTTGGCGGCGCACGCGTGACGAGCGCAAGCCGCTACGAACCTTCAGCGCGGCGATGCGGGCCGCACACGCGGCTATGGGCGTGCGCGATATCTATTCGATTCCGCGTGTGCTCGCGACCGGCTCGCCGGCTGCGCTCGATGCGCTGGCACGCGGCTGGCGGCTCTCGGGTTCCGGCGAGCCCGGCTGGTTCGGGCGTATCTGGCACGACGCCGAAGGCATTCTGATTACCGAGCCCGGCAACACACTTGGCGCGGCGGCGCAACGCCAGCGCGGCAACTGGGCGCGTCTTGCCCGTGCGCTGCTGCGCGCGCGAGCGGGGCGTCCGCTCGATGCGCTACTCTGGGCGATTCCCTATGACGCGCTGCTCGACGAAAGCGGCAACCCGCACGCCGACAGCAATGCCGCGCTCGACGCGTCACGCACGCTGGTCGCCCTGCAGCGTCAGTTTGGCCAGTTGCTGCCGGTTTATATCGTCGTGACGGGGTGCGACGCGCTGCCGGGTTTCGAAGCGTTGGGCGAGCGCCTCAAGCGCGCGCGCATCGACGCGGCGCTTGGCTGGGCCTCGCCCTATGGACCGAAGCGCAGCTTCGAACGTAGCTGGATCGACGATGCGTTTGTCGCGATGCGCCGTGCGCTGGCCACAACGATTACGGAACTCGGCACGCTCGATGGCGCGCTCGATCCCGATCAATTTCTCTTGCCGCAGCGGCTCAACGCATTGCGCGAGCCGCTGCGCGAATGGATCGAACCGGCCTTGCGCGGGGCCGCCGACGGCACTGCGCCGTCGCTGCGTGGCATCTGGTGCGTGGGCGCGGTGCCGCAGGCGGACAGTGCGCCGGTTTTCACGCTCGATATGGCGCAATCCGCGCCCAGCGTCACGCGCGGCGTGCCGGCGTTCGCTGCGTGCCTCTGGCATGACGTGCTGATGCCCGGTCAGGGACTCGTGCAGGCGATTCCGCGCGTGCTGGCGCTGCGCATGCGCCGCCATCGTTTCGCCACCTGGGGCGCGCTTGTGCTGGGCTGCTGCTGGCTTATCGGCGTGGCGGTGGCGGGTTGGCAGGTGCGCGGCGATGCACGTGCGCTGGCCAACGGGTATGACACGCTCACGACCGCCCGCGCAGCGTGGCGGGAATCGGATCACGGCGATGCGGCGGCGTCGCGCACGTTAGCGAGTGTCGCCGATACCTTCGTGCGCGTGCCGCACTGGCATCTCTCGACGCCCTTCATGCCGCTCTCGTACTTCACGATGCATCGCCGACTCGAAGATGCCCAGCGTCACGTGTTGCGCGGCCTCGTCTTCACGCCGCTGCGCGAACGGCTCGTGGCGCGGCTCGGTCAGCTTGGCTGCACGACGGCGGCCGATACGGCATCGGCGGGCGTACGGCGTCCGCAGGATCTGCCGCTCTACGCCGCCGGCACGCAGCTTGTGACGAACACGGCGCAGATCGAGCGGCTCGTCGCGCGTTACAACACGCTCGTCGATGCGGGCTCCGGCAACGCGATCATGCTCGCGCAACTCGTGCACGAGGCAGTGGGCGTAAAGTTTTCGCCCGAGCATGTGGCCGATCGCGCGGGGCTCGACGAAGCCGTGCGCGAGACCGGCGGCGAAGGCGGCGAGCTGCCGTTCGATGCGCCGCTTGCGCTGGCGGCGCGTCAGCGCGCGAGCGTGTGTTTCGAAGACACGTTCGACCGCTGGTTCGATCAGATCTATCTGGATTCGGCGCTGACGACCAACGCCGCACAGATCCAGACGACGCTCAACGACATGAAGGCGCCGGGCGCGACGCCCACGCCCGAAGTGTTGTCGGGTCTAGCGGCGAACATCGACGTGCTCGCGGCTCAGGTCGATACCGCCGATCACGGTTGGGCCGGCGCACGCGGACAGGAACTGGTGCCGGGCATGAGCGCCATGTTCGATACGGCGAAGCAACTGAACCTGATTGGCGCGGCCCCGGTTGCGGCGGTGCTCGGCCACGAGCAGCAGGAGCAGAGCGCGTTCGCGGCGCGCTGGCTCGCGAGCGGCAACCTGCCTGGCGTGTTGAGTTCGAATTCGGCGAACGGTCTGCAACTGGCCGCCGATCTGCTGCCGCTGCGCGACGCGCTGCGCACGTTGCTGGGACAGTCTTTCGTGGCTGAGGCAGGCGGTGCGGCGGAAATTCGCAACGTCGATAACGCCGCGCTGCAGCGTTCGCTCGCTGTGCTGCCCGCGTATCGCCAGTATGTTGCCGGGCCGCTTGCGCAGGCGCCCGAAACCTGGCGCGGCGCGCTGCTTTCGGCGGCCGGTAATGCCGCTGTACGCAGCATGGTGATGGCGCTCTCGGCGCAGACGCAGTCCGGAGCGCCGCGTGATGTGTCGTTCACGGTCGGCAACCAGGCGCCGGGTTTCGACGCGCTGCGCAAGAGCGCGCTCGACCTGATCGAAGCCTTCGATTCGCTGGGCCGCCCGGATCTCGCGCAGAGCGTGGCACTGCGCGTGAGCGACGCCGCAATCGGCGTGCTGAAAAGCGGCGACGCGCAACTGCAGACGCTCGCGCCATTTCGCCCGGTGCGTGGCGACTTCTCCGACTGGAACGGCAACACGGGCGGCGCGACGCGGGCCTATGGCGCGGCTTCGCCCGACGAGTTGCGTGCGTATCTGAACGCGCAGTCAGGCGCGATCGCGGATGCAGCGGGCACGGCGGCCGGCGCGCTCGACTGGCTCGCGAGCCAGAATCCGCCGCTCGACGCGGCCGACGCGCGGCTCGTCGCGCGCTGGAAAGCGCTGTACGCCGATCTCGCGCAATACCGCGCTAAAAGCCCGGCGAGCGCGCTGGTGGCGGTGCCGGCCATTGTCGCGAATCAGCTCGACAAGATGGACCTCAACACGTGTGGTGCAATGCTTGCGCATGTGGATGTGCCCGATGGCGCGGACATTGTCTCGGGCGCGGGCGAGAGACTGGTGGCGTCGGCACGCGAGCGCTGCTTCCATCTGCAGATCGGCACGGGTATGACGGCGTATGACCAGTTGCGCACGTTCTTCGCGCGCAATTTGGCGGGCCGCTTCCCGTTTTCCGCAGATGCCGATGCGCCCGCCGCCGATCTGCGCCAGACGGCTGCATTCGTGGCGATGCTCGACGCCAGTCTCGCCGATGCGCAACGCGGCATGAGCGCGGCCGTCTCCACGGGGCGCGCGCCGATGGACGCGCAGCAGTTCCTCGACACGCTCGCGCACGCGAAACCGTGGCTCGATGCGCTGGTCGCGCGTGGGCCGGATGGGCGTTATACGGGTTTGCAGGTCGCGGTGGACTGGCGTGTAGATCGCGGCGAAGAGTCGGGCGCGGATCAGGTGATCGAATGGTCGCTTGCGAGCGGTGCGCAGACGCTGGGTTATCCGTCGACGGACGCTACGCCGTTGCGCTGGTCGCCTGGCACGCCTGCCGCGCTCACGCTGCGCTGGGCGAAGAATTCTTCTTGGCAGCCGATGCAGGACGGCGCGCAGCCGACCTTGACGACTGACGGGCGGGCGGCAACCTGGAGCGTGGGCGACAGCTGGGCGTTGCTGCGGCTGATGCGCCTGCATGCAGGCGGGGTGTCGGGCGCGGACGGTTCTGCGTCGCGCATGCAGTTGAGCGTACCGGTGCACGACGGCCATGGCGCGAATCAGACGGCGCGCATGTATATGCGCGTGACCTTCCTCGCCAACGGCAAGACGCCACTCGATTTTCCCGATCTGCCGTATACGGCGCCCGGCATGCAGCCACGCGCGATGATGACGACGCGCATGACGGGCTACCCGGCGCGACAATTCAATCTCGCAGCGGGGCAGGAATGAGTTTCTTCTTCGATATCGAAACCTTGTTGCAGCCGATCCCGGGCGACGAGCCTTGCGGCGTGTCGTTGCTGCATGATCCGGCTCTCGAGGCGATCAAGGCCGCGCGGCGGGAGGACGATCCGTCCCTTCCGCAGGGCGTGTGGCAGACTGAACTCAAGATCGCGGACTGGGCTGCCGTGGAGGCACGTTGCGTTGATCTGTTGACCCGCAAGAGCAAGGATCTGATGGTGGCCGCATGGCTGGCCGAGGCTTGGCTGCGTCAGTGCGGATGGGACGCGCTGCCTGCGGGCGTCGGCTTGATAACGTCGTTGTGCGAGCGGTATTGGGACACGTTGCATCCTTTGCCCAGCGACGGAGACTGGGAATATCGGGCCGCGCCAATCGCGTGGATCGCCGGGCAGTTTCCCGGCTTGCTAGCGGGCCGTATCGGCTTGTGTGAGGGCGGGGACATTGGCGCGATCACACTCGCGCAGTACGAAAGCGCTCAACGTGCGGCGATCGCGCTTGCTGAACGCAAAGACGTACCTGCTGCGCGGCGCGAGGAAGCCAAACGCGAGGCCGACGCGATGACCGCCGCCGTCTGCAAGGCCTCGCCTGAGGCGCTGCAGGTGCGGCTGCGTGCGATCGACACGGCATTGGAGATTTCCCTTCGCTTTGACGCGTGGCTTACGTCGAGTCTCGAATGCGATGCGCCTTCGTTTCATGCGCTTGTGGACGTATCAGGTCGTGCACGACATCAGATCATGGAGTGGTTGCAGATGCATCCAGGATGGCAGGACATGAATCGCCCGAATAATGCTATCGACAGCACATCTGCGGCTGATCTGACGACCTCCGGTACGGTGGAGGGGCGAATTCCACAGATGGCGACTCGCCTGCAGTCACGCGAACTCGCTTATCAGCAGCTTGCGATCATCGGCGAATTTCTACTGCAGTATGAGCCGCATAGCCCCGTTCCATACATGATTCAGCGTGCGCTCGAATGGGGGGCAATGCCTTTACCTGAGCTATTGCGTCAACTGACCGAAGAGGGCCGAGGACGTGCACTGGGTGTCGCATTGGGGCTGCTGCCTCAGGAGGGTTGAGCGGCGAGCCGCATCTGCCTGCCCATCTGCGTCGTGCACGATAGGCGAAAAGTTTTAAAAGCCGCTACGCAAAAAACAGCAGTAAGCCTACACATATTCGCGAGAAAAGAGCTGATGGCAACCCGTAAAATCCCGGCGAACCCGGCAGCGGGCGGGCGAACCCGAAAGCAGAGCATCAGGAGAGAACTGATCACACATGCTTATACGCCGGTACGAACATACGGACCGTGCCCTCACACTATGCCGCCCGGGCAGGTGATATGTACCGGAGGTACATCCATGACGGCTTTACTTGGCCCAGATCTTGGAGACGGGCAAAGGCGAGGTTCGCCAACCAATGCGACCAGCCTGCAGCCGTTGATGGGCTTGCTCAATGCGAACAGCGTCAAGCGATGGAAGGCTGGACATCTTCTCAACGCCGAATTCGGCGGCAGCGGCATCGATGATGAGAACCTGACGCCATTGACCACTGCTGCCAATAACGCACACCGGGTGTTCGAAGGGCATATCAAGCGCATGCTGCTGCTTTGCAATCAGATTGATCGGGCCTATCAGGACTATGACGATTGGTATGGCGTTCTCTACGTTGTCACGGTATCGCCGCTTCAATATGCCGTTGCCCCGGCAGCCATCGATATGCATAGCTACGCATATTCGCACCTCACTTTGGATTACCGTTTTGTCAAACTTCCGAAATTTCCGGTAGCGGGTCCGGTGGGGCCTTATCCGTACGATGCGCCAGCACCGCCGAACATCAGCACTCCAATTTCGCTAGGACCGGCCGATCCACGCCTGATCGATCTTCAGGCCGTGGTAAGGCCGACGTTCGCGCCAAGTGTGAATATTGTCAACTGGGTGGTCGGAGCCGGAGGTATTCAGTTCAGCGTGGAAATCCATAACGAGCCTTAGCAGGTTTTTGAAAAGCGCGCCATCATGATGATCGAACCTATGTTCAGGACATTTGCGCGTGCGATTTCCTGCTGAATTGCCGGTTCGCCGCGAAATCTGCGCGGGGCATGCGCACGCATGCAGCCCTTCTGGCGCGCAGTCTTCACGCCGTGGCGGCTCATCGCGCTGCTCCTTGCTGCACCACCTGGCATTCGGGCCATGCGGTTCAGATTGCTCGCAACCATCGTCAGCTTGAAGTGCTGGTCGACGCGCCGGATGCCGTGATAGACCGACTGCCGGATACGACCGACCGTTTTGCCCCAGCCGAAATGCTCTTCGATTCGTTTGCGGATGATCTGGCTAATCCGGTAGCCCGCATGCGCGAAGTGCGACCTTCGATTGCGCTGCCGCCCCAACGCTCATCATTGCGCGCGACATGTGGTGTCACGTTGCGGGCGCGGCAATCGTTCACGAAGTCGCGGGTGTCATACGCCTTGTCGGCACCGACTGTCTTCGTATGTGTGCCTCGCACGCAATCGAGCAATCATAATTGGACGAATCAGCCAACAGCAGCCGGACGCCCTTCAGCACATCCGAGTGATTTCACGTGAGTCTCGGTATATTAATTCCTTATGCGAATCGTATCGGGTGTTGATGTTGTTCCACTCGTTACATCATGTTCTCCCCGGAGCTGCGACCTTCCATGTTCCAGTTGGCCATAAGGCTGGAATTGTCCGCGAGTTAAGATTAAAGGAAATATTTTCCGAAATCGTAATTGGATAAACGGCGCGCGAATTACGTTTTACCGGAATGGGATTGGAAGTGTTTTCCTACTGGATTGAATTGCTTGAATCGTCTTCAGTATTACATTAATCTGTCACACTGATTTTGAAGAGAAAATTTCAAACTTCAATAATTCATATCGCATAAAGCAGAAAGGGGATGGGGGATGAGTGCGCTGGATATCGTGAGCGCGATGCAGGGTGGATTGCTTCAGCAGGATCGACTCCTCAGACTGGATACGCCTCTCGGCGACGATGTACTGCTACCGCAACGGGCAGCGGGCTGCTCGCGGATTGGCCGCCATTTTGACTTCGCTCTTGATGTCCTGACAACGCGCGGCGACCTTAAGCTCAAGAAACTGATCGGACAATCCGTCACCCTTTGGATTCAACAGGCAGACCGATCTTATCTTCCACGAAACGGTTACGTCTACACCGTGCGCAGGCTGGGTGCAGAAGGTGGACTCAGCAGCTACCAGATCCAATTCGCGTCGTGGATGCACTTCCTGAAATTTCGTCGCGACCAACGAGTCTGGCAGGACAAGGCCGTCGACCAGATTCTGGCGGATGTATTCAGTGCACATCCGCAGGCGCAAGCTCGATTCAGCTTCTCGCTATCCAAACCGCTACCGCCACGATCATATTGCGTGCAATACGAAGACGACTGGAACTTCGTTCATCGGTTGATGGAAGAGGAAGGTCTGTTCGGCATCTGGAAACAGGCCGACGACGGTAAATCCCATTCGCTGATGATCGTGGATCGTCTGGCCGCCTGTGAGCCGCTCGATACGCGAACGGTCCAATTTTCCCGCAACAGCACAAATAGCGAGGTCGATGGGCTGGTTCATTGGTCCGGACTGAGATCGCTTCACAGTGCGACCCTCACGACCCGAACATTCGACTACAAGAACCCTTCGCCTCTTGCCAATCCCAAGGCCACCAGTATTCCGACGCTGTCGCATGAGTTGCCAGACGAGTTGGAGATCTACGAGTACACGGGTCCTTATACCTATCTTGAGCAGGATCGTGGGGATCACCTTAACAAACTCCGGATGGAGGAATGGGAGTCGCGCGCAAAGCGGTTCTATGAGACTGGCGGTCTGCGCGATGTCGATGCGGGTCGATGGTTTCAACTTGTAGGGCACCCGGAACACGATCGGGAGTCTGACGAGCGCAATGAATTCGCGGTCATTGAGACTGTATGGCTGATTGAAAACAACCTGCCGGGTTCCGAACATCACGGGGATCTTCCACATAGTTTGAAAGCACGGCTAGCAGAAGCCAAAGTGGCGCTCTCGGGCCAGTCAGTTGCGGGTACTACGCACTTCGATGGATCCCAGGGGCTGTTTCTGATTGAAATCGAGGCCCAACGTAAATCGGTGCCTTTTCACAGCCCCTTCGAACACCAGAAGCCAGTCATGCAGATGCAGACGGCGACGGTCGTAGGGCCGCAGGGACAACCCGTCTACACCGACGAGCTCGGGCGCGTGAAGGTACAGTTCCACTGGGATCGGATCGGGCAGCGTACCGAGAGCAGTTCGTGCTGGGTCCGGGTGAGTCACCCGTGGGCGGGTCAGGGCTTCGGGATGATCCATGTACCCCGGATCGGGGATGAAGTCGTCGTGTCGTTTCTCAATGGATCGGCTGACCGGCCATTGATCACCGGGCGCGTGGCAAACGGCACCAACTTCGTCCAGTGGAAATTGCCGGATAACCAGGCACTCTCCGGAATGCGTTCCCGTGATCTGGCTGGGGCGCAGGCAAACCATTTTGTGCCTGACGACACGCCAGGAAAACTTCAGGCGCAGGTATCGAGCGACCATGAGGAGTCGCGACTCGTCGTCGGGTACGACACACGTATTGACGGCAATGCTGGCCGTGCTGAGGCGCGTGGAACCGGATGGGAACTCGCGACCAATTCACGGGGCGTCCTGCGTGCGAACAGCGGGATGCTGGTGACGACGAAGGGGCGCTCCGGTGCTGCCGCTGCCGCAAAAGATATGTCCGAGACGGTCGATCGCCTCGCGAAGGCGCAGCAGCTGCACGACGCGCTGACGAAGGTTGCCCAGCAGAGCGAGGCGCAGGATGCTGATGGCCATCAGGCCGACATCGTCAGCACGATTGCGGCGCAGAACGAACAGATCAAGGGCTCGGGCGCGAGTAGCAGCGACGCATTTCCGGAATTGTCGCAGCCCCATCTGGTGATCGATGGCAAGTCGGGTGTCGAAATCACGACGCCCGCGACCGTTCATGTCGCGTCCCAGCAGGCCGCGATCACAACGGAAGGTCATATCGGCATTGCGAGCGGACGCGGCTTCTTCGCGACGGTGCGTGACACGCTTCGCCTTTTCGCGCAGACAGGACCGATGCACCTTGTATCTGCCGCAGGCGATATCGTAATGAATGCGATGACGAAGTCAATTGTGCCCCGTGCGCAGAAGCAGATCCTGCTGGAGAGTGAAGAGATCCTGCTGCGCGCACACAAATTTCGCGTCGAAGTTAACGGAAGTTTCTTCAACCTGGATGCGAGTGGGGTGATGAGCGGGACCACAGGAAAATTTACAGCGTATGCGGCGGCGCACGAATTGCCAGGGCCGAAAGACCAGATGGTCGATCTTTCTCCGAAGAAGGTCTGTATCGAGTGCATTCTTAAGGCGGCGCGCAGCGGGTCCGCCTTGGTGCTTCGTTGATCCGCAGCGCGCGCTCGTTATGACCGATCGACTCTCGCGATACCAGCGTCTTGCTACCCATCTGGCTGCTTTCGCTGCCTTGTCAGGCGTTTGCGCGTGCGAAAAGCACCCCGGCCCGATGGTGCAACCGCTCGACCTGTCGTACCTGCCGAAGCACTATGACACCCTCGGGGCAAGTTCCCAGACATTGAACTATTCCCCCTGGTACATCCACGAGTGGAGTATCGAGGGTCCAGAAGGATCAGGTGTGCAGGGAGGCGGTCCGAATGTCATGCCGGTAAAGGCGGACAACAAGCCTTCTGGTGGTGGAGCGCAAACATGCTGCAGCGATATTCCGTCTGCGTGGCAACCAGACCTGACGCTGACGGTGCGCTGGCTGGTGGACAAGAAGCAGGATGGTAAAACGCCTGGTTACTGGTACAAAGCGGAAAATGTTCGTATACCAAAATATAGAGGGAACATGGGAGGGCTCTGGGCAGTTTTTCTGCCCGGCGACCGTGTTCGCATCATGGTGGCAGATGGCCAGAAAGGTGGCGCAAACGACCCGGGATTACGTCCCGAAAATAGCGATCGGTATATTGCTCAAGGCATAGCAGATCAGGAATGGAACCGGTTATACCGGATCGGAGCAAGCAAAGAATGAGCCTCAGATTGATAGGCCGAATTTCGTGTCAAGCGCGACATGCAATCCGTGTGGTGGCATTCGTTGCCGCACTTGGCCTCGGCGCCTGTGACAAGCATCCCGGCCCGATGGCGCAATCGCTTGACCTGTTAAATCTGCCCAAGCGCTACGACACGCTTAGTGTCGGCGCTTCGACATTGAACTATTCCCCTTTCTACATTCACCAATGGGCGATTGAAGGTCCAGAAGGGTCAGGAGTGACCGGCGGGGGGGCAAACGTCTTTCCAGTCGAGGCAGATGGCAAGCCGTCTGGCGGTGGGGGGGATATGTGCTGTAGTGACGTGCCTTCTGCCTGGCAGCCAGATCTAAAGATAACAGTGCGTTGGCTGGTGTATCGGAGCGAGGATAAAACAACGAATTGGTACAAGGCAGAAAACGTCCGGATACCAAAGTATGGGGAGGTAATGGGTAACCTATGGGCCGTCTTCCTGCCGGGTGACCGCGTCCGCATCATGGTGGCCGATGGCCAGAAGGGTGATGCGAACGACCCTGGCGTACGCCCCGCTGACGACGATCCCTACATCGCTCAAGGAAATGTCGATCAGGAATGGAACCGGTTGTACAGCGATGGAGCAATTGCACAATGAGCTTCAGAATAACAGGGCGACGGATGCTCAACGCGATGGCGAGCTATGCCGCTGATCGCGGGGCGAACCACCGCGCCTCACGCGCACCGATTTGGCGCTGATATTCACTCTCCACGTCCGCGGATCCGGTACTTGTATTCAACAGAGCTTTTCAGAAACTGATGGCTCGCCATTGGACGAGCCAGCGAAGTATCAGCAAAAGTCAGGAACCTTCTCCCGCGCAACTCGCCTCAGATCTAGGAGGTTTATCGCTCCAGTATCATCGATGACGTAGCCACACTTCGCACTTTTTAGTGATCCGTGAATTGATACTCCGTCGCTGATATCCTTGCTGGCGAGGGCCAACAGATTGTACAGCTTGCCGTTAAATAGCATAAACGGTGCAGTACGGTAAACGGCTCCCGGATAATTTGAAACGATAAAGTAGTTGATGTTTTCACTGTTTGCTCCGTTTATAACGACTCTGCTTGGAGAGTCATTTGCCGGAAGTACGATCGTTCCACTTTGCACTCCAATCCCGCCGCCTGTAACCTCTATGGTTGCATCCGTTTCGTGTCTTGAGTACGTCTCGCAAGCGAGTTCCGGGTTTCCGGGAACAGGGCAAACAGGCATCACCACGCGAAATTTATCTCCGCTGACGCCATCTAATTTTCGGAAGTTTCGATCAAAGACGGTTTTCCCATCGGTGACGAACGCTTTCGACAGGATTCGGATGTTCGGACCAATTCCAGACATCAATTCCGCGCGATCAAAATCAATTCTGAAGACTCGCTGTCCATTGATCGCCAGGCGGTCTATCGACGCTAGCTGATCGACGAACAGATGGACGGGGAATTCCGGAGACATCTGTTTGATGGCGCGTCCGAAGAGGAAAATGTGGTTCTTGTCGAGAGACCATTCGTATGCAACGCTATCTCTATCTCCCTCGGGGACGAAGCACCTAAATGTCGCGATGTCAGCGTTTTCGATCCGGACGGGCGTATAGGGGAAGTTCCCCGATTCGTCATCAAACGCGTGCGATATCAGGTAAGCGTGTTGGCCGTCTGTTGCATACCGGCCCCCGCATAAACCCGGCTTTTCGTTGTCCATCAGACTCAATTCTCGATCCGGTGTAATCTGGTAATAATCGCGCTCTCGATGTATTTCATAGTGCCTCAACCACTGCGGCAGAAGGCATTCCGGATCGAACCCGGGAACATCGCCCCCGCCACAATAAGGACCTTGGCTCACATTGCGGAAATGCACAAGGTATCCGCCGCCATTCACTGTCGCGAACCCTTCTGCGTCTGTCGCGCCGGATATGTCGCTATAGTCGTCCTGAGTTTGCCCTGCAAATTTCAATACTTTCACGGACTGTGACTTGCAAGGCTGCTCTTTCACCTTCGTCCATGAGTGGATCGAGCCCGTAAACTCCTTGCCTTTGGCTGGTCCGTACCATGTCTCCTGACAGGTCGACGTTGTGTACGCGTGCGCGGAACACACAATTGCGAAACCGGCAAGAAAAAGCAGACTCTGTGTTAACGCCTTCGACACGTAAGCAAAGATCCGGAGAGATTGGTCCATGGATGCGCCTTTCACCATTTTCTTCTAATCTGTGTTGGAGTCGATGCTGGTACAGTTTCCAGGTGCTTCGACGAAGTCCTCTTCCAGCGAAAGGTTGAGGTCATCAGCGATCACGAAACGGCCGAAGGAATTTCCTATCAATAGTTCATATCCCGTTAATAGCCGGACAGTCGGTTCGAATTCCTGTGGAACGCAGTAAGCGCAGAATTCTCTAGCCTTTTAGGCCGAATAAAAATAGCTGTTTGGATTTCAATTGACGTCGCTTCAGGTGATTCCTACATTTGGTTTTAATTTAAACTGATTGCACAGACCCTTGGGACGGTCTAGCCGGATGTCGATCATGGGAGGGGTTTCCGGTGCTTCACGAACGACAACTCGGATTGAGGGTATATTACCGACTATGTATTTTGAGTCGAATTTCTATGGGACATAGTGCCTTGAATAGATATTTATAATATATTACTCTATCTCGCTCTTTTCAAGATTGAAGTAAAGAAATTTAAAAACTCATATCGCATAATTCAGAAAGGGGATGGGGGTGAGTACGCTGAACATCGTGAGCGCGTGCGAGGTGAATTGCTCTAGCAGGATCGACTCCTCAAGCTGGATACCCCGATCGGGGATAACGTGTTGCTACCGCAACGGATGGCAGACCGGTCGCGGATTGGCCGGGATATCGATTTTGCTCTGGCTGTCCTGTCTACGATCACCGGTGTATCTACAACCACCTGTGGACAAGTTGAGCAATGCTTTGTAGCGTTGTGCAGATCGCGCAGGATGTGCCGGAGTCCTCATGTTGAAAAGTTTCGGAAAATTTATCGTATTCCTTGTAGGTACGTGCGCCTGTTCCATGGTGTTTTCCGTGGAAGCAACCATGAATAGTCCCTTGCTGTCCAAGTCGCGTCCTTGGTGTATCGGCCGCTTCGTGTTCGACCGGCCAGCGACGAGTGAGATCTCGAACCAGCGCTACGCGTTTCGCGGCGAGAAGCTGGAGACGAAGTACAGTTCTTCGGATTCCTACTATCAAAGCCAGGTGAATGACCTCGATAAAAAACTTCGCACCAGTGAGAGGGTGAACCCTGGAACAAATTCGAAAACAGGGCATGCGTGGCTGGAGAAGGCATTTTCCCCCCGACGTGATTCGAAGGTGTTCGTCTACCGTGAATTCGATGCTTCGTCGTCGGATCTCAACTACAAGACTGAAGGTTACTTCTTCGACAATGGGAATCTGTTTCATACGTCGGGGCGGATTGGTGCGCCCGCGTTAGGGCGGGTCGAGGATATCTACAACGACACGTACCGCCGGATCAAGACGCGTGATAACTGGTCGGTGCCGGCCGAGTCTGGTTTCTGCTTCGATGGCGGAATCATCACCGGCTCTTCGCGTTACACGGAAGAAGTAAGTCAGGTCTTCGCACTGATGCCAGGACGGCCCGCTCTTCTTGTGATCCAGATGCGTGATGCTGTGGACTCAGATCAGAACGAGCCCCTTAGCAAGACGTTGCCCCAATTGCGAGCGCAGATGGATCGTGCGCCGGTTCAGTATCGTATCTTGCGAGAGGGGAAGCGTGTCGTCGCGGGGATGGATGCCGAGGAAGTGCTCTTCGAGCTGAAGGAAGGCGGAATCACATCTTATCGATTCTATCTGCTCGCGCCGGGTGATGAACATACTTTGGCCAAGCCGCACACTGCAATTCAACTGCTGCTGGGTGCGCCGGCCGCAGACTCGACGCCGGATCAGGCGACTTCGCCAGTTGACGAGGCTGGTGCGCTTCAGACATGGGACACGTTGTTGAACAGTTTGCGGCTACGCCCTGGTGCGGTGTGAATCGCCAGTAGAGCCTGCGCGAACCATGCCGGCGAAAACGTCATCCGGCACGACGGTCGGTACGCTTGTGTATCCGGTAACTCACTATCGCGTCAATGGCGTGCTCATGGTGTGGTGCGTGGTTTTCAATACAAAAACCAAAGTGGTTTGTCCGCTTCGGCAGCGTGGATGGTGCATCCATGCAGATTCGGCAATCACCGACCCACCGCAGCGAGCCACAGTTGATCCGGGCGATGCACCTGTGACGCGGCTTCCGTTCTTGCAGCGGGTGGCCAACGCGGTTGTGAACGATCCGGCAAATCAACGCTCTGGTGCATTGGGTAGCGGGACCGTCACTTTCACGCGCAGCTTCATTAGTTGACGTTGTGTGTCGATAATACGAATTGTTTTTACGGAGAGTTTCGGTTTCCGTTGACGCATTACCGATCGACAATCGGGTCGAGGTCGTCATCGCCCGGCAGATGCGAACAGTCCATGACACCGCAGTCTTCCGACTGGCTGATTACGGCCCGACTGTGGGCGACGGCTGGGTTATTGCCGCGTTCGAGCCAGCATCGGACAGCGGCGTGTCGAACGTGCCGGGAGAGTACGTTCAGGCCGAGACCGGCAAAGTGGTCCAGCCTGCCGGCAGCCAGACAATGGTCCGGATGAAAGGCGCGTGGCGCGTTATCGAGGCCGCCGATGGGTCGCTGCCGGCATCGACGCCTTATGACTGGTCAAAGCCATTGCTACATCGCGTCCGCGTAAAGCAGCCCGAGAACTACTATCCGCTGTTCACGGCAGGCGGAGCAGCCGTATTCGAATGGGAGCCAACAGCTCAAGGCGAGCAGCAGTTTGGTGCCGTACGCATGATCTACCCGGAGTGGGCGCGTGACGCGGCTCAACTGCTGCAATCCGCCGCGACCAGCGACGCCGCGATAGCAGCTCTTGAAAAGGCAGGGCCGGCTTCGGCGCAGGCCGATGTACTGCTGGGATCGCCCAACGGACTCACAGCCACCATCGCCCTGCGCACGCTGCTGCACAGCGACAGCCCTCAAGCGCTGGTCGCACGCATGCCCGCTTTGCTGCGCGATTCGGATGCGCGCAGGCTCGGAGTATTCGTCTACGCGTGTCTGATGGAATCGGACGCGGCTATCCGTGAATTGCTAGTTCCGGTTATCCGCTCCGAAATCGAATCGACGACGGACGCGAACCGCCTAGGCGCTATTACCTATGCCGCATATGCCGCGTCGAACTACAGCCGCTTCGACCAAGACAAGCGCCAGACTGCGATCGACGTCGTAGCGGACGTTCAACGCCGCGGCGCCGCGCTGCATGTACCCGTGAACGCCACCGCGCCGTGGACCTTGATCTTCGAATGGCTGGGCGTGCCGCCACCGCACACGTTTGTGCGCTGAATGCCTTGATGGATCGCATTGAAACCCCAGGAGCACTAGAGCGATGACCGCGACCGCTGACATCATCGAGGCGCTGCAAGGCGGCTGGACCCAGAACAACCGGTTTCTGCACATCAACACGACGCTCGGCAGCGACGTGCTGATGGCCGAGAAGGTCGAAGGGTGGGAGTCGATCGATCACGGCGGCTTTCGCCTGCACGTCAGCGCGCTGACGACGAATATCGCGCTGCCTGTCGAGACAACTATTGGCGCGCCGGTGTTGCTCGAATGGCGGCAATCGGATGCGGATGACAACTGGCATCCGTTACATGGTCATATCGTCGTTGTAGAGCGCACTGGGCATAACGGCGGACTTGCACGCGAACAGTTCGTGATCGAGCCGTGGTTGTCGGTGCTGCACCAGCACGTCGATAGCTATCACTATCAGAATGCCAGCGCCATCGATATCAGCGAACAGATCTTTCGCTACTATTCGCGCGGCGTGGTCGCGCCCGCGTGGCGCTGGGCTCTTGCCGATCGAACGATATACGCGAAGCGCAGCCTGACTGTGCAGGCAGGCGAATCAGACTTCGATTTTCTTGCCCGATTGTGGTCGGAAGAAGGCTTGTTCTATTGGTTCGAACATAAGTCAGATACCGGATCGACGAGTTTCGGCGCCCATACGCTCGTGCTGTGTGACGCGAATCAGGGCTTCACGCCCTCGACACCCGAAGCAATTCCATTTCACCAGACCGGCGAAAGCGATCCGGCCGGAGTGATCACGCACCTGATGCCCAAGCGGCGCTGGCGGACCGGCTAGGTCGCGCGCACGAGCTGGGACTATCGCAGCCTGTCCGCGCGGCCCACCGAGGCGCGCGTGCAAGGCGCCGTCGTGCCCGGCGAGGACCGCGATGTCGCGGCGCCGTACGCGTACCAGACGACCGCCCTGGGCGATCGTTGGTCTCGTCGAAGCGGCGACCGAGCGCGCGCTGGCCTTCGCTGCATTGCGCGGCATCGGCATGCTGTTGGGGTGGGAAGCGACAGTTGGGCTGCTCGTCGTTCAGGGATTGATATGGTATTTCACACCAAACGCGCTCGAGAGCTGATGCGCGCGATGCGCGTTCGGAACCGGGCGCGAAAAGGATTTTTTGTCGATCACGACGTTCAACGCTACACCGACAAGGACATCAAGTTGCAGGTCACCGAATATTCGACATCGCTTGCGGCGGTACAGTGACTTGCTGAAACGGGCCGCCGGACGAGCCGTGCGCAGTACGCGTGTGCGCCGTCCGGCACGGGTCGACATGATGTTGACCATTTGACAGGAACAGACAGGAACAACCAGATCAGATGGAACGAAACAGAATTTTGCGCGGGCGCATCAGCAAACTGCGGCGAACCAAGGTCACGCGCGATTTCATGCGCACCGAGAACCAGCGCATTGCGACAGAGATTGGCACCGTGGCGCTTGGGCTGTCAGGTATGACGGCGCTGTCCGTTGGCCTCGCGGTTTCGGCCGGTCAGAGCGCCGAGGAGGTCGACAAGGTCGAATTCGACATCGACGGCGTGCATGTGGAAGGATGGCTCTGGCGATGCCCTTTCCGTGAAAACGATGAGGTGGAAGTCGTGGTCGAGCAGTCTGGAGCCGGCGTAACCTGCTTCGCAGTGCGGCGCGTGGAGGATGGACTGATCGCGGTCTATCCGCATTGCACGAGCGGCCGCCGGGCTTATCTGAAGACGGTACTCAAGGTGTGCCTGTCTTTCCTGCTGCCCTGGATAGCCGTAAGTGCTTATCTGTTCTTTGTGAAGGCCCTGTTGCTGACGCTGCCACAGAAATTTTTCTATCTTGGCGTTGCAGCGTTGATTCCCGCGTTATTTCTGCTCTTTTTTGCTGTCTCAGGTTATCGGAAGGATCGCTTGTTCATCGCACTGTCGGAGCAGATTTTCGCGACTTTCGGCTGGGATGATCCACCGGGAATCAACTTGAAGAGGACATCGAAGGGCAAGCGGCGACCGAACGATGGCTCGGGTTACGGACTATGGATTTTCCGCCATTGAAGCTGATGAACCCGTGTGACGATCCTGGTCCTGGGGGAACTTGCCGTATCGATTCCCTTGTGGCGAGGGCAGCGAAAGTTGGTGCCGCTTTCAATAGCGCGGTTATCCTGGAGCACTCACGATTCCTGCTTCTGTGAATGAAGGACTTCGCAAGTACCGAACCCGTTACTACGTTGGCCATGTGCTGGCGTTAGTAGACGGCGTCCAGTACGAGCAGCATACCGGCCAACAACTTGCTCCAGAAGACAACGTGATGGTTTCGCTGTTTGCGGGCACGGAAGACGTTGCGCTTGCGCATGCGGGGCCCTGGCTGGTTGATCCGAAGAGGGTGACCACCCATTTGGCCGATCTGGGCGATCTGGAACTTGCCAGCCCTGGTGTGATATGGCTGATTGCTTCGGAGCATATCGAGCGAATCGCAGAAAAGTTGCAATCGCATCTGAATATCAAAACTTCAACGGGCGATCTGCCCTGTTGCGATTCTGGGACCCCAGAGTGTTGCATGCACTGAATGAAGTCTGCCGCGACAAGAACGGGCGCGATCTGTTCAGGATCGCCGAAGCATGGCACTACCTTCACGAAGGACATCGATTCACTATCGACGAAAATGGAACTTACTGACGAGCAATGGGCGCTGCTAAAAGTCCATGAAGACCAAGAACTATGTAGCTGGAGTGCGCCGCGATATCGTGCGCCAATACCACGCACTGGCTGGCGACCCCACTTTGCGGGACAGGCTGAACGAAGCCTATGCACAGGCGAATGCATTGGGCTTTACGCATGACGGTCCGATAGTCGATTTTCTCTATGTGGAAGCAAACACGCCGGGGTTCTACAAGATTCCTGCGGTTGCAGCATGGCTCGACGAACCCGGCGTTCCGGGTAAGCAGCGATTCGAAACATTGCTGCAGGTCATGCACAGGAAACAACGGGACATGAAGGAGAAACACTGATGGTCGGTATCTTTCCGCCTGGACTCGCAACTGCAGGCAACGCACTCGCGCAGACAATGCCTGAAGGCATGACCGTGCCGCCTCCACTTATTGCCGGTCCAACCGGTGGCGCGGATGCGGATGCAGATATTAATGCAGGATCGGGGGCGCCAGCTCGCGACCGGTCCCGCGACCGGCAATGCAAGTGCCTAGCGGCTAAAGGCAATATGGCCCCCGTACCTTATGTAATGTCCGATCTTTCAGCGCAGTACCAACATTTTGTAACTGGTTTTCCGCCAAAAATGGAGTGGAAATTCAGCAATAAGGACTTCGATGGCTTCGTGGAGCCAAGATGTCGGTTGCAGGAACCCAAGGCAAAATACGAACTTTTCTTCGATAAAAATGGCAAGCCGAAATTCTTTTTCTTTTATGGGAAGGGTCCAAACAATTCAGGGAAAAATCCAAGCTCGCTTATGACGGAATAATGAATCATGACAATGAGCAAAGCAACGTTATTTCTGCCTATCAGCCGTCCAGTTTATATTAGCATATGATGCAAGAAAACTTTTATGCATGGGCTACCGAAGAATTTGGCGGGAAGGGTTTGCCAATAACTACTGAATTTATGCCAATGCCGGCATAGGAAAATGAGAATCATGAATAATCAAGATGAAGATATTCTCGACATTGAATTGAAGCTTACGTTTCGAATGAAAAATTCTCCGATGCCGACTCGCGATCAACAATGCGAAGACGTTTGGCGATTTGCGCAGTCGCTGGAACGCGTCGGATTAGAAATGAATCAATGGTTTGTAATGGGCGATCCGAATGCCACTGCGTTTACCAACGCTGGGCCGTCTGATTTTCTTGTTGATTCCCTGTCTGGCGAACCAGATTTGTCCTCCAGTCGTACCTATATATGGAATGGAAGGGAGGGGAAAGGTGGCGCTGGGTTCGGCGCAACCTATGATTTGAAATGGCTATCAAAGTTTGATTTCAGAGCAGATGGCTTTGATTGCTTACGTTCTTATGAGAGTGTCATCAATCTCGTTGACGGAGCGCTAAGGATCTGGCCGGGCTTGGTGGTGCAAGTTGGCCCCTATGCGTATTCCACACGCGAGAAGGTTTTTCCCGACCGTCCCGGCGTCGGCTGGATGCTCTATTTGCCGCGCGCCCTCACACCGGCACAAGTGCCCGAAGCTCATGCCTTGGTGCCCGTTATACGCGATGGGCAGCAGCAAGGCACGATTATCGTCAGCGTGAAGGATGAGGTGTTCGACGTGAGCAATCGCGAGCACGTCAAGACTGCAAACGATATCGAAATCCGCCTTGCCGATCAGGACTTGTTGCCGCGATACAGTGATCTTTGATTGGTATCGCAGATTGATCATTGGCGAACTGGCGGGTCAGAAAGCGCGTGTAGCCCATCCAATGCCTGAACGTCCCAAACTCGTGCTCAACAGGCCGCCTTCGCAACGTCATTGCAGCCGGCATTCTGTTCATCCTTCGCTGCCGCCTATGAGCGCGAAGGCGATCAGGACGCGGCACGGGGCGCATATGAACATACCATGCGCCGGCTCGGCAATGGAACCTAAGCGTGACCGCGAGTCCGTTCATGCAGGGGCAAGTCCAACTGTCAACTACGTGCCCACTCTGCTCACCGTCGCGCAGTCCATCAATCATTTTTTGCAGGGCTACAGGTGCCAAGAAGCGGACGAAGTAGGCGGGCGGTTCCGTCGTGACACTCGCCGTCTCAAACTGAGTCAGTCCAGCGTCGAGCGCAGCGTCGATTGCCGACTGCCGGGATGCAAAACCGGGCACCCATTTGCCTGCTGCGTTCTTGTAGACGAATGTGGTTTGCCTCATTTACGTTCTTTCCTTTAATACGGAAGCGGCGCGTTTTCGGCCAATCACCAGCATTGACTCTAATGTCATGTGTCCACGTGGACACGTAGCATCTGTGAGTCACGTCCTTGATGCTAGGGCGTTGATAAATGACTGCTTACGGTTGATTACTCTGCGTGTGACAGCCTTCAGGCCCACGTCACAAAGCTCTACCAGGATCCGGGGATGCGCGGTGCATCGTCCCATTCTGGACGACGTTCGTTCGCCAGCAATTTCATTGAGCAAGGGTATGTATCGAGACTGTGCAGCAGCTTCTAGTCCACACATATGGAGCACGTGCGGGCCTATCTGACCGTCCGCGAAAAAGCTCCGGCAGATGTTTTGCGACGTGTTATGAGAACGATCTACAATTAGGGTCAAATAAACATGTACAACTATTTGTACAGGTTGAGCCAGTGTGCTACAGTTGTACCTGTATCGGTACAGGTTAGCCATGAAGGAGGACATATGCGTACCATCCCATTCACCGACGCTCGCGCCAATTTGAAGCGCGTCATTGACCAGGTCGTTGATGATGTGGACGTAACGCTCATTACGCGCCGCGACGCACCCAATGCCGTTGTCATGTCCCAGGATCATTACGATAGCTTGATGGAAACGGTCCATCTCCTGCGCTCCCCTGCAAATGTCGCCCATCTGGAACGCTCTATCGCGCAGGCACGCGCTGGCAAGGTGAAGCCCCGCAAGTTGGTTGATGACAGCGAATGAGCGACGCTTTGAACATCATGTGGACTGCCGAGGCTTGGGACGATTACGTCTACTGGAAGGGGCAGGACAAAAAGACGTTGAGGCGCATCAATCAACTTATCAAGGATATGCAGCGATCCCCATTCGAAGGCATCGGCAAACCCGAGTCTCTGAAGGAAAACCTTACGGGTTTTTGGTCGCGACGCATTGACGAAACGAATCGCTTGGTCTACGAAGTCGCGAGTACGCAAATCAATATCGTTTCGTGCCGCTACCACTACTGATAGACGGGCAAACCGGTGCCGCCCCATGTCGCGTTATTTTCCGGGCCGAGACGACAGCATCGACGCAATGCGTCGTGCGAAAAAATGAAAAGGCGACACCGCGATTGTGGCGGCTCCGACACCTGAACGAATGAAGATTTCCTTCATTGCAAGCTGCATCCTGTAGTAGGTGATTTTTGGCCCTGCTGCTCGGAAACTACACCGGCTGGGCCAGTACTGGGAACGGATATGTCCACATTGACCGCTGCACTCGCTTTGCGGTCCGCGATCAACATGCTTCGCGGCTCGGCAGAATCGCGCAAGGTGCAGTGAGGCGATCCACACGACCGAACCGCGTACGAGTTCTGCACCGCGGCTGAGAAAACGATCCGCAATCAAACTTCGAGCGCAATCTCAGTACGATGATGCGGCAAACGTGCTCACGAAACTTCTCGCAGATTCCTGATCGGGATTCGAGCTTGGCCTATTACTCCTGTTTGGCATCTCGAATCACCGACGCCCAAAGTAGCGCTGCGGCTGCAATCCAAAGGCAGGTAAACAGGAGGTGAAGATTCTGTAGATCGGCAAACTGTATCGGACTTTCGAAACTGCAACGCTGAGGGAGGCCGCAGGATGAGTGAGCGTCGATGGAGCGCAGAGATTCGTCGCTTCGAATTTTTCCAGGCACGTGAGCAAAGCAGGGCTATGCCTCAGTGCAATATCCGCGTCTTTAGCGAAGTTGTTCGGTATGTGAATTTGAATCGATGCTTGTTGGTTGGAACGACCAAGAGCAGTTGCCTCAGGGCGACCGGTTCTTCGTCCGATCGTCGCAACTGCGGACCTTCATAATTACGGTGCAGTTCGGAAAAGACTCGGCGAACGGCAACCAGCACTTGCTCTGTTCACGCCTCGGACCTTGCCAGGCCGTTGGCAAATTCGGCAAAGCGTGGGAGGCCTTCGGCCCCCACGCCCTGTTCGACGGCTTCAAGGACTTGCGCGATGAAAACATCTGCGGGCGCGCACGCCAGCTGACCGTCCAACACGCTGAACGACGCAGTGGCGATCCCGGCGTGGACGCCCCAGCGCGACAGGCCACGGTAGGCACACTGGTAAAGGTAGAGGAGATCGCCAACCTCTGCCGCTCTTAAGACCGACGTCGAAGCCACGTCTGCGCCCATAACGGTGCCAATCCATATTTTTCAAATATGCCGACTGCCGCTCAGCTTGACCAATTGGGATTGAAGATCCAATATCAAGGCACTCTTCTGCCTGAGTACCAGGGTCTCAGTTTCGCGCGCACAGATGGCTCGCCGATTCCGAATAGCACGATGCGTTCTGTTGTTTTTATCAAGAAGTGAGGTGCGAGATGAAGATCATAAAAGACTGCTGGGCAATGCTTGGCGCATCAGAGTGCCAATACGGTGCCCATTTATTTGATGGCTCGAATGCGACGATTTATGTAAATCATTGGCTCGCCGCATTCGGCAGCCTCGATCAATTTTTTTGGCGCAGAAATTCCGACGGATTCGTTGGGCATTGTCTATTGGTTTTCCTTGGTGTTGAGCACTTTCGTTTCATCGTCAATCCTTATGTGCGGGAAAAGGGCGAGATGGTTTGGCGTGATCCTATTAATTTTATTTATTCAGGAGCAACACAAGAAAAAACTTTCAGGCATGAGTTGGAGGGGAGTCTCTTGGGGTTTTCCTCATCCGTAAGTATTGTGGTCGAGGCGCGGGAATTCGAACTACACATATTGGGTGAGAATGAACCTGCGCGTCTAGCTTGATTTCCTATTGCCACAAACACGGCAGATGCGGTTCCTGGCCGACAGACGCCGGTTCGCCATCATCGAAACGGTGTGGCTGATCGAGAACAACATTCCGGGTTCCAGTCATCATGCGAACTTTCCGCACAGCCGCCAGTGTAGACATCCAGGACAACCAGGCCTGGGCGCTCGACACGACCTATATCCCGATGGCGCGCGGCTTTGTGTATCTGACGGCGGTGGTGGACTGGGTCAGCCGCAAGATCCTCGCGCACCGCGTGGCGATCACGCTGGAGGCCGTGCATGCCGTTGACGCACTGGAAGAAGCGTACGCCCGCTATGGGCACCCCGACATCGTGAACACGGATCAGGGTAGCCAGTTCACGGCGGGAGCCTTCACCGAGGCGGTGCTGGGCCGAGGCATCCAGCTGTCGATGGACGGCAAAGGCGCCTGGCGCGACAACGTGTTCGTCGAGCGCGTGTGGCGCAGCATCAAGTACGAAGAGATTTATTTGAGAGCCTACGAGTAGGTCAGCCACGCCCGGCGCTCCATTGGCCAATACATTGAGCTGTACAACCGCAAACGTCCTCATTCGAGCCTGGCGGATCAGACGCCCGATGAGGCATACTTCGCGACGCTGCCAGCGATCAAATCGGCAGCATGATCGCCCCGGACGTTCCACTTAAAAATCTCGGGACCCTGTCCGAAGAAGCGGCGCCACCTCTGGGCCAGTCGGGTTCGGGGCGCAGTCCTTCTACCTGCTGCGGCGGCGGGTAGAGCTGTGTTTCGAGTTCGTCGTCGGACAACGTCGCCGCCTGCGGCCAGCTCAGGCCGGCACGCTGCATGCGCCGCACATACTGTCCGACAGTGGTCGGCGACGCGCCGACCGCCCGGGCAATCTCCCGCTGCTTGAACCCGCAGTCGAAATGCAGGCGCAGCACTTCACGAATTTTACGCATGGTCAACGTTGGATATGCCATGTGGTCTCTCGACGAAATCGTCGAGCGTGCCACGGTTGACCCGCGTCGCTAGCTCACGAGGTTACTGTCCAGCTTCGTGTGAAATCGCTGTCCAGCTTGCCGTGAAATCCGTGTCCAGCTTCGCGTGAAATGTCTGTCCAGCTTGCCGCGAAATCGCTGTCCAGCTTGGTGTGAAATACGCAGTCGCGCATCTGCTTGGCGCTCGCCAGCATCCGCAGCAGGCCTATCGTACATGCCTGGGTGTGCTACGTCTCGCCAAGGACTATGGCAATGAGCGGCTCGAAGCCGCCTGCAGTCGCGCCGTCGATCTGAAAGCACCGAGCTACAAGTTCATCGCATCGACGCTGAAGAACGGTCTGGATCAGCAACCTTCGCCAGTTGCCCAGGCCGACCTGCCTCTCACGCACGCCAACGTGCGCGGGCCAAACTACTACCATTGAAGGAGAAGTATGCTCAGACATCCGACCATCGAGAAGCTTCACGAGTTGCGCCTGAGCGGCATGGCCGCCGCGCTCACCGAGCAGCAGGGACTCGCCGACCTCGAAGCGATGAGCTTCGAGGAACGACTCGGCCTGCTCGTTGAGCGCGAATCCAGCGTACGCGAATCACGACAGACTACGGCGCGGCTGCGCCGCGCGAAACTGAAGTTCCCTGATGCCGTGCCCGAGGACATCGACTACCGCTCGGCTCGCGGACTCGACCGCAGCCTCATCGGGCAACTGCTGAGCGGCAACTGGATTCGCGAACGCAACAGCACCGTGATCATCGGTGCCACCGGCCTTGGCAAGACCTGGCTGACCTGTGCGCTGGCCAACCAGGCATGTCGTCAGGGCTTCTCGGCGCTGTATCTGAAGATGCCACGGCTTAATGAGGACCTCGCCATCGCCCACGCCAGCGGCCGATATGCGCGGCTGCTGGCGCAGTGGGCAAAGACAGACGTGCTGCTGATGGACGACTTCGCAATGGCACCGATGAGCGACGGTGCCGGGCGCGACCTGCTCGAGATACTTGATGACCGTCACGGGCATCGTTCAACGCTCGTGACAAGCCAGATTCCGGTTGAGAACTGGCACGCCGCACTTGGCGATCCGACGCTCGCCGACGCCATTCTCGATCGGCTCGTGCACAACACTTACCGCATCAATCTCAGTGGCGAATCGATGCGCAAACGCAAAAAGAGTTTGACCGCCAATCCACAGTCAGAGTAAAAATCGAAAACCCCGCGTCGCTGCGCTCCGACTGCCCAGCTTCGCGCGAAACAACCGTCCACCTTCACGCGAATCGCGTGTCCAGCTTCCGCGAATTACGCATCGTGACGAAGCCGGCCTGCTGAAGCTTTTCGATCTTGACGGCGGCTGGTTCCTGGATTACCGCTCGGCACTCTTCCGGGATGTCCACGCACTGAGCCTCGCACATCTCAGAGCCGTTGACCGTCAGTGACGGTGTGCGCCCCTTCAGAGACGTTCGTTGCATTGCCTGCTGAACGGCTGCTCTCGGGGTAGCAACGGCATTAACGGCAAATGGGCCCGACGAGGTGCTTGGCCGGTGACAAACGTTGCGGAGTGCCACCACCACCACGTGGTTCGCATGGTGGGAAAAACGTCTCCCTTTCTGAAATCGTACCAAGGGTGCAGCCTTTTTTAGCTAGGCATGCCTCGATCTTTACCAGGTTGAATAAGCAGTCGATTATCCATGAGCCGATTCCTGCATTGATCAGCGAATTCGATAGCTAGTTGTGGATTGAGGGTAAAGGCATCAGCTTGTGATTCCGTGATCTCGTAATATTCCTCATAGTCAACGAGTCGGTTGCTAACTGGGATCGAGAGATAGAATTTTCCAGAATCCAGTTCCTGACCTAAAGAGTAGCGATGCTCACGCGAAAAATAGTTGTCTTCGAATCTCATACGGAAATCCATAAATCTGACGTCAAAAATCGACAAGAGTTGAAGTATAGCGCGTGTCGGGTAACCCGCCGGCATCGATCACCGCCTCAAGATTGCCTGTCGGAAGCTTACCGCCAGGAATCCAGAATTCGTTTGCTCCCGCCTCATTGCCCGACGGTATCCGAAGATTCAATTCTCGTGGATTGGCTATATCGATACGATATAACTGGTTGCTGGAAAGAAAATCTTTAGGAAGACCTAGTGCCTCTTCCATCGCTGCTGGATTGCCTCGCGTCGAGTTGAGTAAGGCGTCAGCCTCAGTCTTGGTCATGACAAAGGACGTTCCGTCTCTTTGCGCAATTCCGTACTTGTCAAGATTCGCCTTCGTCATATACCGTGCTGCGCCGTCATCGAATTGCGATAGATGTTGTTCGACGTAAGAAGGATCGAGGTAATCCTTGGCAGCCGGGCGCTCGCCCTTAGGCGTCGCCAGGATGTCTCTCTCCGTGTAGCCTGCCAGATACTTTTCATCGGAACTACACGAAGCTAATCCCAACGGGTCCGTTGATTTTAGAGGGTCGCACACATAGCCCTGAGTACGAATGCCCCCTGTCAGGGCTATGGGATCTGGGCTTAGATATTGCCCGGACTCAGGGTCATAGTATCGATTGACGTTGTAGTTAAGCCCGGATTCTTCGTCGCTCCATTGGCCGGGGAAGCGTAATGTGGTGTCTATCTCTGTCGTGAGGGACCCGGTAGATGACGTGGGTCGGAAGCGAAGCAATCTGCCCCAGAGAGAGTATGACGGTTTCCAGACTGCGGTTCCGTCTGTCCCGAAAATCGCTTTCGGCAACCCATTCTGATCTGCAATGAGCGGGAACATGCCGCTGTCCGTTTCCTGCGCCAACGGCTTGAAACTATTTGCCTCAATGTGCCAGGTTACCGCTTGGGTCGTCGTGCCGTCGTGTTTTTCGATCCACCGCTCCGCCAGTGCGAAGCCTTCCCACATAAAGCGGGTTGCTTCTTTGCATCCCAACTGTTGTTTCGAAATACGTCGGTGAAGGGCGTCGTAGCGATAGATCCAGACGCCGCGTGCCGGCGTTGTGACCTTTACCAGGCGATTAAGGCCATCCCATTTGTATTGCCATGTTTTTGGCCGGAATCCCGGGAGTTCAACCGTCTTCGCGACTGTACGGCCGCGCGCGTCGTATTGATAGCGTGTGTAGCCGATGCGCTCTGGAAGACCTCCCCGACGGTAGTAATGAGTGTCGACAGCTCCACTTTGACCGTGAGCCGATATGTTCATTGCGGCGTCATACGCAAAGTGTTCGGGCGACTGGAGCAGGCTTTCTACTTTGACAACCTGACCACGCTCATCGCGCTGATAGAGGAATGTATCAGCCTCAGTTTCGCATCGTTCAAGCTGACCCGCAGCGTCAAACTGATAGAGATTGCGGGTCAGTTGTGCAAAGGCGCAGGCTGGCGCCTCCTGCATCGTTTCCAACGCCGATCTGGGGCCAGCAATTTGACGCTGTATTCTCTCAAACGCATCGTAATGCTGCTTCGCGATGAAGTCGCCAGATTGACGGCAAACTTCCCGCCCGAGCATGTCACGTTCGATGGAAAGATCGCCAATTTGCGTCAATGCACCGACTCCATCGTAAGCGTAGGCTGTTTCGCGGTGTGGCGTGATCCGCAGTCGGCGTAGTCCATTTGCGTCGTAAATGTGCCTCAGCAATTCGCCGTGCTGGTCTTCACCAGATCGCACTTGACGAGGTCGGTGACGCGCGCGACCGGCTTGCCTCCAAAGAAGACGTTGCCGGAGCCCGTCATGATCTGGCCGCAGTTGCTGCCCATCTAACGGCGTACCGATACGGCGCGAGGGGCGAGCTGCTCCGCGTCATTAAGGGCGAGCGCGAGACGCGCCTTGACTACGATGAGCGCCTGCGTCTTACCGGGATCGGCTTGCCGGGAGGCGCTCGCTTCAAACGCAACGTCGATGTATTCGGACGCGTGCTCAAGCAAACTGCGCCTGACGGTCACGTCACGTCTTTCGACTACACAGCCGATGCCGACAATCCTCGAGGTTCGCTGCGCGCTGTCACGAACGCGGACGGCTCGATTTCACGCTCGCGATACAACGAGGAAGGTCTGCCGGTTGAATGGATCGACCAGTTAGGGCGATCTACCAAACGCAGCTACGGGCCCTTCGATCTATTGATTGCATCCACCGATGCCGCAGGTTTGACGACACGCTTCGAATACGACCACGCTACACGGCTGACAAAGGTAAAGTACGACAGCGATCTGGCGCCCGCTGATCGAGTGAATGTTCTGCTGCAACTTCGGCTCGCGTTGCGTGATGCCGAAAAAAGTTTGAACAAGACAGAGTTTGGTAAATTGTACAAGGAGGCGCAGAGCGTTCCAGGCCTGAGCGGCGACATCCTGAACGCCATTTATTCTCCATCGAACGTCAGCGCCACAATCGCATCCGGAGCCGGGGCGGTGATGTCGCAAGTTCAAAAGGCTTCGACATCCGAATTGCTTGAACTACCCGACGATGTACGCGCCAAGCTTTTAGCCTGGGCGAACAAAGGTGGCAATCAGGGCATCAAGTCATTCCAGAAGCGATTTGGGAAAACACTTCAGTTGCTTCGTGTTGAAGGGCAGTGGGTTGTCGAGATCCCAGTCAACAAAAAAGCGGCAGGCTACGTCATCAAGGGGCGTAGCGCACAAAATGTCATGCGAATACCGGCCTATCGCCAGGCGACGCTGGACGCACTCGAAGCTCGTAACAAACTGAACCTCGACGGTTTTGGAAAGTCCATGGGCGGTCAAATCACCGGGGTAGGTGTCGGCGGGTTGCTCGCATTTGGACCTCAAGCCATTCTGGACGCCATTGATGCGGACAATATGCATCAGTTCGCAAGTCTGGAGGCGCATAGCCAGCCTGCCAACGCAGCCGGGTGGCTGGCGGGTTGGGCAGCAGGTGCGGTGGCACCGGCGGTGGCGGTTATGATCGTCGGTGCGCCTGTCGAGCTTCCCGTTATTGCTGTTCTTGCCATTGGGTATGGCGTGGGTATTAGCGCCCAGATTGTTTTTTCACATCTGTATGGCAAGCAAGTTGGCGACGCCTGGGATGAGTTCGCTGCTAAACATCATTGGTAAAAGACATATGGAACGCGAATTGATCCGCTTGCCGTTATTGCTGTACTTTCTCTGCCTTGTGACGGGAGGGTTGACTTCCGGCTGTTTCCCGATCCTCACCTGGGTGCTTGTGCCGGTGCTGTTTGCCGCGCTTGGCTTGAGCATCATGGCTGCATTTTTTACAGTGCGATATTCCTGCTATCAGGGAACCGTTCAGGCTCTCCTGGCGCTGTTCTTTGTTTTTTTTATCCTGATGACGACGCAAACTGCGCTTGAGTCGTGGATTCCAGCGCCTGGGCCTGTGCTTGTCGCGGGCATTTACTTCGTGATTCTCGCCGTGATTTATGGTGTTCGCTACCAGACTGAACGACAGACCAACTGGCACGATTTCAAACAGACGTTCAAAAGTCCGACGCTCGCGATTGAAAATGGAAAGGTCAAGCGCTTTGGACGGCAGACAAAAGGCGAGCGGCGCGTGGGGCGTTCCGGACTGGCGGCGAACTTCGGTGCGGGCCTTGGCATGGCGACGACAAGCGTGGTCGGCGCCGTGGCTGGTGCGCGGGGGAAAGAGCTTTTGCTTTGGGTGGTCGTGGCTGCCTTCATGGTGACGCCATTCCTCCTGTTACGCTTTCTTGTCCCCTATAGCGTAGGCATTCGCGAGGTGATGAAAGTTGAGCGTGATCGCGCGGTACGTCTGGAACTCGACAACGCGGATGCGCTCCAGCAAGCACGCCGGCGAAACTTTTTTGCGCGTTTGCTCAACTCGCGGTTGCGGACTCCGGTTTGACCGTCAACGCTTGCGCCGGCCGGGAGAGTCGTGCCGTTTCGTCACTCTATTGCCCTGCGTTCGTCGGAGCTGGTAGCGCGTGCGACGACCGGATTGACGATCGCCGCGGATTCGAGCGCAGCCCCATCTGCCCGGTAGTCGCCGATGCGCCCCAGCGCGAGCGCGATCGTCAGGCGATAGCGCAGCGCCCACGCGTACGTGATCCAGTACATTTCGACGTGCGCTTTCTGGAAGCTGTCGATCGCTGCGTCGATCGCTGCGTCGATCGCTGCGTCGATTGCCGTGAGCGCGCTGTCGTAGTCGTCGTTCGACGACAGCGCGAGCGCCCGTCCCATATCCACTTCCGCACTCTGCACGGGAGTCGGCTTCAGATCTGGCCGGTGGTCGGCGTCCCAGCGCAGTTCGTTGGCGTAGTTAAGCGCTTCAGTGTCGAAATAGTCAGTTGCGAGCGAATCGAGTAACCCATCGCTTGCTTCGCCGTCTGGCGTATTTCTTAACTGACGACGCCCCGCCTGCTCGTGATCCCGCGGGGCGGCGTAGGCCGACTTCGACGAAGCGGGCGATTCGATGTCTTGAGATGTTGGTGCGTGACCGCATGACATACCGGACAAGGTCACCAGGACCAGCATCACAAAAGATAGGGGAAAACGGCCGCGCATCTGCAGATGTGGGCTCCATGCTTTCGTTTGACTGTCGCGACGGGAG